>CAYWWT010000058.1:0-12349 GCA_964461855.1 uncultured Rhizobium sp. | reverse complement strand
CGACATGCAGGCCCAGCCCCAACTAGTGCTGCTGCAAAAGACCATGGTGGTGGTGGAGGGTGTGGCGCGCAATCTCGATCCGGATTTCGATATCTGGGACGCGGCGCGGCCGGTGGCGGAGCGTTGGGTTTCCGACAATATGGGACCGGAAGCGCGGCTTCAGCGCGCGGCCGAAGGGGTCAGCGCGTTGGGCAAGCTGGCGGAAGATCTGCCTCAACTGGTCCACAATGCCGAGCAGCTTTCGCAGATGGTGGCGGAAGGCGGTGTGCGCCTGCATCCGGACAGCGCGCGCGAGATCGCGCGGGAGCAGGATCGCAAGAGCCGGCCGCTGCGCATTGCCTTGGTCGCGATCCTGGGCGTGATCGCGGCGGTGCTGTTATGGCGCTGGCACGGGGCGTTTTGACAGAAGCGCGAAGCGCGTGGTGAGAAGGACCGCCGCGACCAGAAGCCCGAACGCCAGGCCAAGCCAGATGCCAAGGCCCTTCATGCCCAGGCCGAAACCCAGCAGCGCGCACATGGGCGCACCGGCCAGCCAATAAGATGCGCCCGCCACCCACATCGGTCCGCGCGCATCCTTCAATCCGCGAAGGCTCATCGAGGCGGTGACTTGCAGGCCGTCCATCAGTTGAAAAGCCGCTGCGACATGCAGAAATGTGACGGCCAGGGCCAGAACGTCGCGATTGTCAGCAGTGTCGGGCAGCCACAGCATGGCAATGCTGTGCGGAAATAGAAGCAGAATGATCGCGGCGCAGATCATGAAGATGCCGCCCAGGCCGATGGCCGTGAAGCCGGCACGTCGTGCGCCGTACATGTCCCCCGCACCCGCAGCCAGGCCGACCCGCACCGTGCCCGCCAGGCCGATGCCGAGCGGCACCATGAACGTAAGAGACGGGATGGTGATGGCGATTTGGTGGGCCGCCAGCGCAACGATGCCGAAGGTGCCCATCGCCAGGGTCGCGGCATTGAACAGCGCGACCTCGAACAGCATGGTCACGCCGATCGGCAGGCCGAGATGGAACAATTCGACCAGAGAGCGCCAATGCGGAATCGCGAAGCGGTGCAACACGCGATAGGCTTTCAGCTCTCGCATTCCAAGGGCGATCCCGCCCATCGCGACGAGGGTGAAAAGGTTGGAAGAGGCGCTGGCGAGGCCGGCCCCCATCAATCCCAGCCTCGGCAGTCCGAAATGCCCGAAGATCAGGGCGTAGTCGCCCAGCGCGTTGAACAGGATGGCCAGGCCCATCACCACCATGGGCGGCACCGGGCGGCTGAGTGAGGTCGAGAAATTGCGCAGGACCTGGAAGGCAAGCGAGCAGGGCAGGCCGAAGGCGAGCGCGGCGGTATAGACGCCTGCATCGGCTGCCAGCCTCGGCTCCTGCTGGAACACCAGGAGAATTTCGCGGGTGAAGAACAGCACTGCGAGCAAAGGCGGCGTCATCAGGATCACTGACCAAAGGCCCATCCGCACCACCAGGCGGACTTCTCTGTGGTCGCGCGGCCGGACGCGAAACCGGCTCCCACTTTCGCTGGCCGACGCTCCCTGGTCGCGCGGCCGGACGCGAAATCGGCTCCCACTTTCGCCGGCCGACGCTCCCTGGTCACGGGCCCGACCGGATTTCGGTTTAAGAGAATGCCGCCCCACGACGTGGGCGATCATGGGGGACACCGCCGACACCGGCCCGGTCCCCAGCAGCCAGATGAAGAAGAAGACCGTGTTTCCGATGGCGCCCGCCGCCAATGCTTCCTTGCTGAAATGGCCCAGCATGACGGTATCGGTCGCCAGGATGATCATCTGGGCGAGCTGGGTCGCAGCCATGGGTATCGCCAGGCGCAGCAACTCACGCGCTTCCGCCGCCCAGGCAGAGGTGCTGTGCCCGGTGATGCGAGGTCCGGGATCGGCGACGTCGATACTGCTGTCCATAATTCCTTTTACCGGATTTCAGTGACAAAAGGGCGCAAAGCGGGCATGCGTGCCGTTCCTCCCTCGCGGCTATTCGGGTCTCCGCGCTATAAGGTTTCCAGCCGGACGGGAGAACATGACCTGGAATATCGCACATAGAGGCGGGGCGGGCCTGAGGCCGGAAAACACGCTTCCAGCCTTTCGTCATGCGATCGCGCTGGGCTGCGATGGTGCAGAGCTGGACGTGCAACTCACCGCCGATGGTGTGGTGGTGGTGCATCACGACTTCCATCTCAATCCGGCCTATGCCCGAAAACAGGGCCTCTGGCTCAAAGGCGAGATCCCACGGATCAAGGATCTTCGTTTTGCGGAGCTGAAGGCTTTCGATCTGGGCCGCGCCGATCCGGCCAGCGACTATGCCCGGCTGCATCCGGACCTCGAACCGGCGGATGGCGCTGAAATACCGTCCTTGGCCGATGTGATCGCGCTGTCATCACCTCGATTATTTCAGTTGTTGGTGGAGCTGAAATCCTCCACCGATCCTGCATCGGCCGACCCGGTGGCATTAGCCGATGCGGCATTGGACGTCATGCGGAATGACCTCGGCCGCACGATATTTGTCGGTTTTGACTGGCGTGGCCTGGCACGGATCAAAAGCCGCGCGCCGGAGGCCCGTTGCTGGTTCACCACCGACAAGCTGGAAGGCGACGCTGCTCCGGTTCTTGATTTCATCAAGGCCGCGCGCGGCGATGGCTGGTTTCCCCATCATCGCGACGCCACGCCCGCAGCGATCGCGCAAGCCCGCAAGCGAGGCCTTCAAGTCGCGGCTTGGACGGTGAACGACAGCGCCGAGATGGCGCGGTTGATCGCGGAGAAGCTGGATGCGATCTGCACCGACCGTCCGGATATTCTACAAACCCTCGAACAGCGCGGTTGAGAGATAGCGTTCCGCGAAAGAGGGAATGATCACGACGATGGTCTTGCCCGCATTGCCGGGCCGCGCGCCCACTTCCAAGGCCGCCGCGACAGCGGCACCCGATGAGATGCCAACCGGAATGCCTTCAAGTTTTGCGGTCTGACGCGCGGTCTCGAGCGCGGTTTCGTTGGAAATGGTGATGATCTCGTCGATGACCTTGCGGTCCAGGATGCCCGGCACAAAGCCCGCGCCCAGGCCTTGAATTTTGTGCGGCCCGGCCGGACCGCCCGAAAGAACGGCGCTGTCTTCCGGCTCAAGCGCGATCATCTGGACGGAGGGCTTGCGCGCCTTCAACACCTGGCCGACGCCGGTGATGGTGCCCCCAGTGCCGACGCCGGAGATCACGATATCGACTTTGCCTTCGGTATCGTTCCAGATTTCTTCCGCCGTGGTGCGGCGATGAATGTCCGGGTTGGCGGGATTCTCGAATTGTTGCGGAATCACTGCGTCCGGAATCTGGGCGACCAGTTCCTGGGCGCGGGCAATGGCACCCTTCATGCCCTTGGCGGAATCGGTGAGCTCGAGCTCCGCGCCCATGATCGACAGCATCTTGCGCCGTTCGATCGACATCGATTCCGGCATTACCAGGATCAGGCGATAACCCTTGGCGGCAGCGACGAACGCCAGCGCGATTCCCGTATTGCCGCTGGTGGGCTCGACCAAGGTGGATTTGCCGGGCGTGATGGCACCCTGTTTCTCCAAGGCTTCGATCATGCCGACGCCGATACGGTCCTTGACCGAGGCGAGAGGATTGAAGAATTCCAGCTTGAGCAGGACGTCTGCCTTGACCCCCGCCTCCTCGGTCATGCGGTGGATGCGCACCAGCGGCGTATCGCCGATGGTCTCGGTGATGGAGTTGAAGATATGGCCGCGGCCGGGCTTGGACATGAAGGCTCCTCAGATAGCGAAATCGGCACCGGCAGCGCCGGCAATGTCCACGCCATGGGCGCGGGCGCGCTGGCAGAGATCCTCGATCGAGATCGCATCCAGCTGCGCCATGATGTCGTCCTGCAAAGTCAGGATCAGGGGCGCGACGATGCGCACGCCGAGTTCGGACCGCGGGCGGATCTTCTCCTCCTCGCCATCCTCGATGCTTTCGGCCACGCGCACGACATCGCCAACCGAGATGCGGCGACGCTCGCGCGCCAGGCGATAGCCCCCGCGTGGGCCGCGCACGCCTTTGAGAATGCCCGCGCGCACCAGCTGCTGCATGACCTGCTCCAGATAACGCTGCGGCACGCCCTGACGAGCGGTGATTTCCTTGGCTTGGACCGGCTCAGGCCGGGCGTTGAAGGCAATGTCGATCACCGCCTCCAGCGCCAGAAGAGTCTTTCGGGAAAGGCGAAGCATCATCGTGATTTCACCGTCATGCCGGTTGAGCCAAAGCCGCCTGCGCCGCGTACGCTGTCCGACAGGCTGTCGCTTTCCACGATCTCAGCCTGTTCGTGGCGGGCGATCACCATCTGGGCGACTTTGATTCCCCGCGTGATCCTGAACGGCGCGTCGCCATGGTTGATGAGAATGGCTTTGATTTCTCCCCGATAATCACTGTCGATCGTGCCGGGCGCGTTCAGCACGGTAACGCCATGATTGAGAGCAAGCCCCGAGCGCGGCCGCACCTGCGCTTCGGCGCCGAGCGGCAATTCGATGGCGATACCGCAGGGGATGGCGGCGCGTTGACCCGGCAGAAGATCGATCTCGCCTTCAATGGCGGCGAGAAGGTCCAGGCCGGCAGCACCCTCGGTTGCATAATGCGGCAGGGCCAGATCTTGCCCGTTGGCAAGGCGCTTCAATCCGATTTTCATGCTTTGCGTTCCTGGAAATGCCGGACGATGTGTTGGACGAGGCGGCGAGCGGCGTCGGCTTTCGACATTTCCGGCCAGCTTTCCTGCGTCTCGGCGGTGATGAGATGGATCTGATTGCGATCCGCGCCCATCACCGAACGGCCGGTGCTGTCTGCGGATACATCATTGGCGAGAATCCAGTCGGCGCCTTTGCGCAATCGCTTGGCGCTCGCATGGGAAAGAACATTATCCGTCTCGGCAGCGAAGCCGATCAGAAGGCGAGGACGGTTCGCATCTTTCGCGAGCGTGGCCAGGATGTCGGGATTTTCCACCAGGCGGATCTGCGGTACGGCATGATCGTCATTTTTCTTGATCTTGCCGCTTGCCGCGATTTCCGGACGCCAGTCGGCGACCGCGGCACTCATCACGGCGATATCGGCAGGCAGTTGCGCTTCGCAAGCCTTCAGCATTTCGCGCGCGGTGCGGACTTTGACCAGGTTGACATGAGAAGGCGGGACAATTTCGACCGGCCCGGAGACCAAAGTCACATTCGCGCCGGCCGCCGCCAGTGCGCTCGCGATGGCATAGCCTTGCTTGCCGGACGAATGATTGGCGAGAAACCGGATGGGATCGAGCGGCTCGTGCGTCGGTCCCGCTGTCACCAATGCGTTGAGGCCGCTTAAAGCGCCGCCCTGGGCGCCGAGCGCGGCTTCGATGGCGGCGATAATCTCGAGAGGTTCGGCCATGCGCCCGGGACCGAATTCGCCGCACGCCATCTCGCCGTCATTGGGCCCGGCGAACAAAACGCCGTCGCGCTTTAAAGTCGCGAGATTGCGTTGGACCGACGGGCTTTGCCACATCCGCACATTCATCGCCGGCGCCATCAGGATCGGCTTGTCGGTCGCGAGCAAGGTCGTCGAGGCGAGATCGTTGGCGAGGCCGGCAGCGAGCTTTCCCATCAGATCGGCTGTCGCGGGCGCCACCACGACAAGATCGGCGGCGCGGGACAATTCGATATGTCCCATCTCGCTTTCATTCGTGAGATTGAAGAGTTCGGAAAAGACCTTGTTTCCGGTCAGTGCGGCGACGGACAAGGGCGTGACGAATTCGGCGCCCGCCCCGGTCAGGATCGCCCGGCTGGTCACGCCGCGTTCGGCGAGGCGGCGGATGAGTTCCAGGGATTTATAGGCTGCGATACCGCCGCCTATGACCAGGAGGATGCTTTTACCGCGCATGCTGTAAAATCTCGGTGATCTTCAAAAAAATACGACAATGAGCGGGGGAATATATCGAACTACGAAGTGAAAGTGTAGTTCTTAGACGCTTTTAAATCACACAAGTATATCAAATAGATGGAAATAGCCGGGGGTTAACAATTCGCTAAACATCCTGTGGTCTGCTGGCATTCGGCCTCGGGGGGCTTGGCATGTTGGTATCGAAGTCCGGTCACGGTCGGCGGGAAAAATCTCTTCCCAGCACCGTCGAAATTCTGCGGATGGCGTCGGACTTTGCCGAAGAGCATGGCGCGGATGCCTGCGATTACGCCTACCGCGCTGTCGTCAGCTTCGAGGCGGAAGGCGAAGGCGAACGGGCCTATCTATGGTTCCTGCTCTTGGTCATGCTGGGCGACATCGCCAGCCACCAGATCAATCCCGACAGGCCTTTGACTATTCATTAAACCACCCATCCTGTTCGTCTGTCGGGAAGAAAGCCGGTGTGCGCTTCGGCTTTGATGCGCTAGCATCATCCCTCATTCGTCCTCAGGACAAGATGCCGCTCGATCCGCTGGTGAAGGCTTTTCTCGATCAGGCGGCGGCGATCCCGCGCCCCCGGCCGTGGGAGATGCCGCTCGGGGCTTCCCGCAAGGGGTTTGCGGGCCTGATGCACATGGTCGGACCCAAGGACGTTCCGGTCGGCAAGATCGAGAATTTCAAGATACCGACGGAGCGGGACGCAATCCGCGCGAGATCCTATGCTCCGGTTGCCGCAGGCAGCGCCGCCATGCCGGCTCTGGTTTATTTTCACGGCGGTGGCTTCGTCGTGGGCGATCTGGATACCCATGACGGGCTCTGTCGCCTTCTGGCGCATGAGGGCGGCTTTCGGGTCATCGCCGTCGAATATCGCCTGGCGCCCGAGCACAAATGGCCGGCGCCGCTGGAGGACGCCACCGCGGCCCTGACCTGGATCTTCGAGAACGCCAGTGCTTTGGGCGTGGATGCAGGCCGTATCGCGGTGGGTGGAGATTCCGCGGGCGGATTGCTGACCGCCTGCCTGACCCAGGCGATGCGCAAGACGGGCGTCGCTATCGCCTTCCAGCTTCTGATGTTTCCGGCGACCGACCTGGCCGGCCATTTCGCTTCGATGGAAAAATTCGGGGTCGGCTATTTCATGGATCGCCAGACCATCGAGTGGAATAATAGTCAGGTTATTCCGGAGGATGCCGACAGAAGTTCGCCCAAAATCTCACCGCTTCGCGCAAAGGATTTCACGGGTCTTCCGCCAGCCTACGTCCTTTTGGGGGGCTATGATCCCTTGCACGACGAGGGCATGGCTTATGCCGAAAAGCTGCGCCAGGCGGGCGTGAAGGTCACCGTCGCGGACTATGGCGACATGGTGCATTGCTTCATTTATCTGCAGACGGTGCTGCCGCAGGCGCATGAAGCCATAGCCGCAGCCGCGAAAGCGGTGCGCGATGCATTGGCGGTGGCTTGAGAGAAAAGGCCGTAAGCGGATCGCTTACTTGATCTTGCCTTCTTTGAACTCGACGTGTTTGCGCAGGACCGGATCGTATTTCTTGATCGAGAATTTCTCGGTCATGGTGCGGGTGTTCTTCTTGGCGACATAGAAAAAGCCGGTCTTGCCTTCGCTGTTGAGGCGAATTTTGGCAGTGGTGGGCTTGGCCATGGTCGAACTCCGGGAAGAACGTCGAGAGAGGGGCGGTTTTTGGGGGAAGGCCTCTCCGCTGTCAAGCCGGAGAGTTCAAAATCCTGAAATTCAACGCTTTTTCGGCTTGAAGCGGCGCTTTTCCTTGGTCCGCGGACCCTTTCGGGAGGGCCCCGGCCGGTGGGTGCGGGCCGGACGCGACTCGCCATCCGCCAGCTCGAACCTGAGGCCGCCCGTGACGGGGGCTGCTTCCATCAGCTTGACCGGGATGACATCGCCCAGACCTTAGGCGGTGCCGCTGCGCTCGCCCCGCATCGCCTGGGCGCGCTCGTCGAAGCGGAAATATTCCAGGCCCAGGGACCGGGCCGGCAACAGTCCTTCCGCGCCGGATTCCTTCAGGCGCACGAAGAGGCCGAACTTGGTGACACCGGTAATCCGCGCCTCGAAGACCGCGCCGACCCGGTCCTGCATGAAAGCAGCGACATAGCGATCTGTGGAATCGCGCTCGGCCGCCATGGCGCGGCGTTCGCTCTGGGAAATTGCCTGGGCGATCTGTGGCAATTGCTGAATCTCGTGGTCGGTCAGGCCATCGCCGCCGCCCAGATTCAGTCCCCGGATCAGCGCGCGGTGCACGATGAGGTCGGCATAGCGGCGGATCGGGGACGTGAAATGGGCATATTTCGCCAGATTCAGTCCGAAATGCCCGATATTGGCGGCGTCGTAGATCGCCTGCGCCTGACTTCGCAGCACCACGTCATTCATCACCGCTTCGTGTGGCGTGCCGCGGGCCTGCGTCAAAATCTGATTGAAGGTGCCAGGCTGCATCACCTGGCCCTTGGCGAAATTGATGTTCAGGGTACGGAGGAAGTCGGAGAAGGCGAAAAGCTTTTCCCGCGAAGGCGTGTCGTGCACGCGATAAATGAGGGGCGTGCGGGCTTTTTCCAGCGCTTCGGCGGCCGCGACATTGGCCAGCACCATGCATTCCTCGATCAACTGCATGGATTCCAGGCGTTCGCGAAACGCGATGGAGGCGACATGGCCGTCAGCGCCGAGCTGAATGCGCCGCTCCGGCAGATCGAGATCCAAGGGGCTGCGTTTTTCCCGCGCGATGGTGAGCGCCTTATAGGCCGTCCACAGATCGGCCAGCGTCTTGCGCACCGTCGCATTCATCTCCGCATCCGGCTTGCCTTCGAATGCGCTTTGCGCGCGCTGATAGGTCAGGCGCGCCGCCGAGCGCATGATTCCGCGCAGGAAGGTGTGGCCGCGCTTTCGGCCTTCGGCATCGAAGACCATACGGACCGCCAGGCAGGGCCGGTCGACGCCTTCTTTCAAGGAGCAGAGATCGGCCGATAATTCTTCCGGCAACATCGGCACGACGCGGTCGGGGAAATAGGCGCTGTTGCCGCGCTTCACCGCTTCGCGGTCGAGCGCGGAGCCCGGCGTCACATAATGAGCGACATCGGCGATGGCGACCAGCACGACATGGCCGCCCTTGTTGGCGCCGTCCTCGTCGGGCCCCGCCCAAACCGCATCGTCGTGATCGCGCGCATCTTCGGGGTCGATGGTGACAAGCGGAACGGCACGCAAATCGGTGCGACCGCGCGGATCGGCAGGCGCGGCGGCGCGGGCTTCGTCCAGAACGGATTGCGGAAAGACCGTGGGAATCCCGTGCGCATGAATGGCGATAAGACTGATGGTGCGCGGGCTGTCCATGCTGCCGATGCGCTCGACCACCCGCACCCGGGGAAATCCGGCAGCCCGGCGGCCGATGGGTTCGCATACGACCAGTTCGTTGTTCTTCGCCCCGTTCGCATCGGCCTTGTCCAGGGCATATTCGGCGCGCGCCTTGCGATCGACCGGCATCACCTGGAAGTCATCGCCGCTGGCACGCAGCACCCCCAGAATGCGCTCGGGCCCGGCCTCGCTCTCCAGCCGGCGCACAATGGTGGCGTCATAATTTTCGCCGCGCTTCTCCAGCCGCGCGAGAACACGGCTTCCTTTGCCCGGCGCACCACCGCTTTTTGGCGGCGCGACGTAAATCACGGGCGGTTCGGCTTCGGATTCCCAGGCGAGAGGACGCGCCAGGACCTCGCCATCGCTGTCGGTCCCGATGACTTCCAGGATCGCGATTTCCGGAAGCGCACCGGATGCGTTCAATCCACGCTTGGCTTTGCCTGCAATCGCGCCTTCGGCTTCAAGTTCGCGCAAGAGCCGCTTCAACACGATGCGGTCCGAACCCTTCAGTCCCGTCAGCTTTGCCAGATCGCGCTTGGTCGCGCCGGGATGGTCGGCGATGAGTGCGAGCAGGCGGGCTTTGTCCAGCGGCGGGGCGTTGGCGGCGCGGCGAGGCAATTACGCGTCCGCCACGGGCTCGGGCTTTTTCTTTGCCTTGGCCGTTGTTTTCTTTTTGGCGGGTGTTTTTTTGGCGGAAGCTTTTTTGGCAGGTGCTTCCGCTTTCGCCGTTACTTTCTTGGGCGCCGCTTTCTTTTTCTTCTTGCCGCCGCCCTTGGCCGCACGGTCCGCGATCAGGGCGAGGGCCTGTTCGAGCGTGACGTCCATCGGATCGGTGCCTTCGGCAATGGTGGCGTTGATGTCGCCATCACTGACATAGGGACCGTAACGGCCTTTCAGCACCTTGATGGCATTGCCGCTTGCGTCCTGGCCGAGTTCTTTCAGCGCCTGGGGTCCGCGACGTCCGCCGCCCTTGGCTTTCTTTTCCGCCAAAATGGTCACGGCGTGATTGAGCCCGACTTCAAAGACATCGTCCGGCGACTCCAGCGACGCATATTTGCCGTCATGCGCAACATAGGGCCCGAAGCGGCCGAAATTCGCCGTGATCATCTTGCCGTCTTCGGGATGGAGACCGACTTCGCGCGGCAAGGACAGAAGCTTGACCGCCAAAGCCAGTTCGACGGTGGATGGATCGGTGCCTTTGGGCAGGCCCGCGCGTTTGGGCTTTTTATCTTCGCCCAATTGCACGTAAGGACCGAAGCGCCCGGAACGGACCGTCACCTGCTGATCGGTGCCCGGGAAGAGGCCCAATTCGCGCGGCCCGGCATCGCCTTCGCCCGGCTTGGCGCCGATCTGGCGGGTGAATTTACAGTCCGGATAATTGGTACAGCCGACAAAGGCGCCGAAACGGCCGAGCTTCAGATTGAGCCGGCCATCGGCGCAGGATGGGCATTTGCGCGGATCGACGCCGTCTTCTCCGGCCGGAAAGATGTGGGTGCTCAGCACGGAATCGAGTTCGTCGATCACCTGACTGATTTTCAGATCCTTGGTTTCACCCACCGCGGCGGAAAAATCCTTCCAGAAATCCCGCAGCAATTGCTTCCAATTCAGATCGCCGGCCGAAACTTCATCCAGCTTCTCTTCCAGATCGGCAGTGAAGTCGTATGCGACATAGCGCTTGAAGAAACTGTTCAGGAAGGTCGTGACCAGCCGGCCCTTGTCTTCCGGATAGAAGCGGCTCCGATCCATGCGGACATAGGCACGGTCGCGCAGGGTCGAGAGGATGGTGGCGTAGGTGGAGGGACGGCCGATGCCCAGTTCTTCCAGCTTGCGCACGAGGCTGGCTTCGGAATAGCGCGGCGGCGGCTCGGTGAAATGCTGGGCGGGGTTGACCTGGTCGACCTTGCTCGCGTCGCCCGCCGCGACCTTGGGAAGCTTGGAGCCTTCTTCATCGGAAGTATCGTCTTCGCCTTCCAGATACAGCGTCAGAAAACCGTCAAAAAGGGTGACAGTGCCGGTGGCGCGCAAGGTGATCTGCTTGTCGGCGGAGATCACATCGACGGTGGTGCGCTCCTGTTCCGCCGATTCCATCTGGCTGGCGACCGCGCGCTTCCAGATCAATTCATAAAGCCTGGCGGCGTCGGCATCGAGATAGCGTGAGACGTCGTCCGGCGTGCGGGCGAAGCTGGTGGGCCGGATGGCTTCGTGTGCTTCCTGCGCGTTCTTGGCCTTGCTGGTATAAACGCGCGGCGCTTGCGGCACATAGCGTGCGCCATATTTCCCGCCGATCACGTCGCGGGCTTCGGCAATCGCTTCCGGCACCATGGTGATGCCGTCGGTACGCATATAGGTGATCAGGCCGACGGTATCGCCGCCGATATCGACGCCTTCGTAAAGTCCTTGCGCCACCTGCATCGTACGCTTGGCAGCGAAACCCAGCTTGCGCGACGCTTCCTGCTGCAGGGTGGATGTGATGAAGGGCGGCGAAGGGTTGCGCTTGACCGGCCGCGCCTCGACGCTGCCGATGGTGAAGCTCTGTGCCTCGACGGCCGCGACGGCGCGGCGGGCTTCGTTTTCGTTCCCGAGAGACAATTTCTCCAGCTTTTTGCCGTCAAGCTGGATCAGCCGCGCGCCGAAATCGCCGTGGCTCGTGGAGACGTGCGCGTCGATACTCCAATATTCCTGGGCCTTGAACGCTTCGATCTCGGTTTCCCGCTCCACCACCAGGCGCAGCGCGACGGATTGGACGCGGCCCGCGGAACGGGCACCGGGAAGCTTGCGCCACAACACCGGGGAGAGGGTGAAACCCACCAGATAGTCCAGCGCCCGGCGCGCCAGATAGGCATCCACCAATTCCTCGTTGATCGCGCGGGGATGGGCGATGGCGTCCAGGATCGCGGACTTGGTCACCGCGTTGAAGACCACCCGTTCGACCGGGATCTTGCCCAAGACATGCTTCTGCTTCAGCACTTCCAGGATATGCCAGGAAATTGCCTCGCCCTCGCGGTCGGGGTCAGTCGCCAGGATCAGTTTGTCGGCGCCTTTCACGGCGCTGGCGATATCCTTGATCTTGCT
>CAYWWT010000057.1:0-12380 GCA_964461855.1 uncultured Rhizobium sp. | reverse complement strand
GGAAGGAATCGGGGGCGGACGTGGAACGAGAAGAAATCTGCGGGGACATGATGGCACTTTCTGCTTCAGATCGACTGCGGAAGGATTACGCTACTCACCGCAGCACTTTCAGTCCCTGGCAGTCGTCTTGATTACCGAAGTGGCAGGCGGTTTGCTGCTGTTTTCGGCCATGAGAGGCTACGCGATCTGCGCTGTGGCCGGCACGCCTTTGGTAGGTGGTGAAGCGAAGGCTATTCATCGTCGCGACCTTGACGCCTATCGGCTTTTTCTTATTGGGCAATGATCACATCACTACCGACACCGGACATAGTGATGGGAACGTCTCGCCACAAGAGCTTTGCGAGACGTTAGCAAAGACAAGCTAACTTATCGAGGAAGTATGCCGATGATGGGGTGAGCCACCATGCAGCGAGCCGAGCGCGGCAATTGCGACAATCACAAACGAGTTACTGTTGACGCGAAAATGGTGATGAGTCCTTGTGAAGTCGTTACCACAGCGGTTTGTGGCGTTCGAAGTTTGCTGTAGGACACTAGCGCCGCTCACTGATTTGAGCTGCCGATTTGCAAAATGCCTGGTTGAGTTGGTTCACCAGAAAATGAAGGCCGGCGCTATCTGCGCCCGAGCAGGCGCTTCGCGATAGGCCGGCCTAGGCCGATCTAGTACTAATTCGGCAGAGGCCCACTATTCCAGATGGCGATCCGACTGGCGTATCCATGGCAAAAAAGCTGCGCCAAAGATTCTCACTAAATAAATGGATCACGAGCGGACTCCACGCGTTTGCTTCATGCGTCCAAGGGTTGCGGCCTCCGCCGCGTCCGTCCAGGGCGTTTCACCTGGATCAACACGTGCCCCCAACCGGCATTTGATTATGGGTAAGGAATATTTCATGCGTAATTTTCTTAATGTTTCCTTCGCGGCCGCCTTTCTGGCCGCCGCGCCGTTTGCAGCGGCACCCGCCATTGCCAAGGACGTTATTGGCATCCAGGTCGGCGATCTTGGCATTTCGGTCGGCAACGGACATTATTATGACCGTCACCACCATCGCCAAAGCTATACCTATCCCTCGGACTGGAAGTCCTATCATCACCCGCGGTCCTGGTATCGCGGCCATTCGCAATGGAACGACCGCAATCATGCAGACTGGTATCGGAACTAAGCCCGAGCACCCTGTTCCGCCTCTTGCGAAAGCGAGAGGCGGTTCCGTTCGTTATAAAATTGCAAAGAAGAACCGCCAGAGATTATTACTGCGGCCATAATAATAACAATGGTCGCCATTTGTTAATTTACACAAAGGGTATGGCGAGCTACGGCCAAATGCGTCCGAGGTCTTAGAGAATAAATATTGAATGCTTGATAATAAACCAGACGTGATCACTCGCCTCACTATCTCCGCCAAAACAATCGCACGGCATTGCAGTCGCAGCACCGCAATCAAAGCATTCCTCTCCAAGACAGCATTCTCCTGAGGCGCAGCAGCGACACTAGCCCGGTTAGCGTCGCACGTCTCAATAGGCCGAAAAATTCAATCCCTCAGAGGTAAACGAACTTTCGCGCATCTTTTTTGGAACAAGTTCGGATGCGGAGGGGCTTTCCTAGGCTACCGGCCCGCCGAACCACCCGGGATTCCACGACGCACCTTCGCTTCCGACTACATGCCGTAAGAAAGAACAATCTCGAGATCTGCATTTTTAACACGCGAAACTCTGTACTGCATTTTGTTATTGGTGGCTTTCGCGCCATTCCGAAAACTCATCTTGACTCATCTGTGCTGTTCGCAAAAGCAACACCAGAGGCCTTCAACCTAGCCCCAGCGCCGATCCATATTTCTCAGCTGTTGGCGACTCTGAAAGAGTAACTTCGCCCGGCATAATCGGGCTGGAACGACAAGCAGACGGATATTTCATCAGGCGTTGCGGTTGCGCCGACATATACGCGGAGTCGAAGTCAGCAATCCTGACCAGCAAAGCCCAATCGCGCACAGTAACCCGCCCCTTGCAAAAGTCCAAAACCTTCTCAGCGCGAAGACTTTGTAAAGAGCGATTGATGTGCACCGTGGACAATCCGGTCGCCTCACCAAGGTCGGACTGCGTAAGAGGGAAAGAGTAGTCAAATTCATTCGTGGCTACACTGTGTGTGCGGACCGCCATCTCAGCGAACAAGTGGGCCAATCGAGCTTTTGCCTGCCGCTGGCCGATGTTCGCCATCCACTCCATCGCAATATTCGTATCAAGAATTGCCTCGCGCCAAAGTGCCTCCATTAAAATAGGAAATTGGCGAACTGCCTCTCGAACCGCGGGGCGAGCAATTTGCACAACTTTAGCTTCTGAGATGGCATAAAGGTTGGAGGTTGCCGTTTCCATGAGGAGAGCATGAAGATCAGGCATTTCGCCCGGCACATAAAATGCCGTTATCTGGCGGCGCCCATCGGAGGTTTCTAATGTCCGCGCCAGAATGCCCTCGGCAACGATGCAAGCCGAATGTATTGTGTCACCCGACCGGACCACATTACGCCGAGCGGCAAAATGTTCAACTTTTCCCGCAATAGTACCTAAAGCGGCGCGTTCGTCGGCAGTCAGGTTTGTATGATAGGCGATCTTGGAAACAAAAAAGGCGGTTGCGTTTAGTTCCATAGGTTTCTCGGGTTGCATTTGAAGCAAGAAGCACCGGACGCCGAGCAAATATTATTCCGTCACCCACAATCTACCAAGAAAAAAATTGACAATTACTATGCGGCTGCCTTGCCCGTCATCTGCACAATTGCCTCAAAAACAGTAAGCCCCGCCAAATTGCGAACCTGCATCGTCAGATGCACTTGGTCGCTGCTCGGAGCGGTATCGGAAGCAATTTCCGCAAGGATGCGAAAAGCGGTCCGTCGCATAATAGCTGCGTCCGGACATTCGACACCGCCGCTGTCTTTCGTAGCAACGCCGTTCCCGTCAACGTCGAAAAAATACCGCATGTGATGCTCCAAAGGGCGCTGCTTGAGTATAGTGACGAAGGGTGAACGCGACATGAATTAAGAGCTGGGCACACCCCTTTCCTTAAGCGGTGCTGTGCCCGCGAATTACTCGACGCGTTATCAACATTTGATGTCGAGGTTCCAACAGTTCGAGCGACTGCGTACGAACCGAGATTTTCAGCGAGGCTCAGCGAACACGTCTCGCCGTCACAATCAGATCCGTAAAACATTCTCCAGCTAATCCGCCGAATCTAAGAAGCGAGTCCGCCGAATTCTCGGTGATCTCGCGAGCGATCTCCGACAAAGTAAGGTAAGACGGCCCCGTCATAGAAACCCTCCGCCAGCACCTGGATCGAAATCCGGTCGCGGATTTCTACACCCCTGAATTACACTCACCCGAGGGGCCGAAAGCCAAGGCGGCTCTCCAAGAAATCGCTATGGGACAGGTGGCACAATGCAAAGCTGGCCATAGATCTTATGACCGCGTTGTCGCCCAGTGCTTCATCAAAGGAGTGTCGATAGGCGACAAGATGAGAAAAGCCGGAATTCAAGAAGGCGGCCGAGGCCGTTAGTTTGTCCCGTTCCCGATTGCTTCGACTTTCAACGCGTAGTGAGGTCCCCTTTCAGCTAAAAGCAGTCATTCAGAGACTGAATGGACGTTAGGCCGCTTCGGGCCACACTAACGGCACATTTCGCGCTGTATTAGTTATCGTGTCGACAGTGCTCGAGCCGTCCAAAAGTGATTTGACTTGCTTGGGCGGCAAGAACGCCAAATTGAGCAGTATTCGTATTTGGCGCTCACTTCGTCCATCCCGGGACGCGATATCAGACAATCTAGCGCCGGCAACTAACTCATTTAGCCATCGACGCGCTTGCCCTACAGCGGCCAAAAGTGACACACGAGCTTTGGCATCGAACCCAACAGGTTGGGAGGCCGCATGTGTAACGCCCTTCTCCAATCTTTTTGTCCTAGGCTGCCATGGGATGCTTACCCGGTGACTGGGTTCTTGCGGCTCGCTCGAACCAACCGCATGGAGTTCGATTTCCAGGTTTTCAGTTCGTACCGTGATCCGACGGATGAGGTGCTGGAGGCTTTGGCTTATCTCGCCAGGCTTCACCGGCGTCCTTTGGTGAACGAAAGTCGTGGCAACTGCTTCCAAATCTGGCGCCGATATACGAGCGATCTCGCCCGTCGGCCTTCTCTGCAGCACGCCTTGGGAAACATAATACCGGTACCGCACCCCCTTTTTAAGGGTATGACTAGGCGACATCCGGTTGCCGGCACTATCAAATACGAGGCCTGTCAGCAGATAAGGCGAAGCTTTAAGTTTTTGCCTCCTGATGTGCGCATTGGCCTGGAGCTTTGCTTGGACCGCCTCAAACAAGTCTGACTCTAAAATCGCCTGATGATCAGCAGAATAAATTTCGCCGCGATGTGTTAGCTGGCCGATATAGGCCCGGTTCTTAAGCAGATAAATCAAAGCACCCTTGCCGAACCAAACCCCACCTACCGCCTTACCCGAGGCCCATTCCCGCTTTTTGGTCTTAATCCTCTTGTCTCGCAACTCCTGAAGCAGCAAGCCAGCGGATCCAAGTGCAAGATATCTCTGGAATATGAACCGGACCGTCTCGGCTTCGTCGGGGTCTATTATCAGTTTCTTGTCCTGAACCTTAAAGCCAAGTGGACAGTTACCGCCCATCCAAAGCCCCTTGCGCTTGGAAGCTGCGATCTTATCTCTAACCCTCTCCCCGATTACCTCTCTCTCAAACTGGGCGAAGGACAGAAGGATATTCAAGGTCAAGCGACCCATGCTGGTGGTCGTGTTGAAAGCTTGCGTGATCGAAACGAAAGAGGCCTGGTGAGCGTCGAATAGCTCGACCAGCTTGGCAAAGTCCGTGAGCGAACGGGTAAGGCGATCGACCTTGTAGACGACCACGATATCAACTTTCCCGGCCTGGATGTCTGACAGTAGGCGTTGTAGATCCGGCCGATTAAGAGATCCGCCCGAAATTCCGCCATCATCGTAATGATCGGCGATCAGGATCCAGCCCTCATGAATCTGGCTCTTAATGTAAGCCTCACAAGCCTCGCGCTGTGCATCCAGCGAGTTGAATTCCAAATCCAAATTGTGTTCGGAAGACTTGCGCGTGTAGACGGCACAGCGAACGGGTCTCCCGCTGGTCACAACCGAACCTCCGTAGGCCGTGCTCCAGCTTTCCTTGCCTGTCGAAGACCAAAGAAACGAGGCCCGTTCCACCTAACTCCAGTAATCTCGCGAGCGATCTTCGACAAATTGGGGTAAGACCTCTCCTGCCAGAGGAACTCGCCGCCCGCCACGGTCACCGTATGGCGAATGCCCTGATACTCACGGACCAACACGGAACCCGCTCGAACATGACGCGGACCATCATCCCCGCCTAAATTACCTTCGGTTCGCCCATATTGGTCTAAAGCCTTTTTTGCCGCTTTATCATGGCCGCCGAACGCCCTCTCTTGAACTTTCCAGACAAGCATCCTCAGAAGGAGATCTCGAGATAGCCCGCCGCACTCCTTCTTAAAGGCGGCTCGCCAAGCATCCCTTAGCTCGTCCAAGTTCAACGATTGCAGTCGCTCGATTTCAGGCTCAACGGAAATGCGGCTCAAGATACGCCGGGGCTTGGGCATCAATTTGACTCATGGCGGTGCTCTCGCACTGACGCTCCGTTTCAGAGCGAAGTCCAGCCCATACCGATGTCGCAGTGCAGCGCCTTCCTGTTTTAGCAACGATTGTTGTTTTTTACAACATTCGTTGTTGTTCCCTCCGATAATGCTGATATTTTAAATGCGGCAGATGGACGTGGAGCGACTTATGAGAAACTTAAAGATAGACATCAGCATCAAGCTTAGTGTGGCTGCCTGCTTGTTCGGACTAGCAGCCTTGATGAACGTCCTAACGCGTTAGGTGCTGACATCAGCGCAACATCCAGCATCAGGAAGGCTCCCACACTCGGTTTAACACTTTAGCGGCAAGCCCTACCTTCTCTTCTGGAAGGAACCGACCATAATATGTTTTCACCATGTCGGGTGTATCTTGAATAGCAAATGCCGCTAGATCGTAGGAAGCGGTCTGTTTGAGAACATGCGTAGCAATAACGTCGCGGACAGAGTGTGGCCCATGGGGCAAAATCCCCTCGATAGCGCCGCGCTTAGTGTATGGATTGTAAATACCGAACCTTGCAATCACGTCGCGCCACACGAAATAGAAGGCAGCCATGTCCATTGAAGTGGTGGTCGTCTTACGCCGCATTTTCCGCACAAAGAAAGTACCGGGGTCGGAGCTTCCTCGCAGAAGGACGGATCTGTGACGATTGATATATACGTCTATCCAGAAATAGAGATTTTCTAGATCAGGCAACAGATGTCGAAACGCTCGGTGTTTGAAGAAAAACGAATCCCAGTTCTTAAAAGCCTGCGATGGAACGAACACTTCCCATGCATTATCTACCTCTGACCACCGGATTTCTCCACGGCGCATTTCTCGTAAAGTCAGGTCTCCTCGCTTTTTATGCCCAGGCATACAGAGCAACAACTCCCGAAAATTCCGCTGACGGAATCCGAGGTGCATACCAAATCGAAATATCAAATAGTCTCTGACAGCTTCTGCCGCCCTTAGGGGGTCCTGCTTTTCATCGGGCATGTGGCGCAGAATTTCATCCGCGATCTTTCGATATTGAGCAAGGGGGCCATCCGAATTCAGCACAGGCAGGATTGGTTCAAAAGGATCTCGATGCGGGCGATAAATTCGCCTCAATTCCCGAAGCTTTGAACGAAGAAACACCAATGTTGTTGCGCAGCAGCCTCCCCAATCTTTTCGCGCCTTCCGAATATCTGCTCTAGTAATGATGCCGGGAATAGGTGCCAGTCTGAGAGCTAGTTCCGGATGTTGGCGTATCCATCCAGTGTTCTCCCGAAGCAAGGAGGCAACATCCGTCAGCGTGTTGAATTCGTACTTCGTGTAAAACCCCCTACGCTTTTCGGCCCAACGCAAAAACCAATCCCATACCGCGGGGAATGCCATCAGAGCCATTGTTATATGTGAGCGAGGTACTCCAAGGCCGGCAATTTCCGATCGCGGAGATGCCAATATGGCACCAAAGAACCGACCGTAAGTATTTGCCCGTAACTCAGCAGTATAAGCACTCCATCCGGCGTATCGTTGATATCCGAACGTCGCGAGGGTCGTTCGCTTGAACTTTACTAAATCGTCTAATTCTTCGATGAGGTGTTGCGGGACTTCTGAGCTCGGATCTAGTATTCCATCTATGGGTGCGCCATATTCAGAACCGGCGTTAAACCGATAGCGGTCAATGCACTTTCCTTTGATGGGGACGCCGCCCAACAAAGCAAATCGAAGGCGAAATCGTTTTTTCGCGGTGCGCCTGACATATTTGCCGAAATCGGTCGTACCAGTCAGTACGTTGCGGTTGATCCACTCCAATATTTCAGCCCGCTGCTCCACTGACCGGCGATCAAAATCCTCAGGCAGATGCCACCTTACAAGGTGTCTTTGAGCGGCATTTACCGCTTTTTCAGCGAGCTTCGCTGGCGTCTGGCATCGCAGCATGTCTTTCAAATGGTCTTTGGGCAGCCCATAATGCACTTCGATCCTACTCAATAGATCGAAACTTCCTTTCCAGCGCGGAACCGTTTTTCCGTTGCGCCAATGCTTCAAAATCATGCGGGCGTGCGGCTCGCCCTCCAATTTGACTGCATCTATCAGTGTGAGGTGACTATCCCCATGTTTAACCATCTCGGTAGATAGAGCTGAGGCGAACCTTTCTCTCGGAAGTTGCTTCTGAGCTTTCGATCTGGGGTTTATCTTCGCCGGCGAAGCGCCCCTCAGCACTCGCTTCAAAGGGTTAGAGGGCTTTTTACGTGGTGTTCCCATTTTTACCTCCCTAAACTGCGCGAACCTTTGCTGCCTCGCCGGCCAGGGTACTATCCGCTGGACAAGCCTTCGGCGGCCTCAGCAAAATGCGATCCTTGGTTCCAATTGGGGTGATCTCGTGTCAGGCAGCGATTTGTTGTGGGAAAACATTTTTCGGGTTGCCTGGCTTCTGTTTTGGCGCGGCCTCGCCGGCGGCATCGTGATCGGCTTCGTGCTTGGCCTCGTCATCAATCTGGCCCTGGCCTATGGCTTCCATGTTGTGTTGGGCAGCCAGATCAACGCCGCCATGGGCGCCATCGTCATGCTGATCTGGTGGCCGATCGTGGTCCGCATGGCATTGAAAAAGCGCTATCGCGGTTTCCACCTCGCGCTTGTCCGCGAAACGTAAGCGCGCATGAGCGTCTCCGCGGTCATCAGCTTCGCCGCCGCCGCGCTTTTGGGCGTCGCTGGTCTGGCCGCGCTTTTCAAAACGCGTCGCCCTGCGGATCTGCCGCTGGCTCTGGTCCCGCTGGTCTTCGCAGGCATGCAGGCTATCGAGGGCGCGCTCTGGCTGGCCGTACCCCTGGGGCGCGAACAGGGCCTGGGCTGGGCCAATCTTTTTATGTTTATCGCGCTGACGGTCTGGCCGCTTCTGATCCCAGCCGCTGTCAGCTTGGTCGAGCCCGATCCGCGGCGCCGTTTCCTGGTCCTGGTGCTCTTGCCCGTCAGCATCGGCGTGGCGGTCGATTATGCCGGCACGCTCCTGGCGCATCCCTATCGCGCCTGGCCGGTGGGGCCGCTTCTCACCTACGCCAACAATCGCCCGGCCTCGCTGGTCCTGGCTCTGCTTTATATAATCTGCGTCTGCGCGCCGCCGCTGATCTCGTCCAGCCCCGCTCTACGGCGCTTCGGCATGTTCCTGGTCGCGGGCCTGATCGTTTCGGCTCTGGCTTTCCACCAGAACTTCATCTCAACTTGGTGCTTCCTGGCCGCCCTGGCCAGCCTGTCGCTTTTGCGGTTTTTCTATCGCAAGACCGCCCCTGGAGAGGCCCACCCATGACAGAAGCAAAAGACGCGCCCGGTGTCGTCATACACCCGCCCATCGCGCTTGCCATTCTCATCGCTGCCGCCCTGGTGCTGAACTGGCTTTATCCCTTGCCGTTTCTGGCGGGGTCCACGATCGGCATCGAAGCGGGGCTGGTCGTACTCCTCATCGCACTTCTCCTGGTGCGCTGGGCGGCGCAGACTTTCCGCAAAGCCCGCACCAATATCCTCACCAGCCAGGCCGCAACCGCCATCGTCTCGACCGGGCCCTTCGCCTACAGCCGCAATCCCATCTATGTCGCGATCCTTCTGGCCCTTTGCGGCTTCGCACTCGTCTTCAACAGCCTTTGGTTCTTTGCAGCCCTGGTCGTGATGTTTCTTGTGCTGCGCTTCGGCGTCATCGCGCGCGAAGAGATTTATCTCGACCGCAAATTCGGCCAGCCCTATCGCGACTATCAAGCCCGCGTTCGTCGCTGGCTCTAAGCGCGGCAAAATCCTGGGATGCTGGTTAACCTCCGCCCTGCAAGCGCACCGCCGCCGTCATATGAATCTTCTGAAATCCGGCGCTGCTGGAATTTTTCCGCCTTTGCGGCGCATTTCCGTTCTTAACGAAAAGAATTTCCGTCTGCCTACGGATCATATTGCATCCGCGAAGGCATAAAAATCACACTGCCCAAGTTCCGCCATAATTTTCAAAGTTCCGCCACATTTCTAATGACAAAGCGGATTCAAGGGCCTAGCGTTGAATCGTTGTCGATTTGACGGGGTTCTGGATGCGCAAACAGCGCCGGACTTACCGGCTGGCAGATAAAGCCGCATTATTCCTGGCCGCCCTCTTCCTGGGCGTGACCCTGATGGTCCGTGATGGCCATCCGGTTGTGGCCGCTGTTCCCGCGACCCCGCCGCAAAGCGAAACGCCGCTGGCGATGATGCTGATCTTTTTGACCTTCGGATTGTCGGTCGCGGCTTACGGCTTTTATCACGAGCGTCATAAGCTGCGTGAACTTGCTCGCGTTCGTATGGTCTATACCCGTCATCGGCTCGGGCAACGTCTGCGCATCGCGCGTCGCGGTCTGACCTATGCGAGCATTCGGCGGGCTATGCAGCGCGCTTAGCCTGCACCGATAAGATTACAGTACAGCTCTGTCCTTTCGCCCCGCCCTTGGAGCGGCTGATCCGTCACGCTCTGGCGGTTTTGTGCCAGCGCTTCGGGCCGCTCCCGCCGCAGCCGCACCTGCAGCCGATCGGCTTTATGTACTCGTCCCAATATTCTTTGCCGTAATCGTACCCCAGTTCTTCGCCGGGTTTTATGGCTCGCTTCGCATAAATGAAAACGCGTTGCTTGCTTGTTTCAACGGGCTCGCAGTTTGGCTTGCAAGAGTGATTTATGTAGCGCGCCGCGTTGCTGCGGTATTTTCCATTGATCGCAAGATTGTTCGATAGTTGGAAAAAATACTTGCCGCGGCTTCGAAGGACCTCTTCCTCGGTGACGATAGGGCCCCAATATTCGGCGACTATATCGCCTTTCTCGATCGCACCGGTCGCAAACAGCCCCAGGCCATGGGCGCCTTTCTTCACTTTCACGTTCTTATGCAGAAGCCGTTTCACGATAGCCCTGGCGTCAACGCGCGCCGTCCGGACGGGCGCTCCCTCGAGCATCGCCTGTCGGCTTGCCCGATAGCTTTCGAGCACTGGCGGCCGCCTTGCGGATTTGGGAGCGAATGACAGCAACCGACGAATTCGCGGCATCCGTAATGCGTTTTGCTTCCGCGGCCGCATTGTCCTGAATCTGCTTCACGTCACGATTGGCCTTTGCAACATAATTCTTGATGCATCGGCTATACGCTTCAACCTCGCGATTATACTGCCGGACCTCGTAATCGTAATAGCTGGCTTTGGCTTGATCCGGAGCCTGCGAATCTTGCGCCTGCGGCAAAACATTGAACCGCGGCTGTGCGCAGCGTGGCGGTGCGTATTTGAACGGAACTTTCGGCTGAGCGCCCGCACCAACACCGCTATCAAGCAACAGGTTCGTTGCGGCGATCACGGCCCAGACCCATTTTCTACGGATATTCGCTCTCCAGACGGTTTGCGGCCAAAATTGGTATCAATTTCGGGCAGCGTTTAGCAAGCGCGAAGCCAAAATGGCCCTGCGGGATCACGCCAGTGGGTGCTCTTTCTGAAACGCGCGAAGACGAGCGTCGTTCAGGTTGGCGCCTGCGCTTCGCTCGCCGCAGCCTGCTCTGCACCAGCCTGCGCCGCGTGATACGGCCCTGATACCGCGCTTTCGTCAGGCCGCGATCGCCACGCGGGATTTGCGCTTGCGCATCGCCAGGCCTGTCAACCCGAAACCCGCCATCAGCATCGCCCACGCGCCCGGCTCCGGCACAGCCGACGCGACATAGGTCGCAAATTCCATATCGCCGCTCCGGCCAGCGGAGATCGCCTGATCCGAAAGATTGGTGGTGCCGAAGAAATATCCTCCCGCATAAGTATCGCCGGCAGCCGCACTCCAGCCGACGTTGAAGTTCGATTGCAGATCGACGAGCAAGGCGAACTGATCACCCGCCTGAACGGAAATATTATAGCTGCTGAAATCCAGCGCCATCCAATGGCTGACATCCGCGTCGAACGGAATCGGCTTCAGCGCTGCGCTACTGCTGCCGAAAGCTTCTAGGCTCTGTGTGAAAAGCGCCTGCCCGCCGAATTGCCACGCGCGAATAGGGAAAAGTTCTGAAATCTGACGCGTTCAGAAACCAATCCATGCGACTTAGTAAATTTGATCACCTGCGTGCTGATGAAATTTGGTCTTGGCCAGGAAAAGCTCAGGCAAGCTGGGACCGCCCTATCAGATAATTCAGAACTACCTCTAGGCCTTCGGAAGTTTGAATAAGGTCGGCGGGCGCCCCACCCAGGGTAGAATTTTTCTCCCTGAGCCATCTCGCAGCCTTGCTATCATCGCCCGCAAAGACCGAGCTGAGCGATCGATAAAGCAAAATAATCTGCTCGGCCCTCTTCAGAGACTTCTCTCCAGATTTCACCAGAGCATCAGCGATACTTGCCGCGGAGACGGCATTTTCCGGGATTTCGATAATTTTGTTCAAAGCGTTCGCGGATAACTGCAACATATCGCCAACTCGCTCGACTGCTTTTGCCAGCACTTGTGCTCGCGATCCGGGGTCAGTCATTTTCAGGCTCGTCCTGCTCCGTATAACCACAATCGTCGATCTTCCTGACTTCTGATCGGGGGCCAAAATTCAATCACTTGTCGAGCAGGGAAGCTTAAATGTGTCCAGGCCATAATTTTGTCTTGGATGCCTCGAAATCCTATTGGATGCCCGGGAATGCCCTCGGAGACGAAAAATTCGAGGGACCTTAGCCTCAACGACGGGATTGGACCGAAATAACCGGTACCCACCTCCCTAGCTAGAACGGGCAGCTGAGAGGCCAACGCTAGGCCCGTTACCGC
>CAYWWT010000056.1:1895-12453 GCA_964461855.1 uncultured Rhizobium sp. | reverse complement strand
CGCTGATGGGGGAGGTGGTCGTAGCTGGCTCTCGAGCCAGCGAAGACCGGAGGGGGCCATCATAAAAGTCACGCAGCTTCGCCCCGATAACTTTCACGCACATGCTTCAGCGGCCGCATGCCGTCGACGGGATCGGCGCGCCATTCGCGGTCGGATTTTTCGGACGGCTGCGGCTCCTTGAAACCGCTGCCGTCGGCGACAAGACTTTCGCGGATACGCGCGATCACGGGCGCGATTTCGTGCGGCAGCCAGCAATGGCCCGCCGCATATTCGGCCCCTTTGCCATCAAGATCGAGATGGAATTCCACGACGCGCGCGCCCCAATGATGCACGGCGCGTTCGATCACCGCCGGGCGGCGTGTGTGATCGGACCAGCCGGTGGGAAGCCCGGTCGTGCTGCGAATGGTTTCGATGGCGGAGAGATTGGCTTCCGAAGCGGGCGTCGGATAGGCCGATACGCAATGGAGCAACGTGACATCGCGCGCGCCGGCCTCGCGCAAGATGCGCGCAGCATTCAGGATTTCATCGATGGTGGCCATGCCGGTGGACAGCACCACCGGCTTTCCGGTCTGGGCGCAGGCCTTGAGCAGGTCGGTCACCAGCAGCTCGTAGGACGCGACCTTGTAGAAATCGACGAAAGGCGCCAGTTCGGCCACCGCTTCCCGATAGAAGGGTGTGCAGGAAAACTGGATTTTCCGCGCCGAACAATGTTCGGCAATGCGGGGAAGGTGGGAAAGCGGTAGTTCCCATTCCTGCCGGGCCCGGTGCTTGGGGCTTTGCGCCAGAATCTCCGGCGCGAACATGCGATCGATCTTGAAGAGCTGGAATTTGACCGCGTCGCAGCCCGCTTCCGCTGCCGCGTCGACAAATGCCTTGGCGCGCCCGATATCGCGGCCGTGGTTGCTGGAAGCCTCGGCGATAAAGACCGGCGCGCAATGGTGAGTCTTCATTTAACCATTTCTAAAGAGCGTATGGCTAAGAAGCGGTTAACAATCCGCGCGAGATCGCATGAGCCATCCTGCTGCAAAAGATTTCCTTAGCGATGGCGCGCATCGCGGGCGCCGCGTGGCGGCGCGGCCGGGTCACGACATCATCGAATGTGAAGCCTGCGGCTTCAAGCATGCGCTGCCGTTGCCGCGCGCCGAGGACATGGAGCGCGCCTATCGCGAAGATTATTACGCCAGCGAGAAGCCGACTTTTCTGGTGCGCGCCGGCGAAGACCAGACCTGGGCACAATTGGCGCAGACCGACCGGCTGGAAATTTTCGAACATCTCCTGCCGCCGGACCGGCGCCGTCTTCTGGATATCGGCTGCGGTCCCGGCTTTTTTCTGGAGACCGCGATGCGGCGCGGCTGGCTGGCACACGGCATCGAGCCATCGCGCCAGGCGGCGGCCCATGCGCGCGGCCTGGGCGCCGAAGTCATCGAAGGATTCTTCAACGGCGCCAGCGCACCAACCCTGGGCAGATTCGATGTCATCCATCTCAACAATGTGCTGGAACATATTCCGGACCCCACACACCTGATCGCGCTTGCCCATGGCATGCTGGAATCCGGCGGTGTCATCTGCATCAATGTTCCCAACGATTTCTCGCCTCTGCAGATCGCGGGCATGACGGCGGCGGGGACGAATGACTGGTGGGTCGCACCGCCGCATCATCTCAACTATTTCGATTTCGATTCGCTGTCCGCGCTGCTGGACCGGCAGGGCTTCGTGCCCAGCGCGCGCACGACGAGTTTCCCGATGGAAGCCTTTCTGATGATGGGCGAGAATTATATCGGCGACGATGTGCTGGGCCGCGCCTGTCACAATCGCCGCAAGAAGTTCGATCTGGCGTTCGAGGCCGCAGGCCTGGGAGAAACGCGGCGTGCCTTCTATCGCGCGCTGGCACAGGCCGGGCTTGGCCGCGAAGCGGTCGTTATCGCCGTCAAGCCATGAGCGCGCAGCCCTTCTTCATCGTCTCATCCGGCCGCTCGGGCACGGCGATGCTGCACAAGGCGCTTTCGACGGTGCCGGGCGTGGAGATGCATCACGAATACATGGTGCAGATTACCCAACCCTTGGCCGTGCGCCGCCATCTCGGCCTTATCGACGCGGCGGAAACTGCGCGCCAGATCGGTGAAACCTATGGCGGCGCGGTCCGTTACAGCGACGCTGCGCATTGGGGCGACTCGTCGAACAAATTGTCGTGGCTCATTCCCGATCTTGCCGCGGCCTTTCCCGATGCGCGCTTCGTCCATCTGGTACGCGACGGACGCAAAGTTGCCAGTTCCTATTTCCACAAGCTGGCGGACGAGTGCTACGACGACCGTTCGACCGCCATCCTGCAGGCGCACCTGGACGATCCGTTCGCCCATCCCGCGCCGCCGCCCGAGAAGAAATACTGGTGGCCAGCCCCCCGCCCGGATAGCGCCGACGCCGTGTCCTTCCGCCGCTTTTCGCAATTCGAGCGCATCTGCTGGCATTGGGCCGAAGTGAACCGGGTCATTCTGGCGGAATTGTCCCACCTTCCCACAGAACGAACGCTGTTCGCACGATTGGAAGACCTTCGGGTCTCGCCGTCTGAGGTGCGTGGGCTTTATGAGTTCCTCGATCTGCCCTATCGCGATGAAGCCTTCGGCATCTTCGCCCGCCCCCACAATGTGAACCGGCCGGAAGACCGGTTGCTGGAAGCAGGGCAGCGCGCGCAATTCGAGGCGATTGCAGGCGAGATGCTGGACCGGTTGGGCTATGCCGGCAGGCCGGAATATCTGGTCAATTATTAGATTTTTAACGCTGCCAGTCGATCATGGTTACCGGAATCTTCACCGGATCCTTCCATGCATGCCGAACTGCCGTCCTGCGATTTCTGCGGCAAGGATTCTCTCGCCTTCGCCTACCAGCCCGAAGGCTCGAGCCGGGGCCTGAAGGTCTATATCTGCCGCGCCTGCGGTCTGGTGCAGAGCGCGCCGCGCATCGACCGGACAGAGAAACGTCACGCCGCCGCCGTTTCCGGCGGTGCCGATTGGGGCAATGTCCGCTACGGCAAAGGTTTTCGCACCCAGGCGGCAATGGATGCGCTGGCGCGTCACACCGATCTTGAACAGGCGATCACGCTGCTGGATGTCGGTTCCAATCGCGGGCGCTTCGCGGCCGCATTCCTGGACGCCGCGCCAAAGGCGCAGATCACCGCGGTCGAGCCCGATGAACGCTATGCCGGATCTTGCGGAAATCTGCCGCGCACCGAACTGATCTGGTCGCGCATCGAGAACACAAAACTGGCCGATGCCAGCTTCAACATCGTTCATTCCTGCCACACCATCGAACATCTGGCGCATCCTTTCGCCAGTCTGAAGGATCATGCCCGCGTGCTGAAGCCGGGCGGACTGCTGGTTCTGGATGCGCCCAATCTGGCGCTGATCGGCGGCGACGACATTCTGGAAGAATGGTTCATCGACAAGCATCTCTATCATTTCTCCGAAGCCATGCTGGGCCGGATGATCGAGGCCGCGGGCTTTGAGATCATCGAACATCCCGATCCCAGCGACCGCATCAATCTCCTGTTTGTGGCGCGAAAGGCAGCGGCCTCCGCCATTGCGCCCGATCCCGCCGAAGCGATCCGCGCGCTCAATCTGGTCGCCTCCTATATCGCGACCCGGTCAGCGAACTGTGCTGCCCTGGCGGGCGCCGCGCGCGAACTGGAAAGCCTCAAGACTCAGCGCGTGGTGCTGTGGGGCGCTGGACGGCTGTTCGACTCCCTGGTTCGGGTTGGCGGTTTCGATCCCGGCATGCTCACACATCTGATCGATGCGCATCTCATTCAGCATATGGATTCGCGCCACGGCGTGCGGCTCAGCCCACCGGATGCCTTGACCGGATCGATGGCGGATGTGGTGGTGGTGATGTCGCGCGGTTTTGCCGATGAAATCACGGCAGAGGTGCGCCGCCTGGCGCCAAAAGCTCGCATCATCCTCTATGCCGATCTTCTGGCGCGTGCGCGCCTTGCCAAGGCCGCCTGACATGAATCAGCACAAGCTCGTAGTCGCCGACAAGGCCGGTTCGTCCGCCGCGCTGATCGAGAAATTGATCGAGGCGGCGCGCTTCATTCGCTGTCATTCCGTGGCGTCCATCTTTCACGCCGGTTCGGGACATCCGGGTGGCGCGCTGTCGTCGGCCGATCTCTTCGCCTGTCTCTATGGCGCGGAAATGAATGTCTGGCCGAACGCGATCCATGAACCCACCCGCGACCGGTTTGTGCTGTCCAAAGGCCATGCCGCGCCCGCGCTGTATGCGACGGGTGCGCATTTCGGCTTTTGCGACCCCAAGGCGGCGCTCAGCCTGCGCAAGCTGAACAGCCCGTTTCAGGGCCATCCTCATGTGCTCGATCTGCCCTGGGTGGAAACGTCCACCGGCTCGCTGGGCCAGGGCATTTCGGTTGCTATCGGCATGGCGATCGGCCTGCGTCTTCAGAAGATTCCCGCCCGCGTCTATACCATGCTGGGCGACGGCGAATTGCAGGAAGGTGAGGTCTGGGAAGCGGCGATGTCGGCGGCGCACCACAAGCTCGACAATCTCTGCGCCGTGATCGACTACAACAAGCTGCAAAGCGACAACAGCAATGACGCGATCATGCGGTTGGAGCCGCTGGCGGACAAATGGCGCGCCTTTGGCTGGGCCGTTTCCGAGATCGACGGTCATGACATTCCCGCGATCCTGGACGCGCTGCGCCAGGCCGGCGTCACGCACGGCAAGCCTTCGGTGATCATCGCCCACACCATCAAAGGCAAGGGCGTTCCCACTATGGAAAATATTCCCACCTGGCATGGCAGCGTGAAGCTGACCCCCGCCCAGACCGAAGAAGCCCTGACCGCGCTGGGCGCGGACCCCGCGACCATCGAAAGCCTCCTCCATGTCTAACCCAGCCCTGATCGCCAACAGCGATTCCCTGCGCGAAGCCTTCGGCAAAACGCTTTCCGCGCTGGGCGACGAATTTCCCAGGCTGGTGGTGCTGGATGCCGACATTGCCGGCGGCACCGGCGTGCATCATTTCCGCAAAAGCCATCCCGACCGCCTGATCCAGTTCGGCATCGCCGAGCAGAACATGATGGCAGCGGCGGGCGGCATGGCGGCGGTTGGCCTTCTTCCCGTCGTCACCACTTTCGCCGTCTTCTGCCTGCGCGCCATCGAGCAGGCGCGGCTGTCGCTTTGCTACGCACAGCGCAATGCCAAGATCGTCGCCAGCCATCCCGGCTTGGATGTCGGGCCCGATGGCGGCTCAGCCCAGGCGCTGGAAGATCTGGCGGCGTTCCGCGCCATTCCCGGCATGACCGTGATCTCGCCCGCCGATCCCACCGAAATGGCGCTGGCCACCCGCGCCATCCTGGAATTCGACGGACCGGTCTATATGCGTACCGGCCGCAGCCCCTGCCCGCGGCTGTTCGGCGACGACCACACATTCGAAATCGGCAAGGGCCAGATCCTGCGCGACGGCCACGACCTCACCATTGTCGCGTGCGGCGCGGAAGTGGCGCGCGCCCTCGACGCCGCGAACACACTTGCGGATGACGGCATTGCCGCCCGCGTGGTCAATATGCCAACCGTCAAGCCCATCGACGCGGATTTACTGTCGCGCTGCGCGCTGGAAACCGGCGCCATCGTCACGGCGGAAGATCACAATATTCATGGCGGCCTCGGCGGCGCGGTCGCCGAAGCCTTGGCTGCCACTTCGCCCTGTCCGGTCGAATTCGTCGCCGTGCGTGACACGTTCGGCGCCTCCGGCGAGCCGGAAGAGCTGGCGCATCATTTCGGTATCTCCGCACCCTTCATTGTCGACGCAGCGCGCCGCGTGCTGGCCCGGAAAAAGAAATGAGCCGATTCTCATTGCAAGGAAAATGCGCCGTCGTTACCGGCGGCAGCCGTGGCATCGGCCGCGCCATCGCGCTGGGCCTTGGCGAAGCGGGCGCGGATGTCCTGATCACCTACCGCGAAAAGATGGCGGAAGCCGATGCGGTGGTGAACGCCATCAAGGCCCGGGGCCGGCGCGCCCGTGCCGTGCAGATGGACGTCACCAAGCGCGCCCAGGTGGAAGCGGCAGCAAGGGTGACCGACGCGTTCGGACCGGTTTCGATCCTGGTCAACAATGCCGGCATCAACAAACCCACCGATTTCGACCAGATTGCCGATACGGACTGGGATGCCGTCCTGGGCGCCAATCTCAAAGGCCCGTTCCTGGCCGCACAGATTTTCCTTCCCCTGCTGAAGAAAAGCGGCGGCGGCGCGATGGTGCATATCGGCTCGGTCAGCGGCCAATATGGCGGTCCGCGCACCGCGCATTACGCCGCGTCCAAGGCGGGCCTGATTTCCCTGTCCCAGGTGATCGCCCGCTTCGGCGCCCAATATAACGTACGCTCCAATGTGGTGGCAGCCGGCATGATTGCGTCCGAGATGGCGGCGGGCGGCCTTGTTGCCGCCAGCGTGCAGAAGGCAGCGGAGAATATTCTTCTGAAGCGCATGGGCAGTCCGGAAGAAGTCGCGGATGCCGTGGTGTTTCTGGCCAGCGATGCAGCGTCCTACATCACCGCACAGACCCTCAACGTCAATGGCGGCCTATACTTCTAATGAATAAGTATTTCTGATGGACTATAGCGGCAAGACTTTGCTCATCGTGTCCGGCGGCATCGAAGCCGCCGATGCGGCGAAGCGCGCCAAGGCGATGGGACTGCATGTGGTCGTTTCCGACATGGACCCCAACGCGCCGGGCTTTGCCTTCGCCGATTCCTGCCTGATCGCCGATGTCTATGGCCCGACGGAAACCGCCGCCGCCGCCGAACGCTACAGCCGCAAGATCCGCAAGATCGATGGCGTGCTCTGCGTCGCCGCCGACGCGCCCGTGACCACCGCGACCGTAGCGCAGCGCCTGCGCCTGCCCGGCCTTCCCGTGCATGTGGCAGAACTGGCCACCGACAAGCTGGCGATGAAGAAATGCTTCCGTTCCGCGGGTGTCGCCATCCCCTGGTTCCAGGAAGTCTCGACCCTGCAGGAATTGCAGCGCATCGCCATCGAACGGGGCCAGGATCTGGTCATCAAGCCGGTGGACAGCCGCGGCAGCCGCGGCGTGCAACGCGTTGCGCAAGTCGCCGATCTTTCCAAGGTCTTCCTTCTGGCCCGCTCCTATTCGCCCAGCGAACGGGTGATGGTGGAGCAATATCTCCCCGGCCCGCAAGTCTCCACGGAATCCATCGTCAGCGGCGGGCGCTGCTATACGCCGGGCTTCTCCGATCGCAATTACGAATATCTCGAACGTTACGCGCCCTTCTTCATCGAGAATGGCGGCGACCTGCCCAGCAAACTCGATTCGGAAACGCAGGAAAAAGTGCGCGCGCTGGTCGCCCGCGCCGCCGCCGCCATGGGCATCACCGATGGCACGGTCAAGGGCGATATCGTCGTGCACAAGGGCGAACCTTATGTGATCGAATTGGCGGCACGGCTTTCGGGCGGATTCTTCTGCACGCGGGAAATTCCCTTGAACACCGGCGTGGATTTCATCGGCGCGGCAATTCGCATTGCGCTTGGTGAAAGCGTGGGCGAACAGGATGTCGCGCCCGACCGCAGCGTACCCGTGGTGCAGCGCTATGCTTTCCCCAAGCCCGGCAAAGTCGTGGCCATCGACGGCGCGGAACAGGCGCGGCAGATCGCGGGCGTGGCCGAGCTGATTGTCACCGCACGCATGGGCGATGTGATTCCGCCTGCAGGCGACAAGCGGCCTTCCGGCGCCATGGTGCTGACCACCGGCGCAAGCCACGACGCGGCGCTCAAGGCCGCCAATGACGCCCTGGCGCTGGTCCGGATCGAAACGGCATGAACGCGCCACTGCGCGCTGAAGGCATCCAGGCCGCTGGCGGCCTCGCCGTCTTTGCCTTCTTCCATCTCAACCTGGCGTTCTCTTCCATTGAGGAAGAACGGCGCGGCGACGTCATCGCGCGTTGTTACTGGCCGTTGCTGCGGCTGGCGGAACGCTGCGGACCCATCGGCGTGGAGATGTCCGGCTATACGCTGGAAGAAATCGCCGCGCGCGATCCCGAATGGATCGGCCGCGCCAAAGGCCTGATCGCGCAAGGCCGGATAGAGCTGATCGGATCCGGCTATAGCCAGATGATCGGTCCCTTGGTGCCGGGCCGCGTCACGGCCGAGAATCTGCGGCTGGGCAATGAAACCTATGCCCGGCTGTTGGGGGCGCACCCTCACTTGGCGCTGGTGAACGAGCAGGCCTATGCCGCCGGATTGGTCGGGCATTATCGCGATGCCGGTTATGATGCGCTTCTGATGGATTGGGAAAACCCGGCCGCCAACCATCCCGAGTGGGCGGCAGAAACCCAATATCTGCCGCAGCGCGCCATCGGCGCCGACGGCCGCGACATCGCGCTGATATGGAGCAACACCACCCTCTTCCAGCAACTGCAACGTTTCGCGCATGGCGACATCGCGCTCGCCGATTACCGGAATTTTGTTGCGGGCCGCGCGGGAGGAAATGCGCGTGCGCTTTGCCTGTATGCCAGCGATGCGGAGATTTTCGGCTTCAGGCCCGGCCGTTTTCGCACCGAAGAAAAGCTTTCGGGTGAAGATGAGTGGGGCCGGCTGGAGATGGCGTTCGCCGCCATCGCCGACAGCGCCGCGATGATCGCACCTTCCCAGGTCCTGTCGCTGGCGGGAGAGCCGCACGCCAGCCAAAGCCTCTCACTGGAAAGCGCCGCCTGTCCGGTGCCTGTCAAAAAACAGCGCAAATACAATCTGGCGCGCTGGGCCGTGACGGGACGGGACAACCTCGCGATCAACGCCGCGTGTCAGAGAATCTATGCGGCCATGCTGGAAAGTCCGGCTCCCGATTGGAAAGAGCTTTGTTATCTCTGGGCCAGTGATTTTCGTACCCATCTGACGGAAAAGCGCTGGACCGCTTATCGCGCCCGGCTCGAAGCCGCGGAATCGCGCTGGAGCACGCCGGCACCCCAAGCACCAGCGATCCGTGGCGCGGCGGTCACGGATCGCTTCTTCAAGCTTGAATCGCCAACCGTGCGCGCCACCCTCGACCGGCGGCGCGGGTTGGCACTTTCAGGTTTGCATTTCGCCGGACAGCAAAAGCCGGTGCTGGGCGGACTGCCGCATGGCCATTTCGAGGAAATCGCATTGGCGGCCGACTGGTACACTGGCGATTGCGTCTTCGAAGCCCCGGGCGAACACAAGCTCACCGATCTGGAATGGTGCGATGCGCGGATCGCCCAGGACGCGAATGGCGACAGGCTGGCATTCGCCCGCGTCGAAACGCCCAAAGGCGCTATCGAAAAGAGTTTGCGTTTCTGCGCCGACAGGCCGCGTCTGGAATTCGATCTTTGTTTCGATTGGAACGATTGGGGCAAAGGCGTGCTCCGGCTGGGCCATTTCACGCTTTTGTCGGAAGCCTTCGATCTCGGCCGTCTGTCTCTTTCCACCACCAATGGCGGCGGGCGCGAGAGATTCGCGCTGGCCGGCACGGCGATTGATCACGGCGCGCCGGTATCGTTCCTGGTCTCGTCCAGTCATGGTTTCGGCATGACCGAAGGTTGGGCGGAGATCGGCGATGGCAAAACCGGCTTGCGCATCGAAATCGACCGCACCACCGCGCCGCTGCTGGGCATGCTGACGCATCGCCGCTCGGGCGAGAAATTGTTCTGCCAGATTCAATTGTCGGCGCTGGAGCTGGACGACACCCGCAAACCCGATGCCTATCGCTCGGGACCGCGCCGCTTCCGCTTTTCCGTCTCCGGCATATAGATAAAAAACAAACGGGCGACGCCCCCCGGCATCGCCCGCCTGTCATTCCCACCGACAAAAAATCCCCTACGCCCGGGGCACGGAAGCCGCCTTTTGGCAGTCCTCCGTTTTTCAGAAAACTGGGAGCGGCGGGCGCGGGATTTGCGCCCGCGCCCGCCAATTCCCGGGACGTATCAGCCGCCCTGGAACAGGCCCAGCAGGGTCTGCGGCGCCTGGTTGGCGATCGACAACGCCTGGATGCCCAGCTGCTGCTTGACCTGCAGCGACTGCAGCGACGCGCTTTCTTCCGCCATGTTGGCGTCCACCAGATGGCCGATACCGATGGTCAGGGTATCGGACAGGTTCTGGGCGAACGTCGCCTGAATGGAGAACTTCGCCGCACCGGCCGACAGCTTGGCGAGCGCCGAGTTGACGTTGGTGAGCGAGGTCTGGATGGTCGCGACCAGAGTCGAAGCCTTGGCCTGGGTCGAAATGGTGGCCGTGGACGCCATGGTCACGATCGAGCCCGACAGCTTCATGTTCTGGGCCTGCGTGGTGATGCGACGCGCACCGTCGGCAGAGGCCAGAGCCGTGATCTGGGTCGTGGAACCGTCGACCAGGTTGAAGCCGTTGAACACCGCGTTCTTCACGATCGTCGAAATCTGATCGCGCAGGGCGGTGAAGTCCGAATTCAACGCCTGACGGCTGGCGGTGTCGAGCGAAGCGTCGGCCGCGGACAGGGCCTTCTGCTTCAACTGGATCAGCAGGTCCGAAATCGACTGACCGGCCGACAAGG
>CAYWWT010000056.1:0-1885 GCA_964461855.1 uncultured Rhizobium sp. | reverse complement strand
CGATCGAAGACGTGCCGTTGTTGATCGAGTTGATGACGGACGCATAACCGGCAACGGCACCGCGCTGATTTTGCGCGATGGCGTAGATGGCGCCGTTGTCACGGGCAGAAGCAACCTTCAAGCCGCTGTTGATGGCGCTTTGGGTCTTGGACAACGCACCCTGGGTCGCGCTGAGGTACTGCAGCGCGGTCAAAGCGCCGGCATTGGTATTCACTGAAAACGTCATTGGTCTCTCCGTTCTGGTACTGAGCGCGAGGCTCATCGGGCGTTTTGCCCGCAGGACCAATAGGCAAGCGGCGTGCCGCGCCGGATTCAGATTCGCTTAAACATCGATTTTCCGGCGATGCGGAAAAAGCGTTCCGGTGCAGATTTTCCCAAGGACACAAGTGCCCGGCAAAAACTGCCGGGAGCGGAAAAAATTGCCGGGCGCACGCGGCAAATATTTCCACTTTGAAGAAAAGAAGCCGCGCTTTTGTTGGAAAAATTCCGGTAAAGAAACATGGTTGCGAAAATATTGACGCCGCCGACAGCACAAAAAAAGAGCGGCGCTCGCGCACCGCTCTTCGTCGCATTCAGGAGGAAAAGGATCAACCGCCCTGGAAGAGAGACAGGATGGTCTGCGGCGACTGATTGGCGATCGACAGGGCCTGCACGCCCAACTGCTGCTTGACCTGCAGTGACTGAAGGCTGGCGCTTTCATCGGCCATGTTGGCGTCCACCAGATTGCCCAGGCCCGCCGTCAGGGTGTCGGCCAGTTTCTGGGTGAAGGTCGCCTGGATCGAGAACTTCGCCGCGCCCGCCGACAATTTGGCCAAAGCCGCGTTGACGTTGGTGAGCGAGGTCTGGATGACGTTGATCAGCGCCGAAGCCTTGGCCTGGGTCGAAACCGTGGCCGTGGACTTCAAGGTCACGATGCTGCCGCTGAGACTCATATTCTGCGACATGGTCGTGATGCGGCGCGCGCCGTCGGCGGAGGCCAAGGCCTGGACCTTGGTGGTGGAGCCGTCGACCAGGTTGAAATTGTTGAAGACGGCATTCTTCACGATCGTCGAGATCTGATCGCGAAGCGCGGTGAAGTCCGAGTTCAGCGCCTGGCGGCTCGCGGTGTCGAGCGAGGGGTCGGCGGCGGAAAGCGCCTTCTGTTTCAACTGAATCATCAGGTCCGAAATCGACTGACCGGCGGACAGCGCGACTTCGATGGCGGAAGAGCCGTTGTTCAAGCTGCTGATCACGGACTGGAAGCCCGCAATGGCGCCGCGCTGATTCTGGGCAATGGCGTAGATCGCACCATCGTCTTTAGCGGACGCAACTTTCAATCCGGAATTGATGGCGTTCTGGGTCCGGCTGAGCTGACCCTGTGTTTGATTCAGGTATTGCAGGGCCGTCATCGCGCCGGCGTTGGTGTTGACGCTAAAAGACATGGGGGGTTCTCCATTACTTCAATTCGGTGGGGCGGCGCGTTTCTGCGGAGCCTGGGCGCTCGGCCCGAACCCGTTTTTGCAACCGGTGTGCCAGAGGGTTCCTGCGCCTTAACTTTCCAAGCTATTGATTGTGCTAGGTTATTTTTGCGCGTTGTGCAGGCTGGTTAGGCATGATTTGCCGGTCTGGAAGAAACTGCCGTGACTTTTTTGGCCGCCCCCCATCTGTCTTTCTCGGGATGAACCCTCGAGAGACATCTTCCCCCGTCAGGCCTTCGGCCACGGGGGAAGAAATTCCGTGCTGGCCGATGGAGTGCCCGTTGAGCCTTGGCCGTGCCCATTCTCCCCCGCGCATACGTAAGCATGCTGGCGGGGGAGATGCCTGTAGCAGCGCTTATTGCGCGCAGGCGTCAGCCGGCGCGCAGAAGTAAGCTGCGAAGGGCAGAGGGGGGAAAAATATGGAGGGG
>CAYWWT010000055.1:0-12595 GCA_964461855.1 uncultured Rhizobium sp. | reverse complement strand
TCGCTTCGCTCGTCGCACTTTTCCTGGCTGTCCCTCCTAGCGACCTTCGATCCGCCAAGCCAGGAAGAGCGAGCCCACCACCAGCAGCAGCGCGGCCCAGGCGGGCAGGAGCGGCTCCTGTTCCAGGGCGGTGACGCGATAGGCGTTGTTGCGCCGGATGCCGATCCAATCGCTTCCGAAGGCGGTCTGCGCCGGCGCCACGCGGCGCAGATCGAGCTTGCCGTCCGCCAGCCAATGCACCGAACCGCCGCTGTCTTTCGCCAAAGGCTCCAGAATGTCGGGGGTGGCACGCATATCCGCGACTTCCTTGGGATTGAGCGGGCCGGCCGCCGTCACTGCTGACAGGGTGCCGTCGGTGAGACGATAAAGACCCAGCTCGCGCACCTTGGCGGTACCGCGCCAGGTACCGGGTTCGACCCGGCTCATGGCGATGGTTGCATGACCACCGGACGGAAGCGTCATCTGCACCGGCTTGGCGTCCGGCGCCATGGTGCGCCGGGTCACCACCATCTCGCCATCGACCACGGCCGCGGACAGATTTTCCGCTTCCAGTTCCGGCTCCTTCATCAGCCAGTGCGCCAGACGGCGCAGCAATTCCGCCTGCGGTCCGCCGCCTTCGAAGCCGCGCGCCCAGAGCCAGGTCTGGTCAGACATCAATTCGGCGACACGGCCTTTCTTCACTTGATCCAGCACCAGCAAGGGCATGTTGCCGGGGCCGCTCATCACGGTCTGGCCGCCGACGCTGGTGGCGCCGATCTGGCGAAACCAACGGCCCCAGCTCGGCTCGGCCTGGGTTTCGGTGTTGCTGCCCGGCAGGTCGCGCGTCACCGGATGGGCGAGGCCGACCGCAGTGACGCGCGGGCGGAAGGGCCGGGTGATGATTTCGCCTGACGGCTGGGCCGGCAGCACGCTCGACAAAGGCGTGCGGTAAAGGCTTTCATCCTTGGCGAATTCGGTGCCCGACGAAACCAGAAGCGCGCCGCCGCCATCGACGTAATTGGCGATATTCTCGAAATAGGCCATCGGCAAAATGCCGGCCTCGCCGTAGCGATCGAAGATCACCAGGTCGAAGGATTTCAACTTCTCCAGAAACAATTCGCGCGTCGGAAAGGTGATGAGCGACAATTCCTCGATGGGCGTGGCGTCCTGCTTGTCCGGCGGCCGAAGAATGGTGAAGTGGATGAGGTCGACCGACGGATCGGCCTTGAGCAGATTGCGCCAGACCCGTTCGCCCGCATGCGGCTCGCCCGAGATCAGAAGCACGCGCAACCGGTCGCGCACGCCCGAGATCGAAACCACGGCGCGATTGTTCTGCAAGGTCAGTTCCGATGGCCCGGGCGCCGCCGCCACTTCCAGAATATTCTCGCCTTCATGGCTGACCGGCACGCTGAGCTTGGTTTCCTGGCCCACCGGCACCACGCGATTGCCCAGCGGCTTGCCGTCGATAGACAAATTCACCTCGGCGGTGCCGCCGCTCTCGCCGCCGAAATCCTCGACCTTGAGCACCAATTGCGCCTGCTGGCCCACGATGGCGAACCGCTCGGCATTGAGCACGGTGAGCTTGCGGTCGCGTTCGCCATGCTGGCCCGCGATCAGGACTTGCAGCGGCGCCTTGAAGGAAAGGGCCTGTGGCGCGTCATGCACCTCGCCGTCGGTGATCATGACCGCGCCCGCGATCCGGCTGGGCGGCACATCGGCCAGCGCGTTGTTCAAGGCCGCGAAGGCTTCTGTGCCGTTATTCTCGCCGGTCGTGGTGGTTGTGACATCGGCCTCGCGCAAGGTGAGATTTGGCTGCGCGGCGACCTGGCGGCGCAGCGCCGCCAGCGCTGCATTCGCCTGGGCCGTGCGATTGCCCACGCCCATGCTCTGCGAACGGTCCACCACCACCGCCACGACATCGGGCAGCGGCGCGTGGGTTTCTTTCACCAGGATCGGCCCGGCGAGCGCGAACAGAAGGATGGCGAAGGCGAGGCCTCGCATCAGACTTCCGCGCGCCCCGCGCCACAGGCCGAGCACGGTGACGGCCAACGCCGCCGCGATCAGCGCGATCAAAAGCGCCATGGGAATATGCGGATCGAAGGCGAGCCGCGTCACTTGAGCCGCTCCAGCAATGCGGGCGCATGCACCTGATCGGTCTTGTAGTTGCCGGTGAGGGCATACATCACCAGATTGACGCCGAAGCGATAGGCGATCTCGCGCTGCATCTCGCCGCCTGGCATGGGCTCGCTCAAGGGATGGCCGCCGGAATCCACCGCCCAGGCCGCGGCCCAGTCATTGCCGCCGATGATCACCGGCGACACGCCGTCGCCGCCGCGCGCGGGCACGCGCTCTTTTCCTTTTTCGGCCGGCGGCAAGCGTTCGACCCAGACCTGTCCGCCCGCCCAGCGGCCGGGAAAGTCCTTGAGAATATAGAACGCCTTGGTCAGCACATGATCGGCCGGCACCGGTTCCAGCGGCGGCAGATCCAGGCCCTGGGTGATGCGGCGCAAGGTCTGCTGGCCCGGCGAATTGGCGCCGCGCACCGCCCCCAAAGTGAGGTCGCGTGTGTCGAACAGGATGGTGCCGCCCAGCCGCATGTAATCGTTGAGCTTGGAGATCGCTTCCGGCGGAAGGTTTTTCTCGCGCGGATCCATCGGCCAGTAGAGCAGGGGATAGAAGGAAAGATCGTCATGCAGGATGTCGACGCCGATGGGATCCTCCGGCTCGTAGGAGGTGCGCGCCTTGAGCACCAGATCGAGACCGGTCAGTCCTTCCCGGCTCACCTGATCGACATCGGCAAGGCCGGTGACGACATAGGCGAGCCGCGTGTCCAGGGCCGCCTTCAGATTCTTGGCCTCATCGGCCTGGGCCCGCGGGGCGCCAACAATGCATAGCGCGACGAGCGCGGCCGCGCCTGCAAGGCGCATCGGCAGATAGCCGCGCAGCCAGAGCGAGGCCAACGCGTCCAGGCACAGAAGCAATGCGCCCAAGGCCAGCAGATAGGGCTCGAGCGCGATGGTGCGCGCTTCGCCATAGCTTTGCATGCCGGAAAGAGACAGCGGCTCCAGCCGCGCCGCCGCGTCCAATTCGTTGAGCGCGCTGGCCACGCCTTTGGCGCCGTAAAGGCCGGGCGGATGCTTGGCCGAAATCAGCGTGCGCTCGAAATCGCGCGCGGCGATGGGTGCGATATCGGGCGGCGGCGGCTGCAAATGCCCGAAGCCATCCATCACGCTGATGGGCGCAAGATTTGAGAGGCGCGCCAGCGCGGCTGCCGGTGTGCCGGCCGACAAGGCCAGGAGCCGCTTCAGCATGTCGACATAGAGACCCGAAAGCGGCAGCGAGGACCAGGCCGGGCTGGCGGTAATATGAAAAAGCACGATCCAGCCGCCGTCGCTCTGCCGGGCGGTGACCAGCGGCGTGCCGTCGGTCAACCGCGCCCAGGCGCGCTGGGTGAGTTCGGCGCTCGGTTCCGCCAGGATTTGCCGCGACACCGTGACTTCAGCGGGCGCGGTCAGGCCGTTAAAAGGCGACAGCGCGGGAAAGCTCGCCAGATGCTGTGGTTGGTTCCAGGCCATGGCGCTGCCCAGATAGCGTCCGCCGGTCCGAAGCGCCACGGGCACAAGATCGTCGGCGCCGTTCGACATGCGCGGGCCTGCGAAACGGATCAGCACGCCGCCGCCCTTGAGAAATTTCTTCACCGCATCGACATCGCTGCCGCTGATCTTTCCCACATCCGCCAGAAAGAGGACCGAGACGCGGCGCCCGATCAGATCGCTGATCGTGCCTTTTTCCACATCGGCGAAGGGCGTCAGCGCGCGTTCGAGATAATAAATGTCCGACAGAAGCGGTTGCTCATTTTCGGTCGCTGCCGCCGAGACCAGGCCGACGCGCCGTTCCGCGCCGCCCGTATCTAAAAGCTGCACCGCGCCGGCACTGTCTTCGCCGCGTATCTCCAGCCGCGCGGTCTGGTTGCGCACTTCCAGCGGCAAGGTGATGTGCGCCTGGCCGCGCTTTTCGCCGGCGCGGAAGTCGAGCGGCGCGTCGCTCAAGGTCTCGCCGCGGGCGCCGACGGCGGCCACCTGCGCGTGCAACGCGCCCTTGTCGGTGGCCCGGATCGCGGTGACGGCAAAGCCGGTGCCGTCATGGCGGGCCGGAAGCAGTCCCAAGGCCGGCCGGTCGGGCGCGAAGATGCGCAAGGTTCCAGCACTGGCCAACGCCCGCCGCAAAGCGTCGCCGTGACCATCTTCCAGCCCATCGCTGAGCCAGGAAAATTGCGGCCGTCCCGCCAGATGGGCGCGAGCGATTTGCGCGGCAGCGGCGGCGCGGTCACCAGGCCAGGGCATGGGCTTCAATTCGCGCGCGCTTTTTTCCGCCGCGCCCGCATCCAGAAGCGTCACCGGCCCCGGTGTGGCGGTCGGCACGATCGCCACCGGCCTGTCGCCTGCCGCGCGCAGCAGATCGGCAATCAACGTCTGGCGCTGACCCCAGTTTTTTGCGGCGGTCCAGCCATTGTCCACCACCAGCACCAGCGGGCCGTCGCCCAGAAGTTTGACATTGCGGCCCAGCATCGGCTCGGCCAGGGCCAGGATCAGCAAACCCGCCGCCACCAGCCGCAGCAGAAGCAGCCACCAGGGCGTGTGCGCGGGCGTCTGTTCTTCGTCCTTCAGGCCCAGAAGCAGGCGGATAGGGGGAAAGAAAATGCGGCGCGGCTGGGGCGGCGTCACTTTCAGCAGCCACCACAGGACCGGCAGCGCCGCGAGCGCCGCCAGGATCCAGGGCGCGCCGAAACTCAATGCCGAGAACAGACCCATCGCGCTGGTTCCCGTCAGCTCGGGCCGATGGCGGCATGCAGCGCGATCAGTGCGGTCTGCGGCGCGTGATCGGTGCGATGCGCGGTGATGCTCCAGCCCAGCTTGGTGGCGGTGCGCGCGATCTTTTCGCCATGGGCGGCGAAGCGGGCGCGATAATCCTGGCTCACGCTTTCGGCGCGGCCGAACAGCGCGCTGTCGCGGCCACGTGGGGATTCGAAACGGGCGCGGCCGGTATAGGGAAAATCCTCTTCGGCGGGATCGATGACGCGCACCAGATGGCCGACCACGCCCAGCCGGGCGAAAGCGGTCATGCGATCCTCGACATCGGGCTGCAGGAAATCACTGAACCAGACGATGCGCGCGCCGCGTGCCACTGGGGTCGGCGGCGGGCCCGCATTCTGAGCGGTCTTGGCGCGCTCCTTCTCCTGCATCGCCTTGTCGAGCAGCGCGTGGCCGATGCGCGACAAGGTGAAACGCGAAGCGGCGGGCAGAAAAGCCGCGCCCATCAGTCCGACGCGCTCGCCGCCACGGACCAGAAGCGCGGCCAACGACAGAAGCAGAAGATTGGCGCGGTCGAGTTTGCTGACATCGCCGGAGCGAAATTGCATCCCCGGATCGTTATCGCGCCAGAACCAGACGGTCTGGGCCGCTTCCCATTCGCGCTCGCGGACAAAGAGATGTTGCGACTTGGCCGATTGCCGCCAATCGATGCGGCCCACCGAATCGGCGGAGCCGTAACGGCGGAATTGCCAGAAATTCTCACCGATGCCGGCCTTGCGCCGTCCATGCGCGCCCAGGCTTACGGATGCGGCGAGGCGGTCCGCGGCCACCATCAAGGGCGGCAGGCCCGCGCCCAGCGCGTCCGCTTCATGCTGGAGCGGCGAAAATCCGGTCAATCACGAGTCCTTCAAAGCAATGCGCGGCACAGCTTTTCGATGACCTGGGCGGTGGTGGCGCCTTCGGCGCGTGCGGCAAAACTCAGCGCCATGCGGTGGCGCAGAACCGGGCCCGCCAAGGCCACGATATCGTCGGTAGAAGGCGTCAGCCGTCCGTCCAGCAGCGCGCGGGCGCGGGCGGCCAGCATGAAAGCCTGGCTTGCGCGCGGACCTGGCCCCCAGGCGATCAGGCCGCGGGTTTCGTCGTGATCGGAATCCGGGCGCGCGGCGCGCACCAGCCGGAGGATGGACTCCATCACCTTCTCGCCCACCGGCATGCGCCGCACCAAAGTCTGCGCCGCGATCAGATCTTCAGGCCCGCAGACGCGGCTGGCGCGGATTTCCTCGCCCATGGTGGTGGCAAGCAGCATGCGGCGTTCCGATTCCAGGTCGGGATAGCCGACATCGATCTGCAGCAGAAAGCGATCGAGCTGCGCTTCGGGAAGGGCATAGGTGCCTTCCTGTTCCAGGGGATTCTGGGTCGCCAGCACATGGAACAGGCGCGGCAGGTCGTAGCGCGCGCCCGCCACCGTGACATGCTTTTCCTGCATCGCCTGCAGCAGCGCCGACTGGGTGCGGGGGCTGGCGCGGTTGATTTCATCCGCCATCAGCAATTGGGTGAAGACCGGTCCCTGGATGAAGCGGAAGGCGCGGCTGCCCGAGGCGCTTTCCTCCATCACTTCCGAACCGGTGATATCGGTCGGCATCAGGTCCGGAGTGAATTGGATGCGGCTGGTGTCCAGGCCCAAAACGATCGCCAAGGTCTCAACCAGCTTGGTTTTGGCAAGACCCGGCACGCCGATCAGAAGGCCGTGGCCCCCGGCCAGCAGCGTGACCAGCGACTGCTCGATCACTTCATTTTGTCCAAAAATGACCTGGCCCAGCCGCTTCCTGGCGGCCGCGAAAGTCTGCGCCGCCGCGTCCAGCCGGGCGGGCGCGTCATGTTCGTTCAGGGTCTCGGCGTCTTGGATCATGCGGGTACTCATCCGTTTCTCGCCGCCATTTGCCGGAGGAAAGCGCATTCTGCACCCTGGGCCCGCGGTGGCAACAGCGAAAAGCCTCTTTTGCGGCCTTCACTTATAATACGGAAGCGGCATAAATCGCTCCATGGCTATCGATCTTCCTCCCGGGCATGCTTTCGATGGGGGACTTGCCGCTTTTCAGGCCGCCGCCGAAAATCATCCCGGATTGCCGCCGGTAACGCAGTGGAATCCTCCCTATTGCGGCGACAGTCTTATACGTATCGCGCGGGACGGGACCTGGAGCCATCAGGGCGACCCGATCCGGAGGACGGCGTTGGTGCGGCTTTTCTCCACCCTGCTGCGCAAAGATGACGAGGGTTTCATGCTGGTAACGCCGGCCGAGAAACTGTCCGTCACAGTCGCAGACGCACCCTTCGTCGCGGTTCAGATGGCTGTTCAAGGCGAGGACGAAGATCAAGCTCTCGGCTTCACTACCAATGTGGGAGATACGGTGACTGCAGGGCCGGAGCATGGCCTCCGGTTCGTGCCCGACCCGCAAAGCGGCGCGCCTGTTCCTTATGTCCATGTGCGCCGGGGGTTGGAAGCGCGGCTGGCGCGACCGGTCTATTATGATCTGGTCGAGCGTATGGTGATCCGGGGCGCGGATCTTGGCGTGTGGAGTGGGGGCACTTTTTTCAATCTCGGGCCAGCCGCATGAGCGATATCCTGGCACGACTTCAGAGCGATCCGCTGGCGGCCTTGCGCGGCGTGTTGTTCGACGCACCGCCCGACAAGATCGGTCATGACGATTACGATCTGCATCCCGAATTGCGGCCCGCGGGGCAGATCGAGGCCGTAGGGGCGGCAGTGCTGTTGCCTATCGTGATGCGGCGCGAACCCAGCATTCTTTTCACCCAGCGCACGGAAACATTGGCGCGGCACAGCGGACAGGTCAGCTTTCCCGGCGGGCGAACCGATGCGACCGATCTTTCGCCGTTGGAAACGGCGTTGCGTGAAACCCGGGAAGAGACCGGCATCGATCCGGCCTTTGTCAGTATCGCGGGCTATCTGCCGCGCTATCGCACCGGCACCGGCTATGACATTTCGCCGGTGGTGGGCGTGTTGTCCGATGGCTTCACCCTGACGCCCAATCCCGACGAAGTGGCGGAGGCTTTCGAGACGCCGCTGGCCTTTTTCCTTGATCCCGCCAATCGGCGGCTGGAAACGCGGGTCTGGGGGACGCGCGAACGCAGCTTCTATGTCTTCAGGCCGGAAGGGCGCACCATCTGGGGCGCGACCGCCGCGATCCTGGTGGATTTCGCGGCCCGGCTGAACCGCGCCGGTGGTATAGAGGCGCGATGAAGCTCGATCCCGCCAAGCATGCCTGGATGACGGCGCCCGAGACGCGCAAGCTGATGGCGGCTTTGGGTGAAAGCCGTTTCGTTGGTGGGGCGGTGCGCAACGCGTTGTCGGGCTGGGAGGTGCGCGATATCGACATCGCCGTGCCCATGCCGCCGGACGAAAGTTTGAAGCGGCTGGAAGAGGCCGCAATCAAAGCCGTGCCGACGGGTTTCGCCCACGGCACCGTTACCGCCATCGTCAATGGACGGCCATTCGAGGTCACGAGTCTCAGGAGCGATCTCGAGACCGATGGCCGTCATGCCGTTGTCGCCTATACCGATGATTGGGAAGAGGATTCCGCGCGGCGCGATTTCACCATGAATGCGCTCTATGCCGCCGCCGATGGGAAGATCTTCGACTATCACGGCGGCGTGGAAGACCTGGTCGCCGGACGGGTGCGGTTTGTCGGCGATGCCGCGACCCGCATCCGGGAAGATTATTTGCGCATCCTGCGCCTGTTTCGCTTTCATGCCTGGTACGGCAAGGGCGATATGGATGCCGAAGCATTGCGTGCTGCCGCCGATGCCAAGGCGGGACTTGAGCGCCTGTCGGGCGAGCGCATTGCCAAGGAAATGCTGCGGCTGCTGGAATGCGTCAATCCCGTGCCGTCGCTGCGGATGATGGCGGCCTCGGGCATCCTGCCCGCGCTTCTGCCTTATGCGCTGCAATTGCCGCGACTGGAAAATCTGGTCGTGCTGGATGCGGAGAATAATTTTCCGCCCGATGCCGTTTTGCGCCTGACGGCGCTTTTGCCCGACGACGCGGCAGTTGCGGCGGCGGTGGGTGAGCGGTTGAAATTGTCGGGCGCCGAACGCGCGCGCCTGGAAGGCCTGGCGGCAGCCAACGAAAAGATCGCGGCGCATTTGTCCGCCGGCGATGTCCGCCGGCTTCTTTATCGTATCGGTGTGCCGCGCTTTCGCGACCGCGTCCTGCTCGGCTGGGCTGCGTGCTCGCGTGGCGCCGCTGCAATCCAGTGGCGCATGCTCCTGTCCATCGCCGATGGCTGGGAGCGCCCACGCTTTCCGCTGACCGGCCGTGAGGCAATGGCGGCTGGTGTAAAAGAGGGGCCGGAGGTGGGCCGCGTGCTGGCGGCGGTGGAAGCCTGGTGGCTGGACGAGGATTTCCTTCCCGACGAAGCCGAACTGATGGAAAAGCTGAAAAGCGTGATCGGTTCTTCGGCATGAAATTCGAATTGCTGGACGCGCTCTCGCTGCCCGGCGATGGCGCCAAGCCCAATGAAGATGCCTTCGCGCATCTGGATACGTCCGCGCTGGTGCTGGATGGCGCGACGCCTTTGGGACCGTCTTTGCTGCCGGGACCCAGTGATGCGGCCTGGATCGCGCAGTTCGGAGCCAGGCGGCTGGCCGCCCACCTGAAAGACGGCGATGCGCCGGAAGAGGCGCTCGAACATGCGCTGGAAGACGCCTCGCGAAGCTTCATCGGCCTGTCGCGCCAACCCGTTCGCGAGAAATGGCAGACGCCCTGCGCATCCATGATGATAGCGAGCCTTGGCGAGGACCAGAGGGATCTGAATTTCCTCTGGTTCGGAGATTGCGCCGCGATCGTTCAAGACGAAGACGAGGTTACCGTCATCGGCGAAACGGTGCAGAGACGGCGCGAAGAAGCGGCGCGAGCGAGGATGGTGGCCAAGACGCTCAATCTGTCATCGGCAGCCGGTGTGAACCGTCCGGAAATCGAACCGCTGCTGCGCGCGGCCCGCAATCGCATCAATTCCGGGCGCAACTGGCTGTTCTCGCCCGATCCGCGCGCCGCCAAACATGCCGCGCGCCAGGCCATGGCCGTGAAAGAGGGCGATCTCATCCTGCTCGCCAGCGATGGATTCCTGGCGCTGGTCAGCGATTATGATCTTTACGACCCGAAGTCGCTGCTGGAAGCGGCACGGCGGGACGGCCTGGAGGGCTTGGGAAAAATCCTGCGCGAGACCGAAGACGCCGATCCGGTGGGCGACAAATATGCGCGCTTCAAGAAAAGCGACGATGCCACGGCAGTCTTGTTGCGCGTCGGCTAGCAGGCTTCGACGGGCTCGGCGTGAGGATTACTTCTAGCTTCCCTTGAGCTTATGCGAGCGGCCGGACGAGAACCGTGTCCTTAAGCCATCGCTTTCAGCACATCCTGGCTGCCAGACCAGATCATGCTGAGCGCGACATAGACCACGATGGCCAGTCCCACATAGCTGATCCAGCGATAGCGCTCGAGCAGCCGCGCGATCAGATTGGCCGCTGCCCCCATCAGCGCCACCGACATCAAAAGCCCGATCACCAGGACATCGAGATGCTCGCGCGCCGCGCCCGCCACCGCCAGGACATTGTCCAGCGACATGGAGACGTCGGCGAGTGTGATCTGGATGATGGCCTTGCGCAGCGACGCGTTGGCGTCGATCTCGGCATGCTCCTTGGCATGGCCGGCGGAGATGTCGCGCCAGAAGCGCCAGCTCACCCACAACAGCAGGATGCCGCCCGCCAGCATCAGGCCGATGACCTGCATCAACTGTACGGCAACCAAAGCCATCGCCACGCGGAGCAGCACCGCCGCCGCCAGCCCGAACAGGATCACTTTGCGCCGCATCTCTGCCGGCACCCGGGCGGCGGCCAGGCCGATCACCACGGCATTGTCGCCCGCCAGCACCACGTCGATCATCAGAACCTGGGCCAGCGCGAACAGGCCGCCCTGATCGAAAAGCGTGAAATGCATCAAGCAGAATCCCCGGGGAAAGCGCCAGTCTGGCGCAAGGCTTCGCCCAAGACCATGGCACCGGCCTGGGCGACATTGATCGACCGCATCCCCGGCCGCATGGGAATCAGTAGCCGGGCGTCTGCGGCTTCATGGACCGGGTCCGGAACTCCGGCGCTTTCCCGGCCCAGAATCAGCGTGTCGGAGGGACGAAAGGTGAACCTGGCATAGGGCTGAGCCCCCTTTGTGGTCAGCAGCAGCAGCCGGCCTGGGGCCCTGGCCCGGAAAGCCTCCCAGGATTCGTGGCGGGTAAGGTCGGTTCCCGCCCGGTAATCCATTCCGGCACGCCGGAAATTGCGGTCGGTGAGAAGAAATCCACAGGGCTCGATGATGTCCATCGCCACGTCCAGACAGGCGCAAAGCCGCATCAGCGAACCGGCATTCTGTGGAATGTCAGGCTGATAGAGCGCCAGACGCAAAATTCACTCCCCTGCTAACGCCCAAGATACGGGCGGATAAGGCATTTTCTGCGGCATCGTGCCGCAAGACCCTCGAAATTCGAGCCTCTATTTTACCGCGCCAACGGATGCGTTTCGGGCTATTTCCTCGCCCGGGGCTTTGCGTTCGGCCACTACTATTTTCCTTACGCCAGTCTCTGGCCGTTTTTAAAGAAGGTGATCCCGGTGACAGCAACGACAATGGATGGAACACGCCGAGACTTTCTTTATGTGGCATCGGGCGCCATGGCGGCCGTCGGCGCCGCCGCCGCGGCCTGGCCCTTCATCGACCAGATGAATCCGTCTGCCGCCGCGCTCGCGCTTTCCACTGTGGAAGTCGATCTGACGCCGGTCGCGGTCGGCCAGCAGATCGTGGTGAAGTGGCGCGGCCATCCTTTGTTCGTGCGCCGCCGCTCGCCCGCCGAAATCGAAGCGGCGAAGAAGGTGGATGTCGCCAGCCTGCCCGATCCCTTCGCGCGCAATGCCAACAAGCCCGAGACCGCTTCGGCTGCCGATGCTGACCGCGTGATCAAGCCGGAATGGCTGATCCTGATCGGCGTCTGCACCCATCTGGGCTGCACCCCCACCGGTTTCGAAGGCGATTACGGCGGCTGGCTCTGCCATTGCCATGGCTCGCAGTACGATACGTCGGGCCGCATTCGCAAAGGACCCGCGCCGGAAAATCTGGCGGTCCCCCCCTACGCATTTCTGACAGACACCCGCGTCAAGGTCGGTTGAGGAGCATAAAGAATGTCCGGTCCATCGACCTATAATCCCAAGTCCGGTTTCGAGAAGTGGATTGATCAGCGCCTGCCGCTGCCGCGGCTGATGCATGACACCATCCAGACCTTCCCGACCCCGCGCAATCTGAACATCTGGTACACCTTCGGCGGCATCCTGACTTTCTGCCTGGCCGTTCAGATCATTACCGGCATCGTCTTGGCCATGCATTATGTGGCCAATGCGGGTATGGCCTTCGACTCGGTCGAAGCGATCATGCGCGACGTCAATTACGGCTGGCTGATCCGCTACATGCACGCCAACGGCGCGTCGATGTTCTTCCTCGCCGTCTATATCCATATGTTCCGCGGCCTCTATTACGGCTCGTACAAGGCCCCGCGCGAACTGATCTGGATCATCGGCGTCCTGATCTATCTCCTGATGATGGCCACCGCCTTCTTCGGTTATGTGTTGCCTTGGGGCCAGATGTCCTTCTGGGGCGCCACCGTCATCACCAACCTGTTCAGCGCCATTCCCGGCATCGGCACCCATATCGCCACCTGGTTGTGGGGCGACTTCGCGGTGGGCAATGCCACCCT
>CAYWWT010000054.1:0-12657 GCA_964461855.1 uncultured Rhizobium sp. | reverse complement strand
GCTGATGCCGATATAGTTGATTCCCAGCCCGATCAGTAGCGAGACGACGATTACCGCATAGAAGGCGGGGGCGTCGCGCAGACGCTTGTCGAGGCCTTCCTGCCAGCCGAAGGTCTCGGAAATGATGTAGGACAGTGAACCGCTCAGCACTGGAATAGCGAGGAAGCCCGTGCCGATGACGCCGATGGCGAACAGATAATAGGCTGCGGCGCCGGCAACTGGTTCGAGCGCTTTCGCTGCCTGCTCAACCGTATCTATCTGGTGGATGCCGGCGTTGAACAGGACGGTCCCGGTGGTCAGGATGATGAAATACATGACGATGTTGGAGAACAGCATCCCCATATCGACATCGAACCCGACGTCCTTGATATAGCGCTTGTCGACCACGACATGCCGGTCATGCTTCATAGCCTCCACCTCCATGGTGGTCTGCCAGAAGAACAGATAGGGCGAGATGGTCGTGCCGAGAATGGCCACCAGCACGCTGACATAGTCCTTGTTGAACTGCACCGTCGGGATGACCGTATGCTTCGCCACGCTGAGCCAGTCGGTTTTGACGAGGAATGGCACCACCAGATAGACCAGGAGGATGACGCACAGCCATTTCAGCACGGCGGCGAACTTGGCATAGGGCAGGGCGATGATGGCGATCAGCAGCAGAATGGTAAAGGCGACGCTGAAAAAGATCGGACTGATGGCCGGAAATATCAGGTTGGCGACCGCGCCCATGCCGGCGATATCGGCGCCGATATTGAGGATGATGGCAGGAAAGCTGAACAGCACCATCAGCCACAGGACGGGCTTGGGGTAGGTCTTGCGCAGGATGCCGGTCAGCCCTTGCGCCGTCACCACGCCGATGCGGGCGCACATTTCCTGCACAGCGGCCATAAGCGGGAAGGTGATCAGGGCGGTCCACAGGGTGGTCAGGCCATATTGCGCCCCGGCCTGGGAATAGGTGGCAATACCGGAAGGATCATCATCGCTGGCGCCGGTGACAAGGCCGGGGCCGAGCAGTTTCCACAGCGCCTTCAGGCTTTTGGGTTTTTCCTTTTGAGTATCGGTATCCGGCATATCGGCTCCGCATGTCTGCAACAGGCTGCGAAGCGCAATAGTGCGGATTCGCTTATATTTTTTCACTGATCTTGATGGCGACCCGGCATCCGGTTTTGATAAGGGCGGAGAGCAGCGGATAGGCGGTCGCCTCGCGCGCACCCTGTTCGACCGCGCGATCATGATGGCCGATCTCGTCGTCACGGAATTGCGTCAGGCGCGCCGCCAGTTCGGGATCGGACGGCGCCAGTTCGGCGATCTGTTCGGCGTAGTGATCGGCGATGACCTCTTCCACCGCTTCCGTGCAGGCGTGGGCGGCTTTTTCACCCAGCAGGGCGGTGCCGACACCGAGGCCCAGCGCCGCCAGGCGCCAGACCGGCGACATGGCGGTCGGGCGAATATTTTTCTCGCGCAGCAGGCCCTCGAAAGCGTCGAGATGGACCTGTTCCTCGCCCTGCATATGGCTGAATTGTTCGCTCAGATCGCGCTTCGGCGTATCCGAAAAGACCATGCTCTGGCCCTTATAGATATGGACGGCGGCCAGTTCGCCGGCATGATCGACCCGCAGGATTTCTTCCAATCGGCGGCGTGAGGCGCCGGAGCCGGGGCGGGGAGGTATAGGTTTGGCGGTCATTGTTATCAGCTTAACCTCAATAGGGCCGGCTGGAGCGATATTTCGCCTTGAAACGCATTGAGGCCAGCAGGCTCAGGGCGGCCAGGACAGCCGATACGATGGCATTATAGCCGGCCATCGAAAGGCCGAACATGCGCCATTGCGCCACATCGCACATCGGTGCACTGGAGGCCGCGCCAGCGAGAAAGGCGGCCATCTGGTCAATGCTGATCTCCCCGCCCGAAGCGGTGCAGCTTTGCGGCCCATTCCACCATTTCAGTTCAACGCCAGCGTGGAAGAAGGCCAGGGCCGCGCCGGTCAGGAAGATGGCGAACAGAACGAACGAAAAGACGCGCGGCGGTCCCTTGGCGCCGGTGAACAGCGCCCAGACACTGGCGACCAGTGACACCCCGACGGCGATCCAGTAGATATCACGCTGCTTCAGGCAGAGGTGACAGGGGCTGAGGTGGCCGAAAAGCTGGAATGACCAGGCGGTGGCCAGCATGGCCAGTGAGATGACCAGGGCAGTGATGCTCCACCAGCGCCCGAAGGCGAGCATGAACTTCTTTGCGAACCTGTTTGATTTGTGCGCGGTCATGAAGATCTGTGTCTAATGAGGAATAAATTTGACAGCGAGTATGCCGGCCACCAGCAATCCGACGACAATGGTGCCGACCAGATAGAAGCGCTTTTCCATCAGTTCGGTGATTTCAGGTCCGAAACGCTTTACCAGGGCCGCGACCGCGAAGAAGCGCAAAGAACGGGTCAGGGCAGAAGCGATAAAGAACCACACGAGGCTGAATTGCGCAAGGCCGGCCGCGATGGTCACCAGCTTGTAGGGGATGGGGGTCAGGCCCTTCATGAAGATGACGCCTGCGCCCCATTTGGCGAACCAGACATGGAACTCTTCCAGGCCTTGCGGATGGCCGAACAGGGTCAGTATCGACTGGCCGAGCGGCTGGGCGTAATAGCCGATGGCATAACCGAGAAAGCCGCCGAGCACCGAGGCGACCGAACAGATGAAGGCGGTGCGCCAGGCGCGCTCAGGCTTGGCAAGCACCATGGGTATCAGCATGGCGTCGGGCGGAATCGGAAAGAAGGAGGCTTCGGCGAAGGAGACGACGGCGAGGACTTTTTCGGCGTGTTGGGTGCCGGCCAGTTTCAGCAGCCAGTTATAGAGACGACGCAGCACGGAGGCTCCTTGGATAATATCGGGACGACTGCCTTATCAGGAGTTCCGTGGCTTGTCGCCTGCGTGACGCCCGGCAGGGGCAAAAAAAGCGCTGGAACGCCATAAAGCGCGACATTTTCAGTGCTTTGAGGCCTGGCATTAGGTTAATTAGACAATCCCTTAACAATAACTCATTTGTAATTGGTCTTGTCACAAGGCACATAGTAGCCTTCCCTACGAAGGACTCGTATTAATGTCTCAAGATTCGCTGCCTCTCGACGACTACATGCCTTACCGCCTGGCCGTGGCCTCCAGCGCCGTCAGTGCGCTGATTTCGACGGCATACGAGAGTCTCTACGGTCTCAAGATTCCGGAATGGCGTCTGATCTTTATCCTGCGCGAAGATGGCCCGACCACGCAACAGGCGCTGGTCAAGCGCGCTGGCATGGACAAGGTGACGATTTCGCGCGCTGCCCAGGCCCTGGCCAAGCGCCGCCTGATCACCCGCGCGCCGCACGAACATGACGGCCGGTCGCACCACCTGATTCTCACCGCCGAGGGCGAACGGCTTTATGCCGACGTGGCGCCGGCCGCTGCCGAATACGAACGTATCATGCTGGCCGGTTTTTCGCCGGATGAAGTCGTACAGTTCAAGAAATGGCTGCGCCGTGTCGAAGAAGCCGCCCTCAAGGCGCAAAACGGAACTGAGGGCTGATCGCTTCGCAAAATAGGCGTTGTGGACTCGCATCCCCCTTGGCAATCTGTTAACCTTTCCGGGTGAAGGCAGGCACATTGAGGGGAGGGTTCATGATGCACGGTATTTACGACGCTCCCGATGGCCCGGATATAGTGGCCGCGCCCAGTGATTTCCCGACAGATCCTGTTTTCTATCATGATGGTCCGCTGCTGGCGTTTCTGGCCTGGGGTGTTGTCATGGCGCTTGTCATCTGGGGCGTTTACCGCTTCGTGCGCCGTAATCAGTGGGAAAGCTTTTTCGCTCACGTAAAAACGGTGAAGCTGGTCGAGGCCGCTTCGCGCCGCGCGCAGGCGAAGGCCTATGAAACGCCCGGCACGCTCAGCCCCGATGTGGTTGGGCTGGTAAATGCTATTTGCGGAGAAACATGCCGCTGTGGCAAGGAAATCCGCGAGGAATACGGCAAGCTTGAAAAGGCGCTTAGCGGCGTAAAGGAAGTTGATGCGCCGCCGGGCTATGGTATCGGCGGGATCGGCGAAAACTCAGGCACCATCATCAATATCGCCGTCAGTAACGGGCCTAATGGCCAGCCGGTGGCCGACGGGGTGACTACGGCGGTCAATAACAGCCCGGCCGTGGCGCATATCGGTGCGCCCTTCGCCCAGCCGCCGGCGCCGCCGCTCAGCCATCAGGCGCGAATCTACAAAAGCCTGAATGTCCTGCATGATGAATGGAAAAGCACACGCTCCATGGCCGGGCTGCTGGAAGACGCGCGTACCCAGCTTATCGATACCCCGGTCTGGACGCCGCCCCTGTTGCCGCGTTCTGGCGAATCTATGGCACGGGGATAGGTGATGATGCTGCTGTTCCTTGATTCCGACTTTAACGGGCCATTCAATGATGCGCCCCCTGATCCCTATTACGCCGACGTCGGCATAGGCTATTTCGATCCCTTCCTGCTGTATGTCTTGCTGGCGCTGATGGTCACTATGGTGGTCGCTGTCGGTATTGGCGCCTATATCGGCCGGCGGCAGGCGGCCATGCGGCTTGATGAGGCCAAGCGGCGCTCGGTCGATCATATCTACGGCAGCATCCGCTATAAGCTCGATCAGGCGCTTGAGGCGCGTGGACTGGCCATTATCGAACGTGCCGCCCTGGTGCGGGATGAGGTGCATAATCGACTTGGTCACGTCATGGCTTTGGTCGACAAGCCGGGGAAAAACCTAGCCGAACTTGAAAAATCCTTGCCGCCGCCTGGTCCGGCCAAACCCGAAAAGCCCAGGACCGTCAAGGTCAAGATCGCCATGTCGGCTGAGGAGCAGATGATTGCGGTATGGGAAAGTCTCAATGCGTTCCGGGTTTTCTGGAGCAATGAGGCCTATGTGAGGGGGCTGATTCGCGCTGCCCAGGACGAACTGGCCCGAACCGATTCCCTGGCCTATGTCCGTCAGTTGGAAGCTCAGTATTTGCCTGCCCCTGAACTTGTGCGATGGCGTCCGGCCTGGCTATTGGCGCGAAAGGCGGGGGCCGCTGCCGTGGTTGCCGGGGCATTGAACGATGCCGACAAGGCAGGCGCAACGCCTGTGGTGACGGTTGCTCCGTTGCCGGAGCCTGATCCGACATCCCCGCCTGCGCCGCCGAAACCCGCCCGCAAGAAGTTACCGGCGCATAAGCGCAATATGTTGGCATAGGTCAGGCTGTAAAAACGCTTTGTTTGGGTCTTGCACGGGCGATGAAAAGCCTTTATCACCCCGCTTCCTTCCCTGCGCCCCTGTGGTGGAATTGGTAGACGCGCCGGATTCAAAATCCGGTTCCGCGAGGAGTGTCGGTTCGAGTCCGACCGGGGGCACCATTTGCAGTTTTTTGCAATCGCAAAAATCTTGAAAAACCTCTTTAAATCTGGTAGTTTATACGTGTAACAGGCCACGGCCGTCCACCCGTATCCGCCAGCATCCACCGTGATTTTGGGGGTATAATGGGGTATCGCCGCCCGACTGTCGCACGTATGTCGCTCATACGTTCCAGGAGGGAACATGGCTCTATCTGATATGACGGCGCGCTTGGCGAAGCCGACAACTAAACCCTACAAGCTCTATGACGAACACGGTCTTTATCTCTTTGTGACGCCTGCCGGCGGCAAATACTGGCGGCTGAAATATAGATGGCACGGTGCCGAAAAAGCATTGTCCATGGGTTCGTATCCCGAGATAGGGCTGCAGGAGGCGCGACAAAGACGACACGAGGCTCGCGTCCTCTTGGCCCACGGTGTCGATCCCAACGAGGAACGTAAGCGCCAGGAGAAGGCCAAAATTCTGGAAAAGAGCAGCACCTTGCGGGTGGTCGCTCTCGAATTTATCGAGAAAAAGCGCAAAGACGGCTTTTCAGAGAAGACCTTGTACAAAATGGCCTGGTTCTTTTCCCTTGTCGAAAAAGACCTTGGTGACCAGGCGCTGAACGATCTCATGCCATATGAGATACTCCAGGCCATTCGTAAGGTTGAAGAAAACGGACATTATGAGACGGCCAACCGCATAAGAGGCTTTATCGCGCGCGTATTCCGCTACGGAGTCCTTACGGGCAGAGCCGCAACCAATCCTGCGGCGGAGCTGGGTGAAGCGCTTATTAAGCCAAAGGTACGCCATCACGCGGCCATCATTGATCCAAGTGCGTTTGGTCAGCTCTTGCGGGATATTGACAATTACGGCGGATACATCGGCACTCGCCTTGCGCTCAGGCTAGCGCCTCATGTGTTCGTACGTCCCGGCGAACTTCGCAGTGCTGAATGGACGGACGTGGACCTTGACAACAGCGTCTGGAAAATACCGTCTGAGAAAATGAAGATGCGGGAACCTCATTCCGTGCCCCTATCTAGTCAGTCGTTGGCAATTATCAATGAAGCACATGTCAGGTTCGGCAATTACAAACTGGTTTTTCCGGCACGCATGAGTTGGCGAAAGCCCATGTCCGATGCCACCTTGAACAAGGCTCTTCGGACGATGGGCTATGGCAACGAGGATATGGTGTCACATGGGTTCCGCAGCACAGCCAGCACACTCCTCAACGAATCAAGGCTATGGGCACCCGAGACAATCGAACTGGCCCTGTCACATGTGGACGACAGTGTACGTGGCATCTATCAACGTAGCCAATTTTGGGATGAACGGGTGGAAATGGCGCAATGGTGGTCCGACTATCTCGATCACCTGCGCGCGGGCATCGATATTCTTTCTCCCAAGCAGTTCGCCCAACGGCAACGAAAAGCGGCCTCTCGCCCTATAGAGCCAACAACAGGCTATTCTTCAAACGTAACGATGACGGTGCGTTTCCCAGGGCAAAATTATGGTTAGAAATGATCCATGCACAGGCCATTTTGCCAACCGATCTCGGCTCAGTGTGCGGCGCACAAAATGTGGTGACTGGACACCTAGCTGAAAGTGGAACGAAAAAGGTACGTAGTGAAGGCAAGATAAAGCTCAACTCTCGTTTCGCGTAAGTGTTTGTCTGCACATCGTTTTTTTGGGAGTTATGAAAAATATTGGGAGTTATTTAGCTGTAATCGTTTGTTTTTATTGAATTAATCGACGCGCGCTGCGGTGCGAAAAAATTGCACGAAAAATAGGCTCTTTTCGGCTCCTTGGCCTGTGGTTGGCCGGGCCGGAAAGAGCCCGCACGACGAGATGTTTTCCCTCGATCCAAAGGTTGTCGGGTCAGGTTGCGCTGTCCCCAGTGACCAGTATTGACCGCGCCAGTCCCTACCAGGGATTTCGGCAGAATGGCCTTCGGATGGTAGTATTATTGTTGGAGGGTCACGACATGACAGATGCCAACGACAAGATTTCGTATCGCATAGATGAGGCCGTCAAAGCTTCGGGCCTGGGCCGCTCATTTCTCTACGAGAAGATCGCGGAAGGCGCTTTGCGTTCCGTGAAGGTTGGCGGGCGACGTCTGATCTTGCGTCGTGATTTGCTGGCCTTTATCGACGGTGGGAGTTCAGTGAAAGAACCTGCCCAGCAGACCTTTCCGGTGGCGCCTGAGGTCAAGGTTGCCACTGGGCAGGGTGGTAGCTGGGCTCAACTCGAATTGCCTCTGCGGGGACTGAAATAGGCCTGTTTTGCCTTTGATCAGGCCGAGCGGAAAAGCGGTAGCCCACGCCCCGGTGCGGTGCTAGAATCGAATATCGTTATTAGGAATCTCCATGCTGGCCGATCAGCTCTCGCACCTACCCGATACCAAACAACGCGAGCTTGAGCACGTGGTGAAGGTGCTGTTCGACACATTCGAAATTGCGATCAAGACGAAGCTCTCCGACAGGCGCAAGGCCGGCCGCATCCTGAAGGTGATCCTGTTTGGCTCGTATGCGCGCGGCGACTGGGTTGAGGATCGTGCCTCGGGCTATCGCTCGGACTATGACATCCTGGTCGTGGTCAGCAGCCACGAATTCACTGACCTTCAGGAATATTGGTCAATGGCGGACGATACCTTCGTCCGCGAATACACGCTGACCCACGAGCTAAAGACGCCAGTCAATTTCATAGTTCACAGCCTTCAGGATGTGAACGACCAACTCGCCAAGGGCCGGCCGTTTTTCAGTGACATTGCACGAGACGGCATCATGCTATTCGAGGCTGAGGGGCATCCGCTGGCAAAAGCTAAGCCGTTATCGCCGGCCGAGATCAAGGCCGAGGCGAAGGGTTATTATGAACAGTGGATGAAGCGAGAAGCGGAGTTCTTTGCTGCCTCGCAATTTTCTTTAAGTCGCGGAGACAAGAACACTGCTGTATTTTTGCTCCACCAAACGACTGAGGCGCTTTATCACTGCGTCCTTTTGGTTTTCACCCTTTATAGCCCCAAGTCTCACCGCCTTAGCTTCCTACGGTCGCAAGCCGAGGGCTTGGACGAATGCCTTCGAAATGTCTGGCCGGACGACAACAAATTTGCGCGGCGCTGCTTTGCAAAGTTACAGCGCGCCTATGTCGAGGCCCGATATTCAGCCGAGTACGACATCACAGGTGAAGAATTGACGTGGCTTAAAGAACGGATTGATGCCCTTCAGGATGTCGTAAATGAAGCTTGTGCAGAAAGAGTGGACTCGCTACCTTAACCCCCGCATCTAGCGACCATCCAAAATTCACGTTGCTTCGATTCACGACGCTTCCGAAATTGGCTCTTAGGCGAAATTGGCGATCATCTTAGGAGCGCAAAAAGCGGTCGTCGTGACGGTGCACTGACTGGTCGGTATTTTCCTGCTAGCACTGGGGTTCCGCTAACATCGCGGCAAACATGCGCGTTTGTCAGTATGCTGGACGTAAACCGCCATCGGCACATTCTCCCAATAGTGTTCTCGTTACAAGGGACAAGGCCAGGACGGCAGACCCCTTCATTCCGCCGCTTAAGTGCAACTCCCAGCAATGGTTCGGGACCTGTCCCGAACCATGCCAATGGCTTCACGCCGCGCCTTGGAACTCGGCGAACGAACGTTCAATTTGACGACTATGAGTGGGTCGGCCACTCCCTCTCACCCTAATTTCCGCTGCCCGGAAGAATATTATTGGCTGCCGGCTGGTCCCAAAAGTGCGACTGTAGATGTAGATTTTTCGTGTGGCCGCTTATCTGGTGAGGCTGCGGCTATCGACGGATTGGCAGCAAACTTTCTGTCGAATCTTGTTGGCCATCCACATTTTTCAAAACTTTGGGTTGTGTCGCTCCTTCATATTGCCATCAAACAATGTTATGAAACAAAAGGCGAATTAGGCTGAAGGGGCAAAAAATTGGCGAACTTGACCAACACCGCACAGACATATCTGGAAGCATTGGCAGAAGAATTGTCGATCAGTGACACGCGTTATGAGCAGGCTGAAACCAGCTACCATTCTTTGGGTACATGGCTAAATCGAGATAAGTCCACGGTCCGCGCTTACTCTCCTGCTGTTTATGTTCAGGGGTCATTTGGATTGGGCACCGTTATCAAGCCATTAACTGATCAAGAAGAGTACGATGTAGATGCGGTATGTGAACTAAAAGAGCTTTCGAAGCCCGATCTTTCCCAGGAACAACTCAAAGTCCTCCTCGGACACGAGATTGAGGAATATCGTCGAGCCCAAGCAATGAGTAAGCCGCTGCATGAAGGACGTCGTTGTTGGACCTTGAATTATGCGGACGGCGCGCAGTTCCATATGGATATCGTGCCATCACTTCCCGACGGCGGAAATGTTCGTGTCCTCTTGGAGAAAAGGCACTTGGACACGACTTGGGCCGACACGGCCATCGCTATAACGGACAATGAAACACCGAGCTATAAAGTGATTACACCGGACTGGCCTCGTTCAAATCCCAAGGGGTATCTGGCTTGGTTTAAAGCGCGCATGGTAGTTGAGTTTAATCGGCAGCTCCGAAAGTTGGCAGAGGCTATCCATGCGAGTGTTGAAGATATCCCAGACTATCGAGTGCGAACACCGTTGCAAGCGGCGATCATGATCTTGAAACGTCACAGAGACATTATGTTCGCGACTGATACTACTAAGTCGTGTCCGATATCAATCATCATCACTACCCTTGCTGCTCATGCGTACCAAGGGGAAGAACGTATTGCGGATGCGCTGTTTTCGATTTTGCAGCGGATGGATTCATATATCCAGTTGGACGGCGCGAAATATGTCATCCCGAACCCTAGCGACCCGTTGGAAAATTTCGCTGACAAATGGGAGGAGTTTCCGGAAAGAGGACGGGCGTTTTTCACATGGCTCGAACAAGCGCGAAATGATTTCTACAGTGCTGCAAATTTGTTCGATAAGCAGAAGATAACCGAGGCGCTTGGGCCAAAAATAGGCTCGAACCTTGCGAAGCGCGCTGAAGGAAGGATGGCGGGCGGCGGAGTGTCGGGGAAGTTATTGCGGCCCGCGTCGGCAGCGGTCGCGACTTCTGCTGCTGCCCCTTCGTTTGGCAAAGAGGCTCGTATGCCAACTAAGCCTCAAGGGTTCGCATGACTTGGTGGTTATTTCAGCAAAATCGTGCTGGTGCTGAGCGGATTGCCATCGCCGATCTAGAGGAACAGGTGCCGTGGCTGACGAACGTCAAATGGCGCCTAGCCTCTGGCCTTCACCTAGTCGCAGATTTTGACATCATCCACCTCGGCGAACCGATTGGCTTCACCATCACTTACCCTAACTTTTTTCCGGACATGCCGCCGCAGGTATGCCCGCGGGAAGAGGTTCAGTTATCTCGTCATCAATATGGTCCGGGTGGTGAATTGTGTCTGGAGTACCGCCCTGACAACTGGGAACCATCGGTGACCGGGGCAATGATGATCGAAAGTGCGTACCGCCTGTTGACGACAGAACAGCCGGAAGTAAACGTGCGATCAGAAGTTGAGAGTGCTCACCGCGTGACAATAGCGCAACTGGCTAGGACGGAGACACTTCGTTTCTTACTTCCATCGAGGCTTGTGCCGCACCTCGCCTTACTGCCGCAAGATGTTCCTCATGAGCTTGTTGTTGAAGAGCTTTATAGCGCCACGCACTACCTGTGTCGGGTCAAACGCCTTGGCGATGAAGAAAATCCAATTTTTTCTGAACCGGCGCATTTCTCTAGCTCATTCACGCGTCCAGGGTTCGCCATAAATGTCTCGCCGTCATCCGAATTGCAGATGAGCGCTACCTACGACTTCCTTGAAGCATTTGCTGGGTCAGTCCAATCAGATGAGCTGGCAGGACGGATCAGAACCTATGATAAGGAGCAAACATTCCTCTTTTATAAGAATGGGATATCCAAATTACTATCGTTAGCAGCCGGATCGGGGCGACGACATGTGTTCGACTATCGGACAATACCGCTTCCGAATGACCAGCCACGCCTGTCTAAAGAGTATGAGGCACTCAGCGAAAAGAAAGTAGCCATTCTTGGCTGCGGTTCAGTTGGATCAAAAGTTGCTTCCTCATTAGCCAGGTCAGGCGTCGCCTCATTTGTCCTGATTGACGGTGACTTACTGCTGCCTGGCAACGTTGTCCGCCATGATCTTGACAACCGGTCAGTAGGACTGAATAAACCTGATGCCGTTAAGGCACGGATTTTAGACATCAATCCTGTAGGGTCCGTTACGGTTCGACGAGTGCTACTTGGAGGCCAGGAAAGTTCGGCTTCAGCCGAAGCAGCGTTAGAAAGCATATCTCAGTGTGACTTGATCGTTGATGCGACTGCCGACGCCCAGATTTTCAATCTTTGTGCCTCTGTCGCATTGACTTATAAAAAGCCTCTTGTGTGGGCTGAGGTTTTTGCGGGAGGGATTGGTGGTCTGGTGGCGCGGTCGCGACCGGATGTCGACCCAACTCCCCATGCTGCACGTCGTCAAATCGCGACATGGTGCAGCGAACATGGAGTGCCATGGGATGACTCATCCATACAATACGATCTGACAAGAGACGATCTTCCGCCGTTGATCGCCGACGATGCGGACGTGACTGTCATTGCAGCGCACCTTACACGAATGACTGTAGACGTCCTGACGCGGGAAGAAACCATCTTTCCGAATTCGGCCTACTTGATTGGTCTAAAGCAGGAATGGATATTTTCGGCCCCATTCGACACTTGGCCAATTGATTTAATCACGGAGGGCGATTGGGGTCGGACAATAATCGAGGATACGACGGATGAGTTTAACGCGTTATTCTCTGAAATAATTCCCAAGAGTACAGAGCCAGAAGATGCGGCTTGAAATTTCTCGAGCACTTGAAAAGCGCATGTTCGCCGCTTTGAGTAAAGCTGGGCGCCGCGAGATTGGCGGCATACTGATGGCCGAGCAACTGGAGGCCGGCATATTCAGATTGGTAGAATTTTCCCTGGACGCCGTCTCCGGAAGCGCAGCCCATTTCGTTCGGTCACCTGAGCACCATCAGGATGCCCTCGAGACCTTTTTTCGTGAAACTGGTGATGATTATGAGCGCTTCAATTATTTAGGAGAGTGGCATTCGCACCCAAATCATCCACCGGTGCCAAGCCGGACAGACATCGGCGCGATGGAGCAACTCATCTACGGCGAGCGAAATATTCCGTTTGCGCTGCTCTTAATCGTTCGCGCCAAATGGTGGAGAACAATACAATGTTCCGCGACGATGTTTCAGAAAAATGAAGTCCCGC
>CAYWWT010000053.1:0-12671 GCA_964461855.1 uncultured Rhizobium sp. | reverse complement strand
AGCCAGAATAACCCCCTGATGGACCTAAGGCAGTCCACTCCCTCTCTGTCCGCCATTAAAACAAGGCCCCCTTGCGGGGCCTTTTTTAATGGCGGATCGAGATCGGTGAACGGACTCCCGTTCGACAAAATCGCCAACCGGCGATTTTGGGCACGAGCGCAGCGAGTGATCCGAGTGAAGCGAGGACGAGAAACATGCCTTGAGCATGTTTCGAGCAATCCTCTCTGTCCGCCAAACCCCAAATCGACGTTCAATAAATTCGGGTGGTTATTGTGGTGTTTGGCTAACCGGGAGCGAGGCGATCTCGAACCTCTGGTCGCTAGCGCCAATAACGTGATTGACAGTGCGCTCTCATCGAGTGTCCGCATTGCGCCAACCGCGGCCATCCAGACAGTCAGACGGACGTTATTCTGCCTGCCGTGTGTCCGGCAAATTTTTCCAGGGCGTCAGCAAGCGCGGCGGTCATGGAAAGATGCGGCGTGTGGTCGGTATCTAGCTCGATGACGTTGGTGATTGAATTCTCAGCGACCATCCGACGCTGCAGCGCGGCAGGTATCGCCCGATCTTTCGTACAAAGGACGAAGTAACGGTTGATGCCGTCCAGCGCTCCGCTTGGGATCGAAACTGGTACGGCAAACGGCCCAAGCGGTTGAGGCCGCTGCTTCGAAATCGCCCAAGCTGCATCGGTTTCGGAACAGGACCCATACAGCGCACTCCGCGACGCGGCTACCGGCATCGTAGCTAAGGGCGGCTCGATAATGATGTTCGCCTGCACTTGGTCTTCTGCACCCTCCGGAAGACGTGTCAGGTCGAGCAAACTCTGTCCATCGCGCGGAACGAATGCCGTGGCATAGATCAGCGCTGCAACGCTGTCGGGGTATCGGGCAGCCGCTTGTGTCGCTATGACGCCGCCCATGCTATTGCCGACGAGGATAGCAGGTTCAGCGCTAGCGGTTAGCACCTCTCCGAGACGGGCAGCACACAAATCGAGAGTTACATCCTGCGGGGGCGTTGCATCATCGCCGAGGCCGGGAAGGTCGAATACTTCCACAGCATGACCGGCGGAGCGGAGCCGTTCCGCCAGCGGGCCCCAGATCCAGGCGCCCGTGAAAGCACCATGCACAAGGACGAAGCGAGCCATCTAACAACCCCCCGATTACACAAGCCCTGGAAAGCTGCCATCCTACAGATAAGGAAAGCTGTTGCACAGCAGATGATGTGCGAGGACCGGATGGCGATCTGAGTGTCAGCATTGGGTCAGAAGCAGCCATTTGCTCGAGCGAACTAGTCGCTTAGCCGGGCTCGATACAAGCTATTGACCGCTATCGAGGCCGTTTTTTCCAGGTTAGTCACGCCAACTACGGGATCGGATCTTGATTCGAACCGGCTGATATTACGCCTTGGACCATTTCCCAGTTTTGATATCGAACTTCACTTTCCCCGCCGCACGCATGCGCATCAGAATTTCCTGCAAAGCGTCGCTGCTTTTGCTGTTGGGATCGAGCCGCAATTGCAGCGGATAGATTGCCCTTGGCTGGTCCAACGCTGCCAGAACATCTTCTTCTCTCGTCATAATTTATACCCTCATCTCTACGGAACCATGATCGCACGCGGACCATTCCGCGCAAGTTTCGGAGAGTTTGGTGGAACTGTCGACTGTCTTGTCGTGGCGGGTTGCAATGCGGGCCCGCCTGTCCCTGGTCGGAACGATCGTCTTCCTGGCTCGTTTATTACGGCACGGAAAAGCTGCCGGATGCGGCTGGGCGCAATGAAAGGTAACACATGAGAAAATTTCACACTGCGCTTGGCCTGGGTTCGTTTCTCGCTATTGCGGGCGCGGCCTTGATGGTGCCAACGATCTCCAGCGCCCAAACTGTCGAAAAAACCTATGTCGCCTGTAATTCGGGCGGCGAATGCTGGCGGGTGCATCAGCTGTATGCCTATGGAGAAGAGGCGCCAATCACCTACTACAACTCCGATTGGTACGATGCGCACCGGAGTGATGAGCATATTCACTGGGTTGCCGACCCTTCCGATGACCGTGGCTATTATCGCGAAGGACGCTGGCATGCGGATCCCGGCGCTCGCGCCGTAGAGGGCGGGGTAACGGGTGCCGGCATCGGCGCGGCAATCGGATGTGTCGTGACGCTTCCGGTCGGGTGCGCGCCCGGCGCCGCGGTTGGCGCCGCTGTGGGTGGCGGGACAGGCGCTGTCGCCGGCGCAGCCTCGACACCCCACTAATCCGCGACCTCGGGCCGCGATCGGCGCGTCTCCAAGCGCGCTAAGGGAGGAGGTCCGGATTCGTCCGGGCCTCCTCTCGCGCCGGGGCACCTCATGTCGGATCACGGGATGCCTTATTAAGGTTCGTCCCTGCGTGCCTTTCGCCAGCGCGGGAAACGACCGGCGGCTTGTATTTTGCCGGTTTAGAGCGCATGTGAAGCCCACGACGGCGTTCGTCAGTTGAAGCGCACTGTTATCCGACCCGCTCCCGTTATCGGTTCTGCGCGCCTGGCCCCAGCTCCCTTCCCTGTTCTCTGCCTTCGCCGCCTTGGCACTCGCCGGGCGCACCATCGTTAAGGAAACTCATAATGACCATCGGAACCGTGAAGTTCTTCAATTCGTCCAAGGGCTTTGGCTTCATCTCGCCGGAAGGCGGCGCCAAGGATGTGTTCGTCCATGCCAGCGCCGTGGAAGCAGCGGGCATGCGCGACCTCCAGGAAGGCCAGAAGGTCTCGTTCGACATCCAGCCGGACGCCAAGGGCCCCAAGGCTGTGAATCTGCAGAACGCCTAGATCGCAGCGAAAGGGGCAGCGGGGATTCCGCTGCCTTTTTTCTTCCTGCCGTTCCGAAAGGACCATGCTGTTGCCACGTCCTCAACTCGCCTCCCAAGGCCCCGACGCAAGCATCGTCGAAGAACTGATTGCCGTGCTGGCGCCCCATCCCGGCGGCCTGCGCCGCTGGTCGGTGATGAACGCCATCCGCCAGCGCCGCCGCGCAACCTCGCGCGACATTCCGCTGAAGATGGAAGCCGAGATCGAGCGCACCTTCCGCCAGTTTTGCAATCGCGACGCCCTGAGCAAGCCGGGCGACGCCCTGTTCTGCCGCCCCGGCGAAAAGGCCGGGGAAGTCTGGGCGATGGCCGTTCCGAACCCCGTTCCCGTGACCGAAATCTCCAAATAACGATCCGACAGGAGCGAAGATGGCCCCGCGCACACCCAACTATTCTCAAGATCGTGCGAACCGCGAACGCCAGCAGGCCGCCAAGGCCCAGCAAAAGGCTGAGCGCAAGGCGGAAGAGACGGCTCGCCGCAAGGCGGAAAAGAACGGTGAGGCGCCTAAGCCAGGTTAGCGGACCACTTCGCGGGTCAATGCAGTCAACCCTTGCCGCTCATCTTCGAAAATACCATGCGGTCCTTGTTGTCCTGCATCAGGAGCGTCAGGCCCGAAATCGTTCCGAGGCCAAGATTGTCCGGCATGCCCGTGTCCGGGTCGGGTGAGATTTTGGAATAGGCGGCGCTCGCAACCTTATCCCATTTGCCCGCCGGCTTCTTGATTTCCAAACTTGCCACGGTTGTCTTGAGTGTGAGCCGCACGATGGCGGGATGCGGTGCCGATGGCTTTGTCAGGCATGGAGAGCCGTCGATAATCTGCCAGCCGTTCGCCAGTGCCCAGGCCGTGATTTCATCTTTTGTCATGCGCGGACTGGAGCAGTCTTGGGGGCGTTTCGCAAGCGCGCCGGCCAGCGACGCGCGCCAAGTTTACGCCGGCTGCCGCCGCTATCCCAACAGTAATTATGAATTTGGAGAGCAAGCGCCTACTCTATCGCTTTTCGGAGAGCCCGAATGCGTCTGCGCATCTTCGGAGCCGTCGCCGCTCTTGCCATCATGGCAAGTTCAGCTCCTGCGTCGGCCTACATCATCTGCAACCATGAAGGCGATTGCTGGCACAGTGACCGCAAGGAAAGCGCACCAGGACAGAACTTCGACTATCATCCCGACGATTGGTATTTCCATCAGGAATGGGGCACCAAGCATCGCTTCCGCGAATACCATGAGGGTCGCGGTTATTGGCATGATGGCAACTGGGTACAATTGTAGAGGATTCTAGACGGCGAGCCGCCCGGCCACGCCCTTGCCCGCGTCAACGGAAGATGGCGCCTGAGGACGGTGTTGCGTCACGCGGCGTGGGTTTCGGCGGCGTGCAGGCTGGCTGCCTGCAGCGTCAATGTTGCCGTCGTGCCGACACCCTCCGTGCTGTCGATCGCCAACGATGCGCCGATCATTCTTGCGAGGCGGAAACTTATCGCCAGCCCAAGACCCGTGCCCTGGTATTTGCGCACGAACACGCCTTCCGCCTGAACAAAGGGCCTTCCCAGTTGCGCCAGCGTTTCCGGCGGAATACCGCAGCCCTGATCGCTCACGCGGACGGTGTAATGGCCGGCAGCCTGTTCGCAATGAATCTCCACAACCCCCCGCTCGGGAGAGAATTTGACGGCATTTGAAAGCAGGTTCAGCAAAATCTGCTGAAGGAAGATTTTGTCCGCCACCACCAAGGGCGAGGCCGGATCGCGGTGAGTCCGGAGGCGGATATTCCGCTTGTTGGCGAGGACGCGAACGATGCGCACGCAACCGGCAATCGCCTCATGCAGCGAGAGCGTTTCTTGCCTCACCTGCATCTTGTCCGCTTCGATTTTCGACAGCTGGAGGATGTCGTTGACCAGGTTCAGCAGATGACCACCGCTGGCATGAATATCGCCGACATATTCGCGGTACTTGTTGTTCGGTAATGGACCGAAGGTCTCGGAACGCAAAAGTTCCGAAAAGCCGATAATGGCGTTCAGCGGCGTTCGCAGTTCGTGACTCATATTTGCGATGAATTCGCTTTTGCTCCGGCTGGTCTCCTCCGCCGCGCGGACCTGCGCGCGAACGGCTTCCATCTCGGCTGCCAGAACGCGCTTCTCGCCATCCTTCAGGTCGTTCAAAGTCCGCCACCAGGCGAATGCAAGCCCGGCGAGCGCGAGGGCCGCGATGCCTCCGACCAGCAGGATGGTGGGCAGAACCCGGGCGAAAAGCTGGCGCCCGCTTGCCGATTCCAACCAGCTTATCTTGAAACCGGAGGGCCGCCGCAGCGGGTCCTGCAAATCTATGCCCGGTCCTTGGCCGCTACTGATTTCAAGCTGGGATATCCCATAGCCCTTCCCAAGCGCGGCGACCGCTGCAGGCCCCAATTCCTGCGCTTCGATCAGCACGAATTGGGCAGGTCCCTTCGCCGCGGGCGGCAAGATCGGGAACGCGGCCACCACCGCGGGCACCCCGTCCAACGATATGATCCCGGAGAGCGGCTTCTTGCGACCGGCTTCCCTGGCTGAAAAGGCGCTTCTGGCCAGTTGCCGCAGCGTCGCGGCAGCTACGGGCGTGTTGCCGGAAACGGCGCGCCCATGCGCCCGAAATTCATACGCAAAAGCGCCGGACCGGGAAACGATAAAGACATCGTCCATTCCAAATGTCTGTTGGAGGTATGGCCCCAGGCTGTCCGCTTCCCAGAAGGGATCGCGCGGCCCCTGCAGATATTCGTAAAGCTCGGTCCAGCTTGTGTAATCCGCGACCGCGGCCGCGATGCCGTCCTGGTATGTTTTGAGAATGGCGCCGACCAAACGGGTTTCGCCCGCGTTTTGCGCGCGATCCATCGCCGACGAGGAGACGCCCAGCACCCACAGGATGATAAGGACGCTGGCGCCAAGAATCGTCGCCGCGGTTACGGCGAGCGCTGCTGCCAGTTTCGTGGGACGGGGCCGGGGCCGATGTAAGAGCAGGGAACGCATGGTGTCCCCACAAGTGTTAGTTGCAAGGTTTTAACAAATTCTCCCTCTGACCAATGAGGATAATTAAAATGCCATGCGTCACAGAGTTCCTGGGAACCGCCACCCCTTTACCGACGCAGCATCCCGCCCAGCGCGCCGCGCAGAATGGCGCGCCCGATGGTGCCGCCGGTCTTGCCGCCCAGCGATTTTCCCAGATCGGCGGCGATCTGCCCCGCCACGCGATTGGTCACGCTGCGCGTGACCTCGCGCGCGATCGCCTGGCCGGTGGAAAGGCGCTGGCCGCGCGGATTGTTGGTGCCGAAGACATTGCCCAGCGCCCCCGCCAGCCCGCCCAGCAAGCCGCCGCCCGCGGGCGGGGCGGCTGTGGCGGTCGCGGCGGCTTGCGCGCGGCCCGCCAGCACTTCGTAGGCGGACTCCGAATCCAGCGCCTGTTCGTATTTGCCCTTCACCGGGCTGGCCGCGATCACGGTCTTGCGCTCGTCCATAGTCACCGGCCCCAGCCGCGCGCAGGGCGGGCAGATCATGGTGCGGTCCACCATGCGCGGCGTGCCGTTGCCTTCCAGGAACGAAACCAGCGCCTCGCCCTTGCCCAACTCCATGATCACGCGCGCCGTTTCCAGCTTGGGGTTGGGGCGGAACGTGTCGGCCGCCGTCTTCACCGCCTTCTGGTCGCGCGGGGTGAAGGCGCGCAGGGCATGCTGCACCCGGTTGCTGAGCTGGGCCAGCACGGTGTCGGGCACATCCAGCGGGCTCTGGGTCACGAAATAGACGCCCACACCCTTGGAGCGGATCAGGCGCACCACCTGTTCGATCTTATCCATCAACGCCTTGGGCGCGTCGTTGAACAGCAGATGCGCTTCGTCGAAGAAGAAGACCATCTTGGGTTTGTCGGGGTCGCCGACTTCGGGCATCTGCTCGAACAATTCCGACAACAGCCAGAGCAGGAAGGTGGCATAGAGCCTGGGCGTCTGCATCAACTTGTCGGCGGCCAGGATGTTGATGTAACCGCGTCCGTCCCGGTCGGTGCGCATGAAATCGCTGAAGCTGAGCGCCGGCTCGCCGAAGAATTTCGCACCGCCCTGATTTTCCAGCACCAGAAGCTGGCGCTGGATGGTGCCCAAAGTCGCCTTGGAGACATTGCCATATTGGGTGGTGAGTTCGGCGGCATGATCGCCGATGAAACTCAGCATCGCGCGCAGGTCCTTCATGTCCAGCAGCAGCAGGCCCTGCTCGTCCGCCACGCGGAAGGCGATGTTGAGCACGCCTTCCTGGGTGTCGTTCAGATCCATCATCCGCGACAACAGCAGCGGACCCATTTCGGAAATGGTGGCGCGGATGGGATGACCCTGTTCGCCGAAGAGGTCCCAGAACATCACCGGGAAGCGGTCGGGCTCGTAATCATAGCCCAGGCCCTTGGCGCGGGTGACGAAAGCCTCTTTGGCTTCGCCCGGGGCGGAAAGTCCGGACAGATCGCCCTTGATGTCGGCGGCGAAGACCGGCACCCCGGCCTTGGAAAATCCTTCCGCCAGCACTTGCAGAGTGACGGTCTTGCCCGTGCCGGTCGCGCCCGCCACCAGGCCATGGCGATTGGCCAGGCCCAGGAGAAGATATTCCAGCGTCTCGCCTTTGCCCGCCAGGATTCCGTCCGCTTGGCCGTCCGACATGCGCCGCTCCATCCTTCTCAAGCTATGGAAGGATGAAGGGGCGCAGCCGATCCGGCAAGACCCGCGATGTCGGCGGGCGCCGCTTATCAGGGGCCGGTTTGTGGCAGCGTCTGCGTGCCCGTGAAGGGATTGGTGCGCGTCTGCGCCAGCGCCGCCCAGGCCAGCGCGGCCAGATGCGCGATATGAAAATACTGGCGGGGCTGGCTGGGATCGGTTTCCAGCATGAAGCCGGTGGGCAATTCTTTTGTATTGGCCGCATAATAGGAGCCCTCAGGCGTCCGCATGGCTTCGACCGCGGTCATGAAAGCCGCGGCTTCCGTGTCGCGGCCCGTAAGCTCCAGCAACAGCGCCACCTGCGCGGTGCCTTCGGTCCAGAGCCCCTCTTTTGCTTCGCTATAGGCAAAACCGGCGCCATCGCGCAACCGCGCTTGTGCAGCGCTCACATCATAACGCGCGGCAGCACCTGGGATCGCCAGCAAGGGCCAGGTCTGGGCATCGAGCGCCAGATAGGGATTGCGCGTTTTTCCGTCCTGGATGGTGCCGACCGCGAAGCAACTGCAATCCGCCCGCCACATCGCATGCACGAAATGCTCTGCGGCGGCGGCTTCTTCCGTCCAGCTTTTGTCGCCGGTCGCGCGCGCCAGGCCCGTGAACGCCGCGGTCAGATCGGTGTTGTGCTCGGTCGATTTCCACGGCTCGACAACAGGCATGGGCTCATGGCCGAACGTGCCGCCGGTAAAGCCGCCAGGCTCTTTTTCATCGCGCCATTGTTTTATCCAACGGCCGATGCGCACCGCGCCATCGCGATAGCGATGATCCTGCGCCCTGCGATCCAACGCCAGCAGCGCCAGGATGGCCCAGGCCATGTTGCCGGTGTCGCTGCCGACCTGATAGCGATCCTCAACCCACATATTTTGTTTTTCGTCCCACCAGCCCGCCAGTTTCAACGGACCGGGACCGACAGCGCCCGCGAGATAGCCGTTGCGCAGGCGCCCATCATGCCAGGTGCGGTCGCGCGCCAGCGCGGCAAGCATGGCGTCGCCGATGCGCGCCGCCTTGCCGGGATCGCCGCACGCGACCAGCGCAATCGCGGCGACGGCATTGTCGTAGAGGAACGCCGCGTCCAGCAGCGGGCCCGATCTGACGCCGGGATAACTGGGCAGAAACACCGGCCCGGCGGGCCCCGCGTCCATCGTCTTGAAAAGAGAGACGCATGCCGGCGGTGCGTCCAACGCCCAGGCCCGCGGCACGCCGGGCAGCGCCACCACCAGCATCGCGGCAAAACCTGCGGCACGGATCATGGAAACGTCCTGAACTTGGAGACCGATCTATGCTAACGGAATCCCGGGGCGCGGCCAGCCCAACGGGCCGATCCAGCCAGATGTTGAGGGGTTCGCAATGACCGGCTTCCTGCCGCTTCTGGATTATCTCGGCGTCGGCATGTTCGCCGTCACCGGCGCGCTGGCGGCGGCGCGGCGCCGCCATGACGTCATCACCTTCTTCGCCTTCGCCGTGATGACCGGCATGGGCGGGGGCACCCTGCGTGACGTGCTGATCGGCGTGCCGGTCTTCTGGCTGCACGCCTCCGGCTATCTCTGGGTCTGCCTGGCGGCGGGCGCCATCGTCTGGGCGATGGGCGAACGGCCCTGGAGCTCGCGCACCTTTCTCTGGCTGGATGCGGGCGGTCTGGCGGCCTATGCGGTGCTGGGTTCGGCCAAGGCGCTGGCCGCCGGCGTGACGCCCCTGGTCGCGGTCGTCATGGGCATTTTGACCGCCACCTTCGGCGGGGTGCTGCGCGATCTGTTCGCGGGCGAGGTTTCGGTCCTGCTCCGGCGCGAGATCTATGTCACCGCCGCCGCAGCCACGGCCATGGTGTTCGTGCTCCTGCGGCTGGCGGGGACCGAGCTTTGGCTCTCGGCGGCCTTGGCTTTCGCGGCGGGCTTTGCGCTGCGTGGCGGCGCCATCACCAGGGGCTGGTCGCTCCCCGGCTTCGACAGCGGCGCGCGCCGGTAAGCTGTCAGGGAACTCACACTTTATGGTTGCGAAGGCGTCCCGGGCCGTTGACCCGGTGACACAAATTGGCCAAATTCCAAATGATTGCCACGGCATTAACCACGTAACCTGCTCAAGATACACACTGAGCATGACTTTTGCATAATGGCGTCTGGAACGGAGTCTGTATCATTTTCGGCGCCCTCATCTCTCGCTTGAAATCGTCAATCGGACGAAATCAAAACCCGCCCCCGGTCCTGCCGGCAGCGAGCCCGCGCCGCGGGCGATGGAAACGCACATTGGTGCTGGTCCCACTTCTGATCGGTGTCGTCTCCATGGCCGAGACCAGTCCCTTCGCCATCGGCAAGGCGAGCGAAGGCGGGCGTGGCGGTCTGATGGCCGCACTGAAAGATCCGCTCTCTCTTTTCGCCGAACGTTCGCCGGGCGAACGGGGCTCGGGCGTGCTGCTTTCGACCAAGCCGGACAAACCCGAAGAACGCGTGCTGTCCAGCGAGCGCGAACGCGAACCGCCCCTGGGCGCCGCGTCGGTGCCGCCGGATCCGGCTTTCTCGTTTGCGCCCGATGCGCTCGCCAATTCCCTGCCGCAGGAGCGGGTCCTGGGCGATGCGCGCGACGGACCTTTCATACCGCTGGGCAGTTCCTTCGATCCGGATATTTCGCCAGGGCGTAGCTTCGCTGCGGTACCGCCAGGCGGACCGGGCGGCGGCGTCGGCATCCCGACAGAGCCCGGTATCCCGACCGGCGTTCCCGAACCGGGGACCTGGGCGATGCTGATCCTGGGCTTCTTCGGCATCGGCATGGCGGCGCGCCGGCGTGCGCGTGGCGGCCTGACCGGCGCGCGATAAGCGCCATGAAATATCTGCGATCCCTTGTGCTGGTCATCGCCGGATGCCTGGTCGGGATTTTGTTCTGGCAGACCTTGCAGCAGCGCGCGCCATCGGCCGCTACCCCGAAGATGGTGGCGGCGGCGCCTGCCCTGCCCCCGCAACCATCGGGAACGCGCATCCGCTATCACGACGGCGATTATCCACTTCTCATCCTGCCGGGCGGGCGCCAGGAGATCGTGCGCAGCGTCCTCAACATCACCAAGACGATGCGCTTTGGCGATTTTGTCTGGGACGACAAGGACATTCCCAAAGGCCCGGTGTGGGTCCGCATCGATCTTGCGCGCCAATTGCTCTCGGTCTTCCGCGATGGCCACGAGATCGGATCGGCCGTGATCCTTTTCGGCACCGACGGCAAGCCCACGCCCACCGGAAGCTTTACCATCCTGCAGAAAGACGCCGATCATTATTCCAGCAGCTATGACGCGCCGATGCCTTACATGCTGCGTCTCACCAATGACGGCGTGGCGATCCATGGCAGCAATGTGCGCGAGGGCTATGCCACCCATGGCTGCATCGGCGTGCCGCTCGAATTCGCGCGTCTCTTGTTCGGCGCGGCGGTCAAAGGCGATCAGGTCGTCATTCTTCCGCTGAAAACCGCCGGAAAAGCGTGACTGGAATCGAATTTAATCAAATTTTGCGTCATCCGTTAGACGAACTTTAACTCTCTCTCTGCACCCCGCCGAAACCCTGTGATCCGAAAATTCCTGCGCAAACGCAGGAGCTTTCAGTCCCATGCAGTCGAGGCGGTGGAAATCGCGGGTGGCGGCTTGCGCGGCGGTTCTCGTCACGCCGCTGTTCATGGGCTCTGTGCCGATTCCCAATCCTTTCGACATGCGCGTTCTCGCGGTTCACAACCAGGAACGCGAAACCATGGGGCTCGAGCCCTTGAGCTGGAATGACGGCCTCGCCCAGGCGGCGCAGCAATGGGCCGACTATCTCGCGGAAACCGGACGCTTCGAGCATGCGCCGGAAAACCGCTTCGCCCCGGAAGGCGAAAATATCTGGGCCGGCACCAAGGGCTATTACGGGCCCGAAGCCATGGTGCAAGCCTGGGTCCGCGAAAAGCAATATTTCCGTCCGGGGGTGTTTCCCGACAACAGCACCACCGGCAAGACCGCGGATGTCGGCCATTACACGCAGCTGGTCTGGCGCGCCACCACCCAAGTCGGCTGTGCCGAGGCCACGAGCTCGCGCGAAGACATTCTGGTCTGCCGTTATGCCGAAGCCGGCAATTACCGCGGCGAGCGCCCCTTCTGAAATCGGGCGTCAGATCGTCAGCGCCTCGGTGAGATCGCCGGGCGCAAAGCCTTCGTTGCGGCGCATCCCGTCCTCGCGCAACTGAAGCCCGGGCAGCTTTTCCAGTCCGAACCGCCGCGTCAGGAAGCGCAGGATCGAGCCGGTATCATAGACCGTATGTTCGACATGACCCTTGCGCACATGCGGTGAGACCAGGATCGCGGGAATGCGTGATCCCGGACCCCAGCGGTCGCCGCGCGGCGGCGCGACGTGATCCCACCAGCCGCCATTCTCGTCGAAGGTCAGAATGACCAGCATGTTCTGCCATTGCGGGCCGGCCCGCAGCATCTCGATCACCCGTGCGATATGGCGGTCGCCATCGGCGATGGTCGAATAGCCCGCATGCATGTTGAGGTCACCTTCGGGCTTGTAGAAACTCACCGCGGGCAACTTGCCGTCCCGCACATCCGCCATGAATTTGTTGGTCGCCGGCGTGTCGCCCAACCCGCCATCGCGCAGATGTTGGGCGCGCATATCCGTACCCGGCGCGAAGCTCTGGAAATAATTGAGCGCCTGATGATGGATCTGGAAATTGGGCTTGGGCGGAAAATCCTTGCCGTTCGAGGCGATCCCGTCCAGCGCCGCCTGCCACGCCCCCGCATACCAGGCCCATTCGACGTTCCTGTCGCTCAGGACATCCCCAATGGTCTTGTGCAGCTGCGGCGGCAACAACAGGGGATTGGAGGAATCGGGCCTGCCCGGCGGATAGATCGGGTGCATGGTGTTCACGGCGTAGAAATCCGGCGACAGATTGTTCAGCGAAAAGCGCGGCGGTCCATCGAGCGCGCTGGCCGGCGACTTCTCCGTCGGCTTCAATCGATTGCCCTTAGGATCGTCGCCATCCAGAACGGCGATCAAACGCGCCGCCGGACTCTTGTCGGCATCGGGATAGAAGGGCGGCTGCGCGGCCACGAGATATTGGTGATTGAGGAACGAGCCGCCGAACGCGCCCATGAAGAAATTGTCGCAGAGCGTGTAGTCGCGGGCGAG
>CAYWWT010000052.1:0-12763 GCA_964461855.1 uncultured Rhizobium sp. | reverse complement strand
GTCTCGCCGGATACGGCGGTGAGATTGGGTTCGGCCAGGGTATGCAGCAGCCCGACTGTCTCCAGCGCCTTCAGCGCGCCTTGGACATTGTTCTGGACGTTGCAGATGCCGCCACCCTGCAATGCGCCGAAGGGATTGAGCGCCGAAGAGGCCGTGTTGCAAACCTGACCGACCTGGCCGCCCGACAAATCGGACAGGGCATTGCCCAAAAGCCCGAAGGGATTGGAGGTGGAAAGCGCCAGGGGCGTGCCGTTGATGACCTTCACGCCGGACAGGTTGATTCCGAACTGCTTGGCGATCTGGCGCTGCATTTCCGAAACATGGACCCTCAGCATGACCTGCTCGCCATCCGAGACGGACAGCATGTTGACGACCTTTTTCGGGTCGCCGGCGAAGCTGGCGGCGAGATCGGCCGCACGGGTCGCTTCCAGCGCGCTGGCCACCCGGCCGGTCAGGACGACATTGTCGTTCAACGCCGCGACCTTGATCGCCGAGTTCGGAAGATTGGCCTTGATCATTGCGGCCAGGTCCGCGACGTCCTTTTCGACCCGGATATCCAGCGACAAGACTTGATGACCGTGACTATCGAAAAAGAAAGCGTTGGTCTGTCCGGTCTTGGTGCCGAGCAGGAAAATGCGCCGCGGCGTCTTGATGATGGCGTCCGCGATGTCCGGGCTTGAGACCAGGACATCCTTGGCATCGCTGTTCAACTCGATGATCGCGGCTTTGTTCAGGCCCAGGGTCAGATGCTGGTTCGCCGGCTGGCCATCTCCGGTCGAAATTTGAACGACACGAGTATTGCTTTCGCCAAGCAGTCCCTTGTCGCCCATCGCAACGCGCGGTGCCGCATGCGCCGGCGCCATGACGGCCAGCAACAGAGCGGCCGCGAAGGGAAGCGCGGAAGCCTTCATGCCAATACTCACTGGGGCTTTCCTCCCTGAACCACGGTCGCGGCATCGCGGCTGATGCCATAGCGAATGATCGCAACCTGATCGCCGCCTTCTCCGTCATCGAATCCGTGAGTTGCCGGCTTGGCCCGATTGTCGGCCATTGCCATGTCGCTGCTGGCCAGAGGCCGCAGCGCGAGCGAAAGCGAGCCCTGGCCCTCGGCCCTGGCGACTCGCTCGGCCTGGTCCGGCGCCACTTCCAAGGTTGCGGTCTTGCCGATGACGGTCTTGGTATCCTTGTCCTGCTTGAAGGTCTGGTCCACCGCCAGCACGCGGACATCGGTGAGGATCGTGCTCGTGGTCACGCGATTGCCATCGCCCTTGCGGGTCAGGATCAAATCGACCTTGTCATTGGGCAGGATGAAGCCGCCGGCGCCGGAATCGGGATTGATCGCAATCGAAATCGCGCGCATGCCCGGATTGAGCATCGCCGCCATCAGGCCGCCCGCATCGCCATGCACGATCGCAACGTTGGTGACGGGCTGGCCGGAAAGAAGCGGGCTGCGCACCACCGCGTCCTTCACCACTGCCTCGATATCGCCGGCAGAACCGTGTGTGATGAAACTCGCATCGACGGAAGAGGATGGCCATTTCTGCCAGCGCACCTGGTCGGCAGTGAGCGCCTGGCCGGGCTGCAGATTGGCGTTTGCGACCAGCACTTCGCTCATCGGCATCTGCGCGACTTTCGCTTCGACATTCGGGGTGCCGCCGCCCATTATCCCGCGCGCCACCAGCGCAGCGGCGATCGCCATGACACCGGCCATTCCGAGCACGATGAGACGCTTGGTGTTCATGAAATCCAGCTCCCCTTTGATGCGGAGTTGATCACGAACCACTTAGAATTTGCTTAACGTATCGCTGACGAACTTCGCGATTCCCGGCGCGAAGTTTCAGCCGAGCGCGGCGAGACGGAGAATCTCCGCATGCGGCAGTACCGCAAAGACGCCGCCCGCCAGCGCCACGCCATAGGGAATGCCCGAGCGCGTATCATGAAGCTTGAGAAGCCAGCCCTGCTGCAACAGTCCCGCGGGCAGCGGGAACCGGCGCATCCCCAGCAACAGCAAAGTGAGCAAGCCGCCCAGGATTGTGGCGACCAATGTGTAAGCTACAAGATCGTGAAGCCCCAGCCACAATGCCGCGCCGGCATAGAGTTTGGCATCGCCGCCGCCAATGAAATTGCAGGCGAACATGGTAAAGCCGATGAGGAGCGCGATCAGTCCCGCCAGGAAATGCTGGCCGAAAAGATCCAGCGGCAAGCTTACAGTCAGCGCGAAAGGAACGAATGCCGCCGCGATGGCGATCGTCAGGCTGTTGGGGATCGTGAAGCTGGCAATATCCCACAGCGCGGCAGCAACGAGTAGCGCCGGGAGCACGACAAGAAGGAGTATCTGAGAGATCATTAAATCTCGAAAAGCGAACGGCCGCTTTTTAAGGCGGCCGTTTTTGCACATATAGCTTGGTCTTTTACTTCTCCAGGCCGGCCGCGACGGAGGCGAACTTCGTATTCAGATCGCCGCCGATCGTGGTCAGCACGCCGATGATAACAACAGCAATAAGGGCGGCAATCAGACCATATTCGATGGCCGTGGCGCCGGACTCATCGCGCACAAAACGCGAAATCAGCTTGTTCATATGTCTCTCCGATTTTTTAGTGACACCCTAGCATCCCAGCCCTGACGATCATTCGCCCCAGCAGGACTGTGGCGAGAATAAGGGCGAGGGGTTTAATTTCCACTTAATCGGAGAAGGACGGTTCGGAGACATGTGTCCCACTAAGGCACGAAAGCAGCCTGTTGGATTCGATGCGACGATTAAAAAAAGCGGTTGGTTTACCAAGCTCGCATTTGTTCCCGTCCTGCGAGACGTTCCGGCGGGAATACAATCACCCGCGAGGTTTAAATCTTCTCTTAAGTCCGCCGCGTTAGGTTCAGGCCGAAATCGTTTCGGGAGCGTCGCCATGCGCCGCACACTCCTTATCGCCGCCGGTCTTCTTTCCGCTGCACCGGCCTATGCCGCGGGCGTTTCCGTGGCGATGGACGAAGTGCGGACCATCACCTTCCCGAAAACGGTGGCGACAGTCTATGTCGGAAATCCCGCCATCGCCGACATCAACATGATCGACAATCGCCACGCCTTTATTCTGGGAAAAGGTTATGGCAACACCAACATGGTGGCCTTGGACCGGGACGGCAAACAGGTTTCCAACACCCATATCAGCGTGTCGGCGCGCCAGGACGCCAGTATCACCCTGCAGCGCGGCGCCGGTCGCGTCACCTATAGCTGCACCGCCGCGCATTGCGAGATAACGCCACAGCCCGGCGATGGAAAAGAAGTGTTCGATTCTGCCAATGGCCAGATCGCCGCGCATCAGGCCACCGCCAAGGGCGCGGCCAATAACTAACAGCACGATTATCTGAAGCGAGCGCCGCCCGGCCTGTAATGCCGATCGGCTTTGGCGTGGCCTTCCGAAAAGCTCGGGGTGAAGCAGTTTCTTGCGCTTGGGCGATGTTCGCTCGCCGTAGCGAGCATTGCTCTCCGCCTTCGGCTAGTGGCTCACCCGCAAATTGGTAATCTTCTGCGCGATGTCATTGAACGCCGTGACGATGTCGCTGGATTTTTTCAAATCGTAATATTTCGACGTATCGGTGGCGCAATTCTGAAGCACTTGCGAGTTGCCCTGGGCGCCGTTCAGATCCACGAACAGCGTGTATACGACGAATCCATTGTCTTTTGCGGTCTTGCACGCCTTGGCCATGCGCGCATCCACCTGCGTCGATTGATTGCTGCCATCGCCATACCAGCGGTCCATCGTATTGAGGCCGTCCGAAAGCAGGATGATGTAACGGGTGGTGTTCGCCGGGATACTGGGCGCATTGTAAGGATCACCGGTCATCTGAATCTGCATGCCATGCGCCAGGCCGATGGTCTGGTTGGTGCCGCCATTGGCCACCATGGAATCGATCTTGGCGCTGAGATTGTCGTTGGACCCGCTGCTGTCCTTGGTCCATCTGTAATTCAGCGGCATCACGGTGGCAGAGTTGCAGCTGTCGTTGTTCTCAGCGGGGAATTTGTTGCCGGGCGTGGCGAAAGTGGTGTCGTCGTCCTGAACGCGGTCCATGACGCAGCCTTTCCACAGGGAATGATCATTGACCATCCAGGTGTGTGCGAAATTATACGCGACGGCCGTGACGGTGGTATCGGTTCTCGTATCGGTGTAGGTACGCGTCCACTTACAAGTCTGGGGATTGCCGCTGCATTTGCCGGTTTTGTTGGTCTCAGTATATGTGACGCCTGCTACCGTGTTACTAGTCGTGGTTGGACCACTATCGCCAGTATAACCGTTGGTATAGACGGTGTCTGTTTGGTTGCTCGTCGCGGTTCCGTCACTGCTTGATCCTTTGGTGCAGGTTGGCGCCGGCGGAGTCGTTTTATTGAGATCGCTCAGCAATTCGTTGCAATTCCATACGACAGAAACTGGTACGACTTTGACGTTGGTTGTCGTCGCCGTCTGAGTGGCCACGCTGTTGTAACAACCGGGATAATAATGCCCGGTCTGACCCGGGTGAGAGGACGTGTCGGTGTCGGGGCAAATATAGCCCTTGTATGTTCCACTCGACGGGATTTTGCTGGTCCTTGTGGTGCCGCCCGGCTGCGTGACACATCCTAAGGTCAGAGGGCAATTGGTGCCGGGACCATCCGTCGAAGAAGGAGCGTTGTAACCCCACTTCGAAGCATTGGCGATCTTGTCATATGCCGTACTCCAATCGGTCCAATCGATCCAGCTGGCACTCACCTTATCGGTGCCGACATTGACATCCTTGGCGAAGGGAATGATCGCGACCTGAACATCGCCCGGATCGCCGGATGCAGCGGCCGCCTGCAGCTTGTCTAGCAATTGATGGGACGCGTCTTTCAAAGCGGCGATCTTGCTGAGGCCGGTCGAGTCGGTCTGGGTCATCGAGCCGGTATTGTCGAGCACCAGCGACACCCAGAGCTTGGTCTGGCCCCAGACCACCATGGACGAAGCCGAAATGGAGATGCTGGACATCCCCGCCATCGCCAGCGCTGTCGTCGCCACGTTGTCGGCGCCGGTGACCTTGACGGATTGGTTGCCGAAATCCGGCGTCACGGTGGGATGGCCTGGGCCTTTATAGTTGGCGTTAAAGACATCCTGCGCCAGCTTGTTGAAATCGGTGCTTTTGTTGTTGACCTGGCTGCCCACGGCCAGGGCAGCGGCATCCAGCGCATCCATCATGTTGGCGCGGATCATCATGGCATGGGCATAATCAAGCCCCGCGCCCGCGGCGATCGCCAGCGGCAGCAGCGACAGCGCGAACATCATGGCGACATTGGCGCCCGTGGCGCGCGCGAATCCCCGAACCTTACGCTTGAGGTTGGAAAATTGGATCATCGGTTCCCAGCCTTGCCCATACACGCGCCGGCATTTTGGCGGAAACTCGTGAAGATGCGGTTGCGTTTGGCAAAGCGTGGTTTCGCATTTCTTAGCGAAGCCGTTCGGTTCCGCGTAAATGTCAATCTTCCTTAATGCGCGGTAAATTTTCGCCCAATTTCCGGAGAAGGCGAAGCCCGAACTTAAGAGCTTGTTGAACAAGCAACGTGCAATCTGCGTCCGCCTTCCCAAACGAGGGTCGCGGGTACGGGGCTTAAGATGAATTTGAAGATGCGCAGTTCCATATTGCGTTCCGCCCGCTTGCTGAATTCCGACCGGGGGTCCGCCGCGATCGAATTCGCGTTCATCGCGCCGGTATTCTTCGCATTGATGCTGGGTATTTTGGAAATCGGCGTCATGACATTCGGCCAGTTCGCGCTGCAGAACGCTGTCACCGACGCCGCCCGCCTGATCCGCACCGGCCAGGCGCAGACCATCAGCGCCCTTATCGGCCAAGCCATTCCCGTCCAGAAATGCGCATCCAACCCGGGCAGCACGCAATCGACCTTCGCCAGCGAGCAGGATTGGTTCAAGCAGCAGATCTGCTGCGGCGTGGACGCCTTGATGGACTGCGACAAGGTGGTGGTCACAGTCGCTTCGCCCGCCACCGGTTTCGGCGGCGACTTCGATGCATTGCAGGCGACAGGCACGGCCGGCACATTTGACGCCGTCAGCAGCAATGCCGCCTGCAGCGTGGTTCTGGTCCGCGCCACTTATGTATGGACCATCTGGTTCCCGGGCCTGGCCCGCATGCTGAACAGCAACATGCCGGACAAGTTCTTGGTGAATGTCGGCGATGACGGCCGGCTTTTGTCCGGAACCTCCGCCTTCCGGAACGAGCCCTTTACATCCGGTGTCGCGGGTTGTTGAGGAACGTAAGAATGCACAAACGGCTCTTTCGGTTCTGGAACAGCGAGCGCGGATTGGCGGCGGTGGAATTCGCTTTCGTGCTGCCGATCATCCTGACCATGTTTCTGGGCCTGATCGAACTGTCCCAGGCGTCCGGCGCGCGCGCCCAGATCATCAACATGGCGTCGGCGGCCGGCGACCTGATCGCCCAGGAGTCGGTCGCCACCGGCACCGATCTGGACAGCGTTTTCGGCGCCGTCAACACCATGCTTTTTCCCAACGACATATCGCAGGCCACAATCACCATCACCAGCGTGATTGATGGCGGAGCGGGAAAACAGCCGGTGGTGGCCTGGAGCTGCAGCAGGGGTAAGACCCCCAGCGCGATGACCAAAGGCTCCGCACCCTCTCCCGCCCTTCCCGCTGGACTGCTCGCGGCAGGAAGTGGTGGCAGCGTGATCTGGAGCCGGGTGAGCTATCGCTACAATTCGTTCCTCAGCTACTTTCTGCCGCAATGGTCGGACTGGAGCAATGATTTCTATCTAAAGCCGCGGCGCGTGCTGCAGGTGCCGATCTCCGGAGCGCCATCTGCTCCGGCCGTCTGCAACACCTGACGCAGCCGCCTTTAACGCCGCGGCCGGATCAACCCTTCCTGCGCCACCGAGGCGATCAGAACGCCGTCGCGATTGAAGATCAGGCCGCGACTGAACCCCCGCGCGCGCCCAGCCGACGGACTGTCCTGGGTATAAAGCAGCCAATCGTCCAGCTTCGCATCGCGATGAAACCACATGGCATGGTCGATACTCGCCATCTGGACCGCCGAGAAAAAGCTTTTGCCGTGCGGCAGAAGCGAAGTGTCCAGCAACGTCATGTCGGATAGATAGGCCAGCAGCATCTGGCGCTGGCGGATATCATCCGGCACCGGTCCGGCGGCGCGAAACCAGACATTGTCGAAAGGCGCGCGCGGCGGACGGTCCGCCGGTCCGTCTAGAATGACGGCCCGGGTTTCGAAAGGACGCGGCCGCGCGATCCATTCGCGCAAGCGTTCGGGATATTGCTCTGCCCGTCGCAGCAGCACGTCAGCCGCATCTTCGAGCGTTTCCGGCGCGGGCACGTCCGGCATCTCGAACTGATGCTCATATCCCTCTTCCCCCACCTGAAAGGACGCCGCGAGATTGAAGATCTGGACACCATGTTGGATCGCAACCACCCGGCGCGCGGTGAAGCTTTTGCCGTCGCGCGCGCGGTCCACTTCATAAAGGATTGGAATTCTGGGATCGCCGGGACGCAGAAAATAGGCATGGAGCGAATGACAGAGCCGTGACGGCTCCACCGTCCGGATCGCTGCCGCCAGCGCCTGGCCCAGCACTTGCCCGCCAAACACGCGTTGATGCCGCGCCTTCGGGCTGAGTCCGCGAAAAATATTCTCCTCGATCTGCTCCAGATCGAGAAGTCCCAGCACTTCTTCCAGCGCCATTCTACCGTCTTGGCTCATCGCGCAAAACAAGCACGCTTTGGCGGCTTCGCCAATCCGTCATGCAAATGACCTATCCCCGTCGCCGAATTGATTCACAAGACCGGCGAGCCGGCTTTCCGTCCGGCGGGAAAGGCAGCGATCATGGCCAACGCGCTTCTGGCACGCGCCGCACACCAGACAGCCCCGGCAACCCCGCGCGGCGTGTTGGAGCGGCTCTTTACCCTGATGTTCCAGGGTTTTGTCTATAACCAGATCTGGGAAGACCCCAGCGTGGACCTGGATGCGCTGAAGCTCGAACCGCATCACCGGATCGTCACCATCGCGTCCGGCGGCTGCAATGTCCTGAACTATCTTGCCGCCGCGCCGGCACAGATCATCGCCATCGACCTCAATCCGCATCATGTCGCCCTGACGAAGCTGAAACTGGCGGCGCTGGAGCATCTGCCCGACCATAAGAGCTTCTTCCGTTTCTTCGGTGATGCCTCCGATCCCCGAAATCTCGGCGCTTTCGATGCCTTCATCCGCGACCGTCTCGATCCGGTGACACGGGATTATTGGCAGACCGCCCATGGTGTGCGGCCCCGGCGCCGCATCGAGATGTTCGCGCGCAATCTCTACCGCCATGGGCTTCTGGGCCGTTTCATCGGGCTATTGCATGGCGTGGCGCGCCTGCACGGCAAAAAGCTGGAAGATATTCTCGCGGCCAGGACGCCCAAGGAACAGCGCGATGCGTTCGACCAGGTCCTGGGCCCCTTGTTCGACAGCGCCCCGGTGCGGCTGATCTCGAAATCACCGCTCTCGCTTTACGCGCTTGGCATTCCCCCGGCCCAGTATGACGCGCTGATGTCCTCGGGCAGCGGCGATGCCATCGCGGTTCTGCGCGAGCGCGTGGAACGGCTGGTGTGCGATTTTCCCATCGCCGAGAATTATTTCGCCTGGCAGGCTTTTGGACGCAGCTACGATCTGGAGCACCGCCAAGCCCTGCCCGATTATCTGAAGGTGGAGAATTATGCCGCCCTGAAGACCCGGGTTTCTTCGGTCGCGGTGCACCATGCCTCGCTGCTGGATTTTCTGAAGGCGCAGCCGCCGCAATCGCTGGACCGTTTCGTGCTGCTGGACGCCCAGGACTGGATGAGCCCGGCGCAACTCGAAGCCTTGTGGCGGCAGATCGATCGCACCGCCAATTCCCGCGATGCGCGGATCATTTTCCGCACCGCCGGGGAAGCCAGCCCGCTTCCGCAGGAATTGCCACCGGCAGTCTTGGCGCCCTGGCTTTATCATGAGTGGCAAAGCCGCGTGCTGCATGCCCAGGACCGATCCTCCATCTATGGCGGCTTTCATATCTATGCCCGGCGCCCACTTTCCTGATCGTCATGCCGGCCTGATGGACCGGACCTATCGGCATCAGCGCTATGTCTATGATATTACAAGAAAATACTATCTTTTTGGTCGTGACAGACTGATTGCCGAACTGGCGCTGCAACCCGGTGCCACGCTGGTGGAGATAGGCTGCGGCACCGCCCGCAATCTGATCGCAGCGGCCCGCCTCTATCCGGGCGCGCGCCTTTACGGCCTGGATGCTTCGGCGCTGATGCTGCAAAGCGCTCAGGCTGCGATCGACCGGAGCGGCTTCGCGGACCGGATCACCCTGGTGCAAGGCTTGGCCGAAAACCTCGCACCTTCACAATTTGGGGTTGAAGCCTTCGATCATGTACTTTTTTCCTACAGCCTCTCGATGATACCGGATTGGCAAAACGCGCTGGTAGCCGCGTCGCGATCCCTGTCGAAAGCCGGCCGGATTCATATTGTGGATTTTGGTGATCTGGCCGGACTGGGGCCGCTGGGTAAGCGTCTTCTCCGGACCTGGCTGTCCTTATTTCACGTCACACCCCGCGTAGAATTTCTTTCGGCGTTGGAAGACATTGTTGGGGATGAGAAGAGCCGGCTGCACCTCTTGCCTGGGCGCTACGCCTTTATTTTCTCGCGCGGCCGAATGTAATTGGGGCGGTTAGTTCCCTTTATTGTGTCCTTGCGGGCACAGGTTGCCCATAAAACCCTGAAAGAAATGCCGCATTTCCTTTGAAAGGCGCTTAACGAGGGGAGACTTTTGGCGTGATCGTCGTTATAAGCCGAGTATTGGATTTTTGTGCTGGGTGGGGGGTCCTGCCCTGCGACATTTTTCAGCAGAGGGTAGAAACAATGAAAATTCGCATGTTGGCTTTGGCCGGCGTCGCCGCCGTTGCCTTAAGCGCGCCGGCGACCGCCGCACCCGAGGGTTGGTATCTCGGCCTGGCCGGTGGTTACGACAATATGCCGACCGTCAATTCGCGTTCCGCGCCGTTCCCCACGGCCGGAACCGTTGCAGTCGACCACAGCGACAGCGGCATTGGCATGCTGTCCTTTGGCTATTCCTGGGCTTCGGGTTTCCGCCTGGAAAACGAATTCAGCTACACATCGCACGACATCGACTCCGCCGGTAACGGTGCGGGCGGTTCGACCAGCGTGATGTCGTCGATGTTCAACCTGGTCTATGACATTCCGCTGGATGATCAGTGGAAGCTGTCGATCGGTGGCGGCGCCGGTATCGGTAACGCCCGCCTGCATTGGACCGTGCCCGTCGGCGGCCAGGTTCTGGACTACACCAAGGGTTCGCACGTTTCGCTGGAATATCAGGCGATCGCCGGCATCGCCTATTCGATGTCGCCGGATGTCGATCTGTTTGTCGATTATCGCTATCGCGCCAACGAGAATGACGCGACCTACAATTCGTCCTTCACCGCGATCACGCCCATCAAGGTTGGCAACCTGACGGAAAATGCGTTCGTGGTCGGTCTGCGCTGGTTCATGTCGCCTCCGCCGCCGCCCCCGCCGCCTCCGCCTCCGCCGCCGCCTCCTCCGCCGCCTCCGCCCCCGCCGCCTCCGCCGCCGCCTCCGCCGCCGGCGAAGACCTACATCGTCTTCTTCGACTTCGATAAGTCGGATCTGACGGCGGAAGCGCAGTCGACCGTGACCCAGGCCGTTTCCGCGGCCAAGACGCTCGGCTCGGTGCGCATCATGGTCACCGGCCACACCGACACGATGGGCTCGGACAAGTACAATCAGGCGCTTTCGGTGCGCCGTGCCACCACCGTGAAGGACGAAATGGTCCGTCAGGGTATGGGTTCGGATACCATCGCGATCGAAGGCAAGTCCTTCCACGATCCGATGGTCCCGACGGGTCCGAATGTTCGCGAGCCGAAGAACCGGCGCGCGGTCATCGACCTCGGCGGCTGATAGAGCCTTCATCTGAAGCAAAAGGGCCGGTCGAAAGACCGGCCCTTTTCTTTTGCCTAGCTTCTCTTATGAGCGAAGCGAATTGGAGAAGCTGGCCCCGCACCGAGCGGCGCAGCCGCGAGGGCGGAGGCGATTGCTGCCGCATCGCCTCTTCATCACACAATAAAAAAGGCGGCCCTTGCGGCCGCCTTTTTATCAGGGAAACAAATTCGGGTTCGGCGGATCGCCCGCCTGGGCTGGCCGGGCCTTGGGAACAATGGACGGGCCGGCGGCAACGCCCTGCAGAGCGACCGTGACTTTCACTTCGCAGGCGTCGACGGGATTGTTTTCATAAACCGGAACGCCGGCCACGAAATCTTCCAGAACCGGCTTGTCGGGCGCGAGCGCCGCGGCAAACACGATCTGCGCGGTCTTGCAGAAATTCTCCGCCGCGCCCGGAACGGTACGGCGCTGCTCGGCATGGGCGATGGCACGCGTCTTGTAGGAATCGTAAGCGGCATTGCCTTTGGATGCGCCATTCAACCGCTTGAACATGGCCAGCATCTGCGCATCCGAACGGCGCAACTCCTTGCTGAAGACGGTCTGGAAGCGATTGTAGAGCTCGGTCTCGCGCGAACCGCAGGCCAGCGCGGCATCGGTAAGCTCCTGGTGCACGGCCGATACCTGGATGGCGGAAATCTCCGCCTCCGTCGCGCAGGCAGCGCCTCTGGCTTCTGCCAAGGTGGCACCGGTGAAACACAAAAGGGTGGCGCAGGCGCCTGCCCGGACTGTTCTTTTCATCGTTCGCTTTCCGCCTCTAACGCCCGCCGAGCCGGCGGCGATCCTATGGTCTGTGTACCGATCTTTCCAGAAGATCCTTACCCGAACACCAAAATGGCATGCAACGCGGGCGGCGGGGCGGGCGTTTCCTTTCTGTAATTTCGCCGGTTGCGGCACATGCGAAGGATAATCCTGGCCGGATTCGCCACGCTTCTCTTGGGAACTCCCGCCCAGGCGGTACGAGTTCCCAACCAGGATCACCTGACGTCCACCCCCCAATACCAATATCCCGGCGCGCCAAAGCTGGTTTATGACGACCCGGCCCCTCAGCCTTACGCCATGACCTATGCGGATAGTGTCGCCCAGGCCCTGGGCGTGAAAAACGGCCGTATGGATGTCTTCTCGACCGAGCCGAGATCCTCTTCCAGCTACATGCCGTCCTTCAGCGGCGGCCTGGGCGGGGATGGCGCCATGCTCCGGCTGAAATGGCACCCGGGCGAATAACGCCGGGATTGCGCCTTTCAACCCCCACCCCTTTTTAGTATTGCTCCCTTTCGCGCGAGGTTCCGCGCCAGCGAAAGGGACGTTCTGATGGCCTACAAGATCGCAGTGGTCGGCGCGACCGGCAATGTCGGCCGGGAAATGCTCTCGGTCCTGGTCGAGCGCCAGTTTCCCATCAGTGAAGTCGTTGCGCTGGCCTCGACACGCTCGGTCGGCACGGAAGTTTCCTTCGGCGACGGCGTCTTGAAGGTCAAGGCGCTCGACTATTTCGATTTCAAGGGCACCGATATCTGCCTGATGTCGGCGGGCGGCGCGATCTCCAAGGAATGGTCGCCCAAGATCGCCGCGCAGGGCGTGATGGTGATCGACAATTCCAGCGCCTGGCGGATGGACCGGCAGGTGCCGCTGGTGGTGCCGGAGGTCAATGCCGACGCCTTGAACAATATCCCCAGAGGCATCATCGCAAACCCCAACTGCTCGACCGCGCAGTTGGTGGTGGCGCTGAAG
>CAYWWT010000051.1:0-12907 GCA_964461855.1 uncultured Rhizobium sp. | reverse complement strand
GACACCGCACCGGTCGCGGCCAGCGCCGCGCGCCGCTTGTAATCGATATTGGCGCGCTCCACATCGGCCTGCCGCTGCACCACCATCGCCTGGGCGCTGGCGACATTGGCGTAATATTGCGACACGCGCTGCTGCGCCAGGCTGAGATTGGCCTGCGCCTGATCGACCGCCAGCTGCGCGTCCGCCGGATCGATGGTGGCGAGGACATCGCCCTGCTTCACGTGGTCGGTGTCACGCACCGGCACGCTGGCGATGGTGCCATCGACCCGCGGCGTGATCTGGGCCGTCGTGGCCTGCACATAGGCATTGTCGGTGGTGACATAATAGCGCCCGACCAGCAGATACCAGCCGCCAACCATCAGCGCGACCAGGACGATGGCCCCGCCCAGGATCATGAAGATCATGCTGCGCTTGCGCATGCGGGCGCCGCTTTGCGAAGCCGGCTGCATCCCGGCGGAAAGAGTCTGGTCTGTCACGGTCTATTCTCCTGCCCGCGCAACATTTTGCTGCGCGTCAAATTGAAATCCGCCGCCAAGGGCGCGGATCAGGGTTACATCCTGCACAAAGGCGCGGGCCTGAAGATCGGCGACGGTGCGGCGCTGGATCACCAGCGTATCTTCCGAGGTCAGGACATCGAGATAACGGGAAAGCCCCGCGCCATAACGTTGCTGGGCTACGCGATAGGCGTCTTCGCTGGCCGCCAGGGCCGCGCGCGAATGTTCCAGCTCCTTGGCCAGTTCGCGCTGGTTCACCACCGCATCGGCGATTTCGCGCAAGGCCGTGGTCAAGGTCTGGTCGTAGGTCGCAACCGCTTCGTCATACTGCGCGCGCGCGCCGCGATAGGCCCCTTCGATCCGCCCGCCGTCGAATATGGGCAGCGAGATCGCCGGCCCGATCTGGCCGATCAGGGAAGCGGGACTGATAAGGTCCTTGATGCCGAACGACTGATAGCCGAGATAGCCGGTGAGATTGATGTTGGGATAGAAATCGGCATGGGCCGCGTCGATCCGTTTGGCGGCCGCCGTGGCGCGCAGACGCGCCGCCGCCACATCGGGACGGCGCCCGATCAGGTTGGCGGCCAGATTGGCCGGCACGCCGAACGCCTTCAGATTGGGACTTGCGGGCAGCGCGATATCCAGTCCGCGATCCGGGCCCTTGCCCAGCAGGGCTGCGATCTGGTTGCGGGCGAGCGCGATCTGCCCGTCGATCCGGTCCAGATCGGCTTCCGCCGCGAAGCTGCGCGACCTGGCCTCCGACACCGTGCTGGTGTTTTCCAATTGCTGCGTGAAGCGTTGATTGAGAAGGTCGGCGCTCTGCTTGCGGACATTGAGCGCATCGACCGCCGCCTCGCGGTCGGCCGCCAGTTGCACCAGATTGGCGTAGGCGTTGGCGATAGCCGAGGAAAGGCTGAGCTTCGCCGCCGCCAGATCGACACGCGCGGCATCGGCTTCCGACGTCGCCGCAGCGAAGGTCGCGCGGTTCTTGCCGAAAAAGTCCGGGTTGTAGCTGGCGTCGCCGGTGATGCGGCCATTGTCGTGATAGCCGTGCGGCAGGAAGGACTGGAACGCGGGCGGAAAGCCCTGGTTCAGGCTGTTGCGGGTTTCGGTGAAAGACGCATTGGCGGTGATGTCGGGATAGCGGCTGGCGCCCGCTTGCTGGGCCAGCGCATCGGCCTGGCGCAGCCGCGCTTCCGCGCGCTTGAGATCGGGCGCACCGGCCAGACCTTCCGCGATCAATGTATCGAGCTGCGCATCGCCATAGGCCGCCCACCAGTTTTCGGCGGGCCAATCGGCTGCCGCGACGTCGAAGCTTCTTTGTACGGCGTAAGTGTCTGGCGCTTTTTCCACCGGCAGAGCACCCAGATCGGGCGCGCAGGCGGCAAGGCCGCACAAAGCGACACTGAGCAAAAGCCCGGCAGATTTTCGGGAGATTAAAGTCATAAAACTGTACCGTACGGTCATTAATCGTTGACACGCCTATCCTGGTGGGGAATAACCGTCAATAGGAAACTGTACAGTACGGTCACTATTATGAGCGCTGTGGCATCCCGGCTTCCCCGCACCGACCGCGACGAGCGCCGCGAGACCATTCTTCGGATCGCCCATGCCGCCTTTCTGGAAGACGGCTATGCCGCCACCTCCATGTCCGCCATTGCCGCCAAGGTGGGGGGGTCGAAGGCCACGCTCTATAATTATTTCTCGTCCAAGGAAGAGCTGTTCGCCGCTGTCATCGAGGAACGCTGCCGCGACCTTCAGGACATGCTTTATGACGCCGACCTGGAATCCCAGGATTTCCGCAAGGCCTTGACCATCCTGGGCGAAAGCGCGGTGCGCTGGATGCTGCGCGACGACAGTATCGCGACTTATCGACTGATCACGGCGGAGTCCGGGCGCTTTCCCGAGTTGGGGCGGGCCTTCTATTTGGCCGGCCCGCAGAAGGGCAAGGAAATGCTGGCCGAGTTTTTCGGCCGCGCCGCTGAACAGGGCCATATCAAGCCGGGCTACATGGTAACGACCGCCGTCCATTTCATGTCGCTGTGCAAGGGCGAACTGCAGCACCGCAAGCTCTGGAACATCGACGAGCCGACCGACAAGGACATCGAGACCACCGTCGCCAACGCGGTCAACATGTTCATGGCCGCTTACGGCACCTGACGGAAATCTGCGCGGTCAGGCTTGATAACGGGCCACACCGCCCACCACGGTCTGCACGATCTTCACGTCCTTGATCTTTTCCGGAGCGATGCTGTGCAGATCGTCTGCCAGCACGACATAGTCGGCCAGCTTTCCCGCCGTGATCGAGCCCTTGATATTCTCTTCGCGCGTGTTGTAGGCGCCGTTATAGCTGGAGGCGCGGATCGCCTGATCCACCGTCAGCTTCTGGTTCGCGCCCCAAACTTCGCCGTTGAAGCCTTTGCGCGTGACCATGCCCTGCATCGACATCAAGGGCGCGAAGGGCCCCGGCGTGCCGAAGTCCGACCCGGTCGAAGCATGAAGCCCGGCATCCTCGAACGTCTTATAGGCCATGGCGTTGCGCATATACTCTTCGCCATAGAAGTGGAATTTGTCGGAGTTGTAATAGGCGTAGGAGCTGAACAAGGACGGCACCAGATCGACCGCCTTCATCCGCCGCACCAGGGCATCGTTGATGAAGGTGCAGTGGGTGATCTTGGGACGGCTATTCTTGACAGGGAACGCTTTCAGCGCCGCTTCATACGCCGTCATTACCTGCGCGATGGCGACATCGCCATTGGCATGACAGTTGAGCCGGATGCCGGCGCGGTGCACGCGCTCGGCCCAGGCATTGGTGTCGGCCTGCCGCTCGGTGACATTGCCGCTGTAAGACGGGGTGACGCCGCGATAGGGCTTTCCCATCGCCGCTGTGCGTTCGGAGAAAGACCCGTCCACCACATGCTCGGACGTGGCGCCGAACTTGATCCATTCGTCGCCGAAATCGGTCTTGATGCCGGTCTTGATCATGGCTTCGGTCAGGACATCGTCCGGCTCGTAGCTCACCCGGTGCAGCAAGGTGCCGCGCTGGCGCGCCACCTGCATGGCGGAAAGCACGGTCTCGTCATGGCAGACGCTGGTCAGGCCATATTCGACGAACTTCTTGGACATGAACTCCACGCCACTGACCAGCCGCCGCTCCTGCTCGGCCGGGCTGTAGGTGACGTATTTGCCCTTGCCCTTGAAGACATCGCGCGCAATGTCGGTGACGCGGCCGTTCAGCTCGCCATCCGGTCCCTTGTCGAAAGTGCCGCCGAAATGCGGCGGCGTGTTTTTCGTCAACCCCGCCAACTGCAACGCCTTGCTGTTGTAGTAGGAGGTGTGGCCGCCGCGATGAATCACTTCCACCGGATGCTCGGTCGAGACCTTGTCCAGATCCTTGTTGGTGATGGGCCGTCCGTCCTTCACCTTGGTATCGTCATAATAATAGCCGACCACCCAGGTGCCCGGCGGCGTCTTGGCGGCGCGCGCCTTCAGCTTGTCGATGATGCTCTGGATGGTGACGAATTCCACGACATAGGGATTTCCCACCAGCACTTCATACAGAAGCAGATCGCCGCCGCCATGATTGTGGGTGTCGTTGAAGCCCGGCGTGACCATCATGCCCTTGGCGTCATAAAGGCGGGTTTTCGGTCCGGCCAGGGATTTGATATCCACGGTCTTGCCGACCGCGGTGAAACGGCCCGCACGCACCGCGAACGCTTCCGCAGCCGGCATGCCCGCATCCATGGTGGTGACCTTGGCGTTGATCACGATCAGGTCGGGCGTGGGATTTTCTTCCGCCGCGCGGGCGGCGGCGAGCCAGGAACTGCCCGCCAGAACGGCGCCGCCAAAACCCACCGATTCCAGAAACCGCCTGCGGCTGTGCCGGATATTCATCGCTGCCCCCATCGCTTCAAAGCGGGCCGCAAGACCGGCTCGCCAACCTGGCGAAAAGGTTAGTCGAAGGCCGGTCCGCGATCCAGGGGACGCAGGGGTGAACTGTCACGCCGCGGCTTATTGGGCCGCGGTCGCGTACAGCTTTTCCTGTTTGACGAGTGCGTAGAGGTGCAGCTGGCGCAGCATGTCCATGCCCAGGGTCAGGCTGGGTATGCGTGCCTCCCCCGCAAATGTGGCGCGGCTGCCCAACACGGGGGTGCGATGTGTATTGTGGATCATGCTGTTAGCCTGAATATGGGCCGGCACATTCCGGGCCGTGATCCCTTCGAGCGAAATCTGCGGAAAAGTGTGGCGGTAGACCTGCTGGCTCATTCCGTCCTTGAGGCCCTCGATCGGTGTCATCTGCGGCGTATCGGCCTTCAGGTCGAACAACCGTTCGGCGACATCGCGGCGCATCACCGTGTGTTCGGAGCTGGTATCCACGACCGCATCGATCTTGTGGCCTTCAATCGTGACCGAGACTTCCATCTTGCCGCCCGCCATCGTCATGGGGACTTCCGCTATTGCTCCATGCGGCCAGAACACCACCTTGTTCGGATCGTCGCAGAGGGTCGGGGTGAGGTAGTTGAGCTTCTTGCCTGCGAAGTCGATCTCGACATCATACTGCCGGAAGAAGGAACCGGTCATATAGCCGTCATAGGGCTTCGATTTTCCCAGATCCGAATCGGTGGAAACCGCGAACTGCATGTCGCGGCCCGTTGCGCCGCCGATCGTGAAGGTCGCGGCGCGAACCCGGCCCCGCGTCGCGGCGCGGCTGCGGGCGCCCTTCGTGTCATAGACCGGTGCGCTGATGGACTGCACCGTTGACGCAATACCCGTTCCGGTCGGGCCCATCTGCATATCGAATTGCGTGGAATCGATTGTCGGATTGACGGCGGGAAGCGCCAGCTCGGTAACCGCCGCGTCCGAGATCTCCATGGGATCGGTGCTGATGTCGAGCAGGAACGCCTTCGGCTTGCCATTGATCTCGACCGCCACCGTCATCAAATTGCTCTCGGGAATCTCGTTGAGGCTGGCTGAGGCGGCAATCGAGGGGAGCGCACACGATGCCCCAGGCGCTGCGGCACCTTGCGCCAAGGCAGCGCCGCCCGATCCCAAAACCAGTACGGATGCGCAAAACAAGCGATTCAACATTCTATCCCCCAGACAATGCCAAAATCCGTTGCGGTTCAGCTGCTGACATTCCCCCTGTCGGCGACCGTCATGATGACACGCACCTGAACTTTCCCGTCCGGCGTCAGCGGCGCGATGCGCCAAAGCGTGTGCCCGTGTGCGAAAGTGACGTCATAAACGTCAAGCCCATTCCGATTGATTCTGTCGAACTTTATCGCTTCCAGCTTTCCAAGGCCCTGAAACCGCGCCAGCAATGACGGAAGCTGGATGCGGACCTGCTCCGCCACGAAGGGGAGCATTTCGTCGTAATTCGGCATGTTTCTCTGCATGGCGGCGATGTAGCGCCGGATCGAGGCTTCCGTGCCCGGGCTGGGGCCGTTGTCTGGCCGGTCGAAGCCACGCGTGATCGACCAGGAAACGATCTTTCCATCCTGTGCCAACGGGCCGACCGGGAAAATGCCGCGGCCATGCGCAAAGCGGACGTCGTAAACGTCCAGCCCGTTGGTGTTGACGCCCCTGAACTGAATCGATTTTACCGGCCCCCATTGATCGAAATAGCTGCTTTGCAAAAAGCGCTGCTGTTCGCGGTCGATGGCGGCGATTTCCGGCGAGACGTTATCCATGGGTGGAGCATGGCGCACCCAGCCCTCCAACTGATGGCGCAGCGCCGCCTCGGTGCCGGGACTGGGCCCGGTCCGGTCGCTGCGGACGAACGCCTTGTCATAGATCAGTCCGGCAATCTTGCCGTCCGGCGTGAGCGGCGCGATCTGCCAGATGGTCAATTGCTTCTCGAACTGGATCGAATAAATGTCCCACTTATTGTCCGGATTGACGCCCTGGAAGCGGATCGCTTTCAGCGCGCCCCAACTGTCGACGCCGCGCTGCAGGCGCGCCGGCGTCACCAGCGCAGGCAACAGCATATATTGCGGAGACAAAAGCGTGGGATCGGGGTGATGGCTTTCCAAGCCCTGTATCAGATGGCGCAGCGCCGCTTGCGTACCGGGGCTGGGCGTGCCGGATATTCCGGCCAAGGCCGCCCCTGGTGCGAGCATTCCCGCCGCCACCGGGACACCGACCATGATGACCGCAACGACCGCCAACACCGCCTTCTTGGGCCGGTCGAGAGTCTTGACGAAGCGATTCTCCATGATCGCTTCGATCCTTCGCTTCAGATCGGCGCCCGAAGCGCCTGCCGCGCAATCGAGCGGCGAGCGCAGATAGAATTTGCAGACCTTCAGAATGCTTTCGGCATAAGTGTCCGGATCGTTGCCCATCGCGATAACGGCTTCGTCGCAAGCCTTTTCGCGCTCGGCCACCAGTCGTGCGCCGATCCACCACGTCAAAGGATAGAACCAGAAGATCGCCTCGACGATCATGTGAATCGCGGCAGTCAAATTGTCCCGGCGCCGGTAGTGAGACAGTTCATGCGCGAGGATCGCTTCCATTTCGCCACGCGAAAGATGTTCCACGATGCCCTGCGGCAGAAGCAGTACGGGATTTCGGATCCCCACCAGCCCGGGCTCCATCAAGGCATGCGATGTGCGCACTGGAACAGCCAGCGAAACCGCCAGCGGCGCGGCGGCGCGGGCGATCGCGCGAAGCTGCACATATTTTGCAAGCCACCAGGCCAGCATAGCTACGGTTCCGACGAGCCAGATCGCCAGAAAAACTTCGCTAAGATCCACAGCAACCACAGGCGCAACCTCAAAACCCGACGCCCCGTCGCCGAACGGCTCGGCCGCGGGCTGAACCTGCGCCACCAAGGCGGCCGCCGCCATGCTCAATTGCGGTGGCGCAATCGCCGCGCCCGCCATGGCAAAGAGCGAAAATGGAATCAGGAATTTCAGGGAGGCCGCGTACCACAACGCGAAACGGACATGGGCGCCGTTGTTGCGGAACAGCAATGTCAGAAGCGCCACAACACCCGCAACCAATGTGGACTGCCACAAATGGTTGAAGGCGAAGACGATCATTTGCTTTGCGCTTTCTTGCGCAACTGACGCAGACGCGTCTCGGCCGCCTGGACGTCGTCCAATGTGAGCTTTCCGGAATCGATCAGGTGCGCCATGACGGGCTGCGCCTTCCCGCCCAGAAGCGTGACGAACTCTTCGATCAGCCGCTTATAGGCGGACACACGCGTGATGGTCGGTGCGAAAATATGCGCATTGCCCATTTTGCCGGACCGCCGAAGCGCCTTTTTGCCTTCGAGCCGATACATGATGGTTTGCACGGTCGTATAGGCGGCCCGCTTGGCGGCCGGCAGACGGTCCTGCACCTCCCGAACCGGAAGAGCGCCATGCTCCCACAGGATTTCCATGATCCGGAGTTCGAGTTTTGTGAGCTTCGGCATATTTTCCTACTACGTCACCAATAAACGGTACTACCTAAGGTGGTCGTGTCAAGGACGGCTCGGCCCGCTCTCAACTTGCGATGTCATACGCCTTAAATTGCGCGGTGGAATAGAGCGCAATGACCCGGCTGACGCCCAGCGCCTCAGCCAGTCTTCAGCCCATCCGGAGTTGAAGTTGTTTGGGAAATGGTGCCGCCTGCGTGACTCGAACACGCGACCCCCGCATTACGAATGCGATGCTCTACCGACTGAGCTAAGGCGGCCCGCGCGCCCTTCGGAGGCGCGATTGGCCGGGAAACTACGCATCCCGCCCACGGACTGCAACCGTGCGCCGCGCTCCAAAGAAACAAAATGGTCCGGCGAGCCATTTTGAGCGGCGAACGTCGCCCCGTGGAACGCCGCCGCAGCTATAATATGCTGATTTTACTTGGTTTTTCCACGGGGGTGGGCATTCTGATAGGTCTCCATCAACTGGCGCATATCCACCGCCGTATAGGTCTGGGTGGTGGAGAGCGAGGCATGGCCCAGCAGTTCCTGAATACTGCGCAGGTCGCCGCCCCCCTGAAGCAGGTGGGTGGCGAAGGAATGGCGCAGCGCGTGCGGGGTGGCGCGTTCGCTCAGCCCCAGCCGCCCGCGCAATTTCTGCATCAGGCTTTGCGCTTCCCGCGCACTCATGGGTTTGCCGCGGCGCGACAGGAACAGCGCTGCGGACGGCGCGCCGGTAAAGGGAATTTTCGCGGCATAGGCGTCCACGGCCTCACGCAGCAACGGCAGCACCGGCACTACGCGCTCTTTGCGCCCCTTGCCCAGGATGGTGATCATTTCCGCCAAGGGCACATCGCCACGCTTCAAGGACAACGCCTCGGAAATGCGCAGGCCCGCGCCATAAAGAAGCGTCAGCAATGCCGCGTCTCGCGCGCCTAGCCATTCGACATCATGCTCGCCCGCTTCCTCGATGGCGCGGGCGGCGTCGGTCTCGCTTAAGGGGCGCGGCAACCCGCGCTTGATGCGCGGCGTTCGCACGGCGCGCGGCGCCGCATTCTCCAGGATGCGTTCGCGGGCGAGGAATTTGTAGAAGCCGCGGATCGCCGCCAGCGCGCGCTGCACGCCGCCCGCTCCCAAACCTTCGCCGCGCCGCGTGGCGATAAAGGCGCGAATGTCGGCGGGGCGCAGCCTGGCCAGCGCTTTTTCGCTCACTTCGCCGCCCAGATGCCCGCGCTGAAACGCCAGAAAGCGTGCCACATCGTCACCATAAGCGCGCAGCGTGTTGGCGCTGGCGCGCTTTTCATGTTTGAGCGATGACAGAAAGAGTTTCAGCAATTCGTCCGGCGAACGCCCCATCGCTTGCCGTCACGTCTTGATGGTCACATTCGCCTTCTTGGCGTCGGCGATGAAGGCGGCCAATCCCTTGTCGGTCAAGGGATGGGAAATCAGCTTCTTGAAAATATCCGGCGGCATGGTGCCGACATCGGCGCCCGCCAATGCGCATTCGCGGACATGGCTGACCGAGCGGATCGAGGCCGCCAGGATTTCCGTCTTGAAGCCGTAATTGTCATAGATCGCGCGGATGTCGCGGACCAGGCCCATGCCGTCTTCGCCGACATCATCCACCCGCCCGATAAAGGGCGAAATGAAGGTCGCGCCGGCCTTGGCCGCCAGCATCGCCTGAACCGCCGAGAAGCAGAGCGTGACATTGACCATCAGCCCATCATTGGACAGAGCGCGGCAGGCTTTCAGCCCATCCCAGGTCAGCGATACCTTCATGGTGATTTTCTTGGCGATCTTGGAGACCGCCTTGCCCTCTTTCATCATGCCGTCGAATTCGGTCGAAAGCACTTCGGCGCTGACGGATCCGGGAACGATGCCGCAGATCTCCTTCAACACATCGGCATAGTCGCGCCCCGTCTTGGCGGCGAGGGAAGGGTTGGTGGTGACGCCATCCACCAGGCCGCTGGCTGCATATTCGCGGATTTCCGCCACATCGGCGGTGTCGAGAAAGATTTTCATGGCTGTTCCAATGACCTTTTGGTTGACGAGGCAGCGGCCGGGGCGCGAATGCTACCCCATGAGGGCGACATCTTGAACCGGGTCCGCTTCCGGCCGGAAATTCCGGTTCTGCCGGAGATCGCGCGCGCGGGTATCCTTCTCCCGCTCCCGCTTGCGGGCGCCTATGACTATAAGCTCCCGCCTGGGATAAACGCGTCCCGCGGCGCCCTGGTTGCCGCGCCGTTGGGAAATCGCGAGACCCTGGGCGTGGTGTGGGGACCGGCGGAAGGCACGGTCGGCGACAACCGCCTCAAGACCGCCGAGCCCTTGGAGGGCGCGCCCTCCCTGCCCGCCGCACTGTGCGATTTCATCGACTGGGTTGCGGCCTATACCCTCAATCCGCCTGGGGCGATCCTGGCGATGGCGCTGCGCTCGCGCGGAGCCTTCGAGCCCGAGACAATGCGGACAGCTTACGTCAAAGGCGAGGCCGTTCCCGCCCGGCTGTCGGACGCGCGCAAACGCGTGCTGGCGGTGGCGGAGGACGGCCTGGCGCGCAGCGTGGCCGGGCTGGCGGAAGACGCCAATGTCTCGCCCGCCGTGGTGCGCGGCCTGATCGAGGCGGGCGCGCTGGTCACGACCCAGCTTCCCGAGTTTGCCGCCTTCCGCGCGCCGGAACCGGATTTTGCCGTGCCCGATCTCAATCCCGACCAGGCGCGGGCAGCGCACACGCTGCGCGGTGCGATCAAGGCCAACAGCTTTTCAGCCCATCTGCTGGATGGTGTCACCGGATCGGGCAAGACCGAGGTCTATTTCGAGGCCATCGCCGAAGCCCTGCGCCAGGACAAGCAGATTCTGATCCTGCTGCCGGAGATCGCGCTGACGATTCAATTTCTGGAGCGTTTCGCGGCGCGCTTCGGCACGCGGCCCGCCGAATGGCATAGCGACCTGTCGCAGAAGGAGCGCCGCCGCACCTATCGCGCCGTGATGCGCGGCGAAGCCAAAGTGGTGGTCGGCGCGCGTTCGTCGCTATTCCTGCCTTTCGCGGATCTGGGCCTGGTCATCGTCGATGAAGAGCATGAGCAAGCCTTCAAGCAGCAGGATGGCGCGATCTATCACGCCCGCGACATGGCTGTGGTGCGGGCGCGGACCGAGAATTGCCCGGTGATCCTGGCCAGCGCGACGCCGTCCTTGGAAAGTTTCGTCAACGCCATCGGCGGACGCTACAGCCATTTGAAGCTCGCGAGCCGCCATGGCATCGCGTCTCTGCCGCAGGTGCGCATCATCGATCTGCGCCGCGAAAAGGATACGGAGGAAAACGGCAAATGGCTTTCGCCGCCCTTGCGCGCCGCGATGGCGCAGACATTGGGCGCGGGCGAGCAGGCAATGCTGTTCCTGAACCGGCGCGGTTATGCCCCGCTGACCTTGTGCGAAGCCTGCGGGCACAAGCTGACCTGTCCCAATTGTTCGGCCTGGCTGGTGGAGCATAAATATCGCAGGCGGCTGGCCTGCCACCAATGCGGCTATGAAATTCCCGCGCCCACCGCCTGCCCCGAATGCAAGACCGAAGGCACTTTGATTGCCTGCGGTCCGGGCGTGGAGCGGGTGGCGGAGGAGTTCGCGCATTTCTTCCCCGAGGCGCGCTATGCCATCGCGTCGTCCGACATTCTGCACGGCCCCGCCGAAACGCAAGCTGCGATCCGCGCCTTTGCCAAGCGCGAGATTGACGTCCTGATCGGAACCCAGATCATCGCCAAGGGTCATCACTTTCCGCAGCTGACTTTGGTGGGCGTGATCGATGCCGATCTCGGCGGTGCCGACGGCGATCTGCGCGCGCGCGAGCGGACGTTTCAATTGCTGCATCAGGTTTCAGGCCGGGCCGGGCGTGCCGAGAAGCCAGGGCTTGTTCTTTTGCAGACCCGCAATCCCACCGACGCGGTGATGCAGGCGCTGGCGAAGAGCGACCGCGATGGTTTTTATGAGCAGGAGCGCGGCTATCGCGAGCGCGTGGCCGCGCCGCCGTTCGGGCGCCTCGCCGCCATCGTGGTGTCGGGCTATGTCGCCGATCAGGTGCGCGAGATCGCGCGCGAATTGGGCAAGGCTGCGCCTGCCGCCAAAGACATTCGTGTCTGGGGCCCGACGCCTGCTTTCTATTCTTTGCTGCGTGGCCAGACCCGCGAGCGCCTGTTGGTGCAGGCGGCAAAAGGCGTGGATGTACAAGCCTATCTGCGCGCCTGGCTTGCACGCGTCAAAATCCCAGCCGCCGTCCGCGCCACGGTGGATGTCGATCCGATTAGTTTTTTCTGAACCGCACCAAACGAAAGTGCGTCTGGGCTCCGGGTTTCTTCCCCTGTTGGGCAAAGCCCATGACGGGGGAAGATGTCTGCCAGCGGGCTTGCAAACAGATGGGGGCAATCAATTAAAGCGTTCTGACATCCGTCAGATGGCCCGTCACCGCCGCCGCCACCGCCATCGCGGGCGAGACCAGATGCGTACGTCCACCGCGGCCCTGACGGCCTTCGAAATTGCGGTTGGAGGTCGAAGCCCAACGCTCGCCCGGCTGCAGCTTATCGGCGTTCATCGCCAGGCACATGGAGCAGCCCGGATCGCGCCATTCAAAACCGGCTTCGACAAAGACCTTGTCCAGGCCTTCTTCTTCCGCCTGTTCCTTCACCAGGCCCGAGCCCGGCACGATGATGGCGTTGACGCCCGCCGCGACCTTGCGGCCCTTGGCCACTTCAGCGGCGGCGCGCAGATCTTCGATCCGGCCATTGGTGCAGGAGCCGATGAAGACATGGTCCACCTTGATGTCGGTGATCTTCATGTTGGCGGTGAGGCCCATATAGTCGAGCGCGCGCTGGGCGGCGGCCCGGTGATGCTCTTCTTTCAGGCTCGCGGGATCGGGCACATTCCCCGTGATCGGCAGCGCCTGTTCGGGTGAGGTGCCCCAGGTCACCATAGGCACGATGTCGCGCGCGTCCACCACGCCTTCGGCACCGAACTTCGCGACCGG
>CAYWWT010000050.1:9777-12933 GCA_964461855.1 uncultured Rhizobium sp. | reverse complement strand
TTCCGGCACCATCACCGACCTGTCCGGCCGCACCCTGACCGGACAGACGCCGGAAGCGTTCTGGCATTCGGTGCGCCATGCCAATCCGTTCGCCATCGGCCTCAACTGCGCCCTAGGTGCCAAGGAGCTGCGCCCCTATATCGCCGATCTGGCGAACGCGGCCGACACGCTGGTGAGCGCCCATCCCAATGCGGGCCTGCCCAACGAATTCGGCGGCTATGACGAGACGCCGGAAACCATGGCGGAGATGATCGGCGAGTTCGCCCGTTCCGGCCTGGTCAATATCGTGGGCGGGTGCTGCGGCACCAAGCCGGAACACATCAAGGCGTTCGGCGAGGCGATCAAGGGCGTCAAGCCGCGCGTCATTCCGGAGAAGCCGCGCTATATGCGCCTGTCGGGCCTGGAGCCGTTCACGCTGACGCCCGATCTCAATTTCATCAATGTCGGCGAGCGCACCAATATCACCGGCTCGGCCAAGTTCCGCAAGCTGATCGCCGCCAACGATTATGAAGCGGCGCTGGAAGTCGCGCGCAGCCAGGTCGAGAATGGCGCCCAGATCATCGACATCAATATGGACGAGGGCCTGATCGACTCCGAGGCGGCGATGACCCGCTTCGTCAATCTGATCGCCGGCGAGCCCGATATCGCCAAGGTGCCGCTGATGATCGACAGCTCCAAATGGAGCGTGATCCAGGCGGGGCTGAAATGCTGCCAGGGCAAGGCCATCGTCAATTCCATCTCATTGAAGGAAGGCGAAGAGGCGTTCGTCGAACATGCCCGTGAGGTGTTGCGCTTCGGTGCCGCTGTGGTGGTAATGGCCTTTGACGAGGTCGGACAGGCCGACACGAAAGAGCGCAAGATCGAAATCTGCAAGCGCGCTTACGACATTCTGGTCCATAAAGTCGGCTTCCCGCCGGAAGACATCATCTTCGACCCCAATATCTTCGCCGTCGCCACCGGCCTGGAAGAGCATAACGAGTATGGCAAGGCGTTCGTGGAGGCTGCCGAGATCATCCGGCGCGAGAATCCGCATGCGCACATTTCGGGCGGCGTCTCCAATTTCTCCTTCTCCTTTCGGGGCAACGAGAAGGTGCGCGAGGCGATGCACAGCGTCTTTCTGTTCCATGCCATCAAGGCGGGGATGGATATGGGCATCGTCAATGCCGGCCAGCTTACGGTCTATCAGGACATTCCCACGCCCCTGCGTGAAGGCATTGAGGATGTGCGGTTCAACCGGCGCGCCGTTGCCACCGAGCGGTTGCTGGACCTGGCGAAGGAATATCGGGGCGGCGGGGCCGAGGCCGAGGTGGAAGACGCCGCCTGGCGGGCGCTTCCCGTCAACGACCGCATCAGTCACGCCATGGTGCATGGCATCGACGCATTCATCATTGAAGATACGGAAGAGGCCCGTCGGGCGGCGGAACGGCCGCTGCATGTGATCGAAGGACCGCTGATGGCGGGGATGAATGTGGTGGGCGATCTGTTCGGATCGGGCAAGATGTTCCTGCCCCAAGTGGTCAAGTCCGCCCGGGTGATGAAGAAGGCCGTGGCTTATCTTCTTCCCTTCATGGAACAGGACAAGTCGGCAGCGAAGGAAGCGGCCGGACGGATCGTGATGGCGACGGTGAAGGGCGATGTCCATGACATCGGCAAGAACATTGTCGGCGTCGTGCTCCAGTGCAACGGCTATGAAGTGATCGATCTGGGCGTGATGACGCCGACCCAGAAAATTCTGGACGCCGCGCGCGAGCACAAGGCCAACATGATCGGCCTGTCGGGACTGATCACGCCATCGCTGGACGAAATGGTGCACGTCGCGTCCGAAATGGAGCGGCAGGGTTTCGACATCCCGCTTCTGATCGGTGGGGCGACCACCAGCCGGGTCCATACCGCGGTCAAGATCGACCCCAGTTACCGCCGCGGCCAGACCGTCTATGTCACCGATGCCTCGCGTGCCGTGGGCGTGGCGTCCAGCCTGCTGTCCAAGGATAATGGCGGAAGCTATGCGGCCCAGGTTCGCAATGAATATGAGGCGCTCGCCAAGAACCACGCCAGCCAGCGCAGTGGCGGCAAGCGGCTGACTCTGGCCCAGGCCCGCGCCAATCGCGCCAAGCTGGATTTCGGGAACTATACCCCGCCGGCGCCGAAATTTTTCGGCACCCGCGCTTTCGACAATTACGACCTGGGCGAACTGGCGCGCTATATCGACTGGGGGCCGTTTTTCCAGACCTGGGAATTGGCGGGGCCTTTTCCGCAGATTCTGGAGGACGAGAAGGTCGGCAAGGCCGCGCGCGATCTCTACAGCGACGCGCAGGCAATGCTGAAGAAGATCGTGGATGAGAAATGGCTCACGGCGCGTGCCGTGATCGGCTTCTGGCCCGCCAATTCCGTCGATGACGATATCCTGGTCTATGGCGACAAGGCCCGCAAATTCCCCATCGAAACGCTTCACACCTTGCGCCAGCAGATGGCGCGCGATGCGGGCCGCGCGAATTTGGCACTTTCCGATTTCATCGCGCCTCAGGGTACAGCGGATTATATCGGCGGCTTTGTCGTCACCGCCGGTATAGGAGAGGAAAAGCACATCAAGGCGTTCGAAGACGCCAAGGATGACTATTCGGCGATCCTGCTGCGGGCATTGTCGGACCGCTTCGCGGAAGCGTTTGCCGAACGGATGCATGAAAAAGTCCGCCGCGACTATTGGGGCTATGCGGCCGAGGAGTCGCTCGCAAACACTGATTTGATCGCGGAAAAATATCAGGGCATCCGCCCGGCGCCGGGCTATCCCGCCCAGCCGGAGCACAGTGAGAAAGCCACCCTGTTCCGGCTTCTGGATGCCGAACACAAGATCGGGGTGAAGCTGACGGAAAGCTATGCCATGTGGCCGGGTTCCTCGGTTTCGGGTTTCTATTATTCCCATCCCGAAAGCCGCTATTTCGGCGTCGGCAAGATCGAGCGCGATCAAGTGGGCGATTACGCGCGCCGCAAGAATTGGACCGTCGCGGAAGCGGAGCGCTGGCTGGCGCCATTGCTCAACTACAATCCCCGCGCCGTGGACGCGGCCTGAGCGACAAATTGCTCGCGCTGGCGCACCGGTTTGGCTAAACCAGAGCCATGTCCGTCTGGGGAAAAGTCAGCGGTGCGGCGGCGGGTCTG
>CAYWWT010000050.1:8438-9677 GCA_964461855.1 uncultured Rhizobium sp. | reverse complement strand
GAGGCCTATGCCGGACAGATCGCGGGGCTGTTCGTCGGCAATCCCGCCATGCTGGAAGATATTCTCGACGGGCTGTTCGAAATCGCCAAAAGCGACGGCGTGCTTCATCCCGCCGAAAGCACTTTTCTGGAGCGCGTGGCTGAAATTTTCGGCTTCTCGCCCAACGAATTTCGCCGTATCCGCGCGTCGCACTTCGCCCCGGAATTGACCGACCCCTATGTCATTCTGGGCCTGTCCTATGTCGCGGACGAAAACGAAATCCGCCAGACCTACCGCCGGCTGGTACGGGAAAACCATCCCGACAAGCTCATCGCCCGCGGCGTGCCGGAAGAATTCGTCAAGCTCGCCAATGACAAGCTTGCCGCGATCAACACGGCCTATGCGAAAATTCTTGGCGAGCGTGGCTTGAAATGACGCGGGTCGAGCGGCCATCGCCCAATCACGATGATCGCGGCGGCGCGAGCGTGGATATCCTGCTGATCCACTATACGGGCATGACGAGTGGTGCCGCCGCGCTGGAGCGACTCTGCGATCCCGTCGCGCGGGTCTCGGCGCACTACGCCATCGACGAGGATGGAACGCTCTATGCGATGGTGCCGGAGACGCGCCGGGCCTGGCATGCGGGCATCGCCTATTGGGCCGGCGCCCGCGACATCAATGCGCGTTCCATCGGCATCGAGCTGGTCAATCCCGGCCATGAATTCGGCTATCGCGCTTTTCCCGAAGCGCAGATCGGGGCGCTGATAGAATTGTGCGGTGAGATTTTGCGGCGTCACGCCATCGCACCCTGGCGCGTGCTGGGCCATAGCGATGTCGCACCTGCGCGCAAAGACGATCCCGGCGAATTGTTTCCCTGGGCCCGTCTCGCGGCGGCCGAAATCGGGCTGTGGCCCCTGCTGGGTGAAGACCCCGGTGCGGCAGCGGTGTCGGATCTGCTGGCCCGCTACGGCTATGATCCCGATGCGCCCGCGCAAAAGGCCGTGGCGGCATTCCAGCGGCATTTCCGGCCGTCCCGCGTAGACGGCATGGCGGATCGCGAAACCCGGGAACTGCTGTCTGGCCTGCTTGCGCTTTATGATGCGCGAAGAGGGGCACGCGCATGAAGACCATGGGGCTTCTGGCGGGGATGAGCTGGGAATCCTCGTCGGTCTATTATCAGTTGATCAACCGCCGGGTGCAGCAACGGCTGGGCGGCGTTCATTCCGCCAAAGCGCTGATCTATTCTTTCGATTTCGATGA
>CAYWWT010000050.1:0-8338 GCA_964461855.1 uncultured Rhizobium sp. | reverse complement strand
GAAAGCCGTGCCCGCTATCGCGCGGTGATGGATCGCTTGGTTCTGCGAGGCTGCGAAGCGATCATTCTGGGCTGCACGGAAATTCCGTTGCTGGTGAGCGAGGCCGATGCTGGCGTGCCGCTTTACGATACGATGCAGCTTCATGCCGCGGCGATCGTGGATTTTGCGCTGACCTGAATTCGCAGATATAAGCCTTGTGTCAGACGGCCGGGTGACCGCGGGCGGGGCAACCTGTTCGAGGAAAGTCCGGGCTCCACGGAAAGACGGTGCCGGTTAACGGCCGGCGGGGGCGACCCCAGGGATAGCGCCACAGAAATCATACCGCCTACCGGCTTGTCTTCTTCGGAAGACTGGCCGCGGCAAGGTTGAAATGGTGCGGTAAGAGCGCACCGCGCCCCTGGCAACAGAGGCGGCAAGGCAAGCCCCACCGGGAGCAAGACCAAATAGGGACGGCACGTGATGTTTTCCGCATCGCCGTCCGGGTCGGTCGCGTGAGGTGTGTGGCGACACACATCCCAGAGGAATGGTCATCCAGTCACTTCGGTGATGGACAGAACCCGGCTTACAGGCCGTCTGACTTTTTCTTTTTTAACCCCATCCGTCCGCCACGCGGGCAAGCCCGCCAGCGGACATCTTCCCCTGCCAATGGCTTCGCCATGCAGGGGAAAAAAGCTTGAGCCAAGGCGCATTGCCCTATTTGTTTGTGGCATTCGTCTCGCGGCTCCGCTCAAACGCCCGCCTTTTCCGCGATCAAAGCGGCGATGGAGGCCCAATCCTTTTCACCCCAGCCTTTTTTCATCGCTTCCTCATAGTGATTGCGTACCAGCGCCAGCACCGGCATCGGCACGTTCAGATCATCCGCCGCATCCCTGACCAAGGTTGCGTCTTTCAAGCCCAGGTGCAGATAGAAGCCGGCGGGTTCATAGGCTTCGGCGAGAATCTGCTTGCCGTAATTCTTGTAGACCGGCGACGCGAACAGCCCCTCGGTCATGGTGTCGAGGAATTGCGCCGGATCGACACCGCCTTTCCTGAGCAGTGCGAAGGCTTCGCCCAAGGTCTCGATCGCGCTCATGATCATGAAATTGCCTGCGATCTTGAACAAGTTCGCCATTTCGGGCTTGTCGCCCACGCGCACGACACGCCGGCCGATCAGGGCCAACAGGGGTTCGGCGCGCGCAAAGGCGTCGTCCGCACCCGCCGCGACCACGACGGCTTGGCCTTTGGCGGCGGCATCGGGCCGGGCAAAGACGGGCGCCGCGACATAATCCAGGCCACGGCTGTCATGCGCCGCCGCCAGCGCACGCGCGAAGGCCGGCGAGATGGTGGCGAGATTGATATGAAGAAGGCCTTTGGCGGCTTTCTCCAGCAAATCCGCGTCCAATCCGACCGCTTGCATCGCCTGGTCGCTGGCCAGCATTGAAAACAGAACATCGCCCTGCATCGCTTCTGCCGGCGTTTTTGCGATGGCCGCGCCTAAGGGGGCGAGCGCTTTCGCCGCCTCCGGTGAGCGATTCCAGACGGTCAGGGTGTGACCCGCTTGAATCAGAAGTGTCGCGATACCCGTGCCCATCTGCCCCAGGCCGATAAATCCGATTTTCATGCCGCGCTTTCCTTTTGCGTGGTCGCGACGATAGCCCGCTTGGCGTCGAATCGGGTTGCTGTTGGATGAGAAAAAATCATCGCCGCTCGGGCCTGAACGCCGTTCGTGGTTAAGACAATGTTTACTGATCTCACCACAACCTTTCAGTGTTTTTGCTTTGTTCCGGGATTCGCAAGCTCTAGTGAGGTGACGGGCGGTAACACATAGACAAGTCCCTCTAAAATATGGGCTTTTCGTTTGACGTGGCGCTTTGTCCCATGATATCCCATGCCATCCCAGGGGTTTGAACACCCCGCCCGAACAACGGCCGACTAACCGGCCGTCCGGGTGAGCCGGGATAAGGGGGCAGGACAGGCGATGACCGGGTTGGTCCAGCCGTTCATTTCGACGGTGATGGGGTCGCTCGACAGCAAGGGGCGGGTCTGCATTCCCGCGTCCTACCGCCACATTCTCGCTGCCCAGAATACCCAAGGCGTCTATGTCTGCCCCAGCTTCGCCGAAGCCGCGCTCGACGCCTTTGGCCAGACGGTGATCGACACCGTGCATGCACGCCTTTCGGCGCAGGATCCGTTTTTCTCGCCGGTCCATGACGACGAAGCCATTGCGGTGGTTTCGCAGACCCAGCTGCTCGTCGCCGACGAGCAGGGTCGCGTGCGCCTGCCCGATGCGCTGATCGAACACGCCAAGCTGAAGGACAAGGTCGCTTTCGTCGGCCTGTCGCAGAAATTCCAGATCTGGGATGCCGACACCTATGCGCCGATCCAGGCCGAAGCGCTGGCGCGCATGAAAGCGCGGCTCGAACGCGCGCGCGCTGCCGCGCAAGGCGGTGACGCGTGAGCGGACATTTGCCGGTGATGCTGAATGAAGTTCTAGCTGCCCTGAAGCCGCGCGACGGCGCGCGCTATGTCGACGGGACCTTCGGCGGCGGCGGTTATACGCGCGCTATTCTGGAAGCCGCCGATTGCCGCGTGCTGGGAATCGACCGCGATCCCGAAGCGATCGCGCGCGGCCGCAAGCTGGTGGAACAGTTCGCCGGCCGTCTGACCTTGGTCGAAGGCGAGTTCTCGCGCATGGATGCGTTCGCCGAAGCGAGCGATGGCGTGGTGCTGGACCTGGGTGTTTCGTCCTTCCAGTTCGACACGCCGGAGCGGGGCTTTTCCTTCCGCGAGGACGGTCCCCTGGATATGCGCATGAGCCTTTCGGGCGAAAGCGCTGCCGATGTCGTCAACAGTGCGGATGAGCGCACGCTGTCCCAGATCATTTCCCGCTACGGCGAAGAGAAGAATGCGCGTCGTATCGCCCGCGCGATCATCGCGGCCCGGCCCGTCGCCACGACGGCCGAATTGGCGAAGATCGTGTCGGAGGCGCAAGGCCCCGCAGCGCTGCGCCATGCCATCCATCCCGCCACCCGCACCTTCCAGGCCCTGCGCATCCATGTGAATGACGAGCTGGGCGAATTGGAGCGCGGGCTGGACGCGGCGCTCAGGATTCTGGCGCCGCGCGGCCGCCTTGCGGTGGTGTCGTTCCACAGCCTGGAAGACCGCATCGTCAAGCAATTCCTGGCGGGCAACAGCGACACGCGCCCGCGTGCCTCGCGCCATGCCCCCGATGCGGGCGAGGCGCCCCGCGCACATTTCCGGCTTCTCACCAACCGTCCCCAGACACCATCTGAGGATGAAATCGCAAACAACCCCCGCGCCCGGTCCGCCAAATTGCGGATTGCCGAGCGGCTGGCCGCTTGAAGGAGGCATGACAATGATCCGTGTGCTGAATTTCTTCTGCGTCGCTTTGATGGGCCTTGCGATACTAGGCCTCTATCATGTCTCGGAACGCACCCGTGTCACCCAGATGGAATTGACCAAGACCAACCATCAGATTCGCGAGGCCCACAATACCATCGGCGTGTTGCAGACCGAATGGGCGCGGGTTGCCGGTCCGGCGCGCATCCAGGCCCTGGCCGTGCGCAACGGCATGAGCGATACGACCTCGGCGCAGCTGTCGTCCTTCGAGCTTCTGCCCCGCCGCGGCGACGCGCCGCTGAACAATTCGCCGGTGCGCAACGCCAATGCCGTCGTGCCGCAATCTGCCGGCGCCGCGGTGCGGCCGACCTTGTCTCCGCAAGCCATTTCCGTACGTTCGGGATTCTAGAAATCCATGGCGGATGTTCCGGGCATCTTCCAGCGGCGTATCGTTATCGGGGCGGTCTTTTGCGTTGCCGCTTTCGCGCTGGTGGGCCTGCGCCTTGTCGATGTCAGCCTTCTGCGAGGGTCGGGCCATGCGGGATATGAAAGCCGTACGGTTGCCGCCCGCGCCGATCTCGTCGATCGCAACGGCGAATTGCTGGCGCGCGACATTCCGGTCAAGGACCTCTATGCCCGCCCGCATGTCTTTTGGGACAAGAACCAGGCGGCCCATGATCTCGCCGCCGCGACCGGGACGAGTGAAAATCGGCTGCGCAGCGCCTTTACCACGGCGAAGCATCCTTATGTGCTGATCGCGCGCCAGGTCACCCCGATGGTCGAAAGCCGTGTGATGCGGTTGGGATTGCCGGGGCTGGAATTCGAGCCGGGTCTCAAGCGTTATTACCCCGACGGCCGTGATGCGGCCCAGATTCTGGGCGTGACCGATCCCGACAATAACGGCGTCTCGGGCCTGGAGTTGGGGCTGCAGAAACGCATCCGCGCTTCCAGCGACGGCGAGCCCGTTACGACATCGATCGACATGCGGGTGCAGTTCATCCTCGCCCACGAACTTGCGGCTCAGCGCGCGACGTTCAGCGCCCACGCCGCGGGCGGTCTGGTGATGGACGTGAATACCGGCGAAGTGCTGGCGATGGCGTCACTGCCGAATTTCGATCCCAACGCGCGCGGCCTGAACGGCGAAGACACGATGCGCAACATCATGTCCCAGGACGTTTACGAACTGGGCTCGGTGTTCAAGATTTTCTCCTTCGCATTGGCGTTCGAAGATCACACCACGAATATGGACGAGGTGTTCTCGATCGGTCAGGGCTTCAAGATCGGCAAGCACACCATCCATGAAGCCGAGCGCATGCCCGCGACCTTGGCGGCGCGCGATATTCTGGCCCAGTCTTCAAACATCGGGACTTCGCAGATTGCGCTGCGCTCGGGTGGCGTGCGGCAGAAGCAGTTCCTGGCGCATCTGGGCTTGTTGTCGCCGGTCAAGACGGATTTGCCGGAACATCGCCAGGCGCTTTACCCCTCCAACTGGGGCGCTATCGAAACCGCTACCGTCGCATTCGGGCAGGGTATCTCGGTCAGCCCGCTGCGTTTCGCGACGTCGGCGGCCACCATCGTCAATGGCGGACGGGAAATCACGCCCACCTTCATCAAGACCGACGCCGACCGGCGCGGCGCCCAACTGATCCGGCCTGAGACCAGCCAGAAGATGCGCGATCTGTTGCGCTATGTCGTAACCGACGGCACCGGCAGGAATGCCGACGTCCCAGGCTATGACGTAGGCGGCAAGACCGGATCGGCCCAGGTGCCGGGCGAGCATGGCCGCTATATTCCGCACGCACTGCGCACGTCTTTCTTCGCGGCTTTCCCGATCGAAAATCCCCGCTACATCGTTTTTGTGCTGATGGACCAGCCGCATGGCATCAAGGCCACGGGCGGCTTCGCGCTTGCAGGTTATACCGCCGCGCCGCTCGCTGCCCGGGTGATCGCGCGCATCGCACCGCTTCTGGGCGTTCCGAACACGGCGCCGCCGACATTGGTGGCGAACGGAAATTCATAATGGCGCCCCATTCGGATGCGAATGTGGCGGACAAGAAAGATAATACGCCATGGTGGCGGCGAAGGATTTCACGGGACTGACAAGCGACAGCCGCAAGGTTGAAGCCGGCTATCTGTTCGCGGCCTTGCCCGGGAGCAAGACGGACGGCGCGCGCTTTCTGCCGGATGCGGTGGCGCGCGGCGCCAGCGCGGTGCTGGCGCGGCCGGAAATGGCGGCCGATGCGGCGGCCCTGGGTATCGCTTTCATCGCCGACGAAAATCCGCGTCTGCGCCTGGCCAAGATGGCGGCAGCCTTTTACGGAGCGCAGCCCGACACCGTTGCCGCCGTCACCGGCACCAAGGGCAAGTCTTCGGTGGTCGCTTTCCTGCGGGAAATCTGGACCCAGCTTGGCGAAAAGGCCGCGAGCCTGGGCACCGTGGGTGTGGTCGGGCCGAAGGGCGAGATGCCGCTCCATCATACCACGCCCGATCCGGTGGAGATCCATCAGCTCCTGGCGCAACTCAAACGCGATGGTGCCGAGCATCTCGCCATCGAAGCCTCCAGCCATGGCCTGGATCAGTATCGTCTGGATGGCGTGGCGGTGGCGGCCGCGGCTTTCACCAACATCACGCGCGATCACATGGATTACCACGCCACCTTTCAGGACTATCTCGCGGCCAAGCTGCGTCTCTTCAACGAGGTGGTGTCGGCGGGCGGGGTTGCGGTGGTGAATTGCGACGCGGACCATGCCGGGGACTTTGTCGCCGCAGCGGAAAAGCGTGGCTTGAGACTTGTCACAGTGGGAGAGACCGGAAAGACCATCCGTCTCAAGTCCCGCCAGAGCAGGGGCGATGCCCAGCAGCTGGGCATCGTTCATGATGGACAGACATATACGGTGTCGTTGCCGCTGGCGGGCGCCTTTCAGGCTTCCAACGCTCTGGTCGCCGCCGGATTGGCGATCGGCCTGGGTGCCTCCGCTGAAAAAGTCTTTGCCGCGCTGGCGCATCTGAAAGGTGCGCCCGGCCGTATGGAAAAAGTGGCGTTTTCGGTCAGCGGCGCACCGATCTATGTCGATTATGCGCATACGCCGGATTCCCTGGAAAAAGTGCTTCAGGCGCTGCGGCCTCACACGGCCGCCCGGCTGCATGTGATGTTCGGTTGCGGCGGCGACCGCGACAAGGGCAAGCGTCCCTTGATGGGCCAGATTGCCGCCGCGCTGGCCGATGAGGTCATCGTCACCGACGACAATCCCAGAAGCGAGGATCCCGCGTTGATCCGCAAAGAGATTTTGGCCACCGCGCCGCGCGCCCGTGAAGTCGGCGACCGCGCTGAAGCGATCCGCGCCGCCATCGGCTCGCTACAGGCGGGCGATGTGCTGGTTCTTGCCGGCAAGGGCCATGAGACGGGCCAGTATGTCGGCAGCGATGTGCGGCCCTTTTCCGATCGCGAGGAAGCGGTAAAGGCGGCCCTGGCGTTGGGAGGTCGCGCGGCATGACGCTGTGGACGCGCCCCGAAGCGGAAGCTGCGACGTTGGGCCGTGCCAGCGCGGATTTTGCCGTGCGTGGGCTTTCCATCGACACCCGCACGATCAAGGAAGGCGACCTGTTCGTGGCGCTGAAGGGTGCGCGCGACGGTCATGATTTCGTCGGCGCGGCTTTCGCAGCCAAGGCCGGCGCTGCCCTGGTCAGCCGTCCGGTGGAAAATGCCAAGGGACCCTTGCTGTCCGTCGCGGACACCCAGCGCGGTCTGGAAGACCTGGCGCGTGCGGCGCGGGCGCGGAGCAGCGCCAAGATCCTGGCGGTTACGGGCAGTGCCGGAAAAACCACGACCAAGGAAATCCTGCGGCTCTGCTGCAATGCGCTGGGCCGCACCCATGCCTCGGCTGCGTCCTACAACAATCATTGGGGCGTGCCGCTCAGCCTGGCTTCGCTGCCGCGCGACGCCGAATATGGCGTGTTCGAGATCGGCATGAATCATGCGGGCGAAATCCGCAATCTGGTCTCCTTCGTGCGCCCGCATGTGGCGCTGATCACCACCATCGCGGCGGCGCATCTGGAGTTTTTCGGTTCCTGCGAAGCCATCGCGGATGCCAAGTCGGAAATCTTCGAAGGGTTGGTGCCGGGCGGTGCGGCCTTGATCCCCTCGGATTCGCCTTACGCAGACCGCTTGGCCGTGCGCGCCGCGCAAGTGCAGGTCGGCCGCTTGGTGCGCTTCGGCACGACCGGCGAAGCCCGTCTTCTGTCGTTCGTACCGGATGGCGACGGCATGCGGGTGAAGGCCGATATCCTGGGCCGTGCCGTCGATTGCCTGGTGGGCGCGCCGGGTGAACATATCGCACGCAATGTGGTGGCGGCACTCGCCATGGTCGCGCTGGCCGATGGCGATGTGCTGAATGCGGCTGCGGCGCTGAAGAATTTTGCGGCGCTTAAAGGGCGCGGCGCGCGCTTTGACGCCAACGGCATTCAAGTGATCGACGAAAGCTATAATGCCAATCCGGCATCGATGGTGGCGGCGTTGGCGCTGCTGGGCAATGCGCCCGGGCGCAAGCTGGCGGTGCTGGGCGATATGTTGGAGATGGGCGAGGGCGGTCCTGCCCTGCATGCAGCTTTGGTCGAACCCATCGCCACCGCAAAGGCCGATCTGGTTTTTGCCTCCGGCCGTCAGATGAAAGCGCTGTGGGATGCGCTGCCGCCCGCGCGCCGGGGCGCCTATGCGGAGGATTCCGCCGCGCTCGCGCCCAAGCTGATGGCGGCGGTGAAGAGCGGCGACACCGTGCTGGTCAAGGGCTCGCTGGGCAGCCGCATGGCGGTGATCGTCGACGCGCTGAGGGGAGCGGCGGGCTGATGCTTTATTATCTATCGCTGCTCACCCATACAGGAAAGCCGCGGACGACGAGTTTGGAGATACCTATGATGCGATTGCAGAAGAAAGATTCCGCATGAATCTGCCTGACGCGGACACTTCAGTCGAACAGTGAGTCAGTTTCTGCACTGCAGTGTT
>CAYWWT010000049.1:0-13260 GCA_964461855.1 uncultured Rhizobium sp. | reverse complement strand
CGCAGACCCGGCCCGGTGTCCTAGCCACCGGGCCGGTTACCTGCGCCGCCCGCACCGACAATGTTGCCCACACCTGCAGAGTGCTCGCGATCTTGATCGAAATGGGCCGCGCCGATAACGAGAGACGGGCATCGAGCGGGCGGGGCAATGATCGCGCTGTATGGAATCAAGAATTGCGACACAATGAAGAAGGCGCGCGCCTGGCTGGATGCGCACGAGATCGCTTACGAATTTCATGACTATAAAAATCTGGGCATAGATAAAGCGCATCTCGAGCGCTGGACTGGAGCATTGGGTTGGGAAGCGCTGCTCAACCGCGCCGGCACCACCTTCCGCAAATTGCCGGAGGCCGACAAGCTGGGCCTCAACGAAAAGAAGGCCATTGCGCTGATGCTGGCCCAGCCTTCGATGATCAAGCGGCCGGTGCTGGAAAAAGGCAGCGAGATTCTGGCCGGCTTCCGGCCCGAGGAATTCGAAAAGCTTCTGGCGCGCTAGATTTTTGTACGAAACCGCGCCTACACTCCCCGCGTGCAATCGCGAGGGGATCACGCATGATGCGCAAACTGACGGCCGAGTTTATCGGCACGGCATGGCTTGTGTTGGGTGGTTGCGGCGCGGCGGTGCTCGCCGCTGCGTTTCCGGGACTGGGTATCGGTTTTGTCGGCGTGGCCTTAGCATTCGGCCTGACCGTTCTGACGATGGCCTTCGCCATCGGCCATGTCTCGGGCTGCCATCTCAACCCGGCCGTCTCGGTCGGGCTTTGGGCGGGCGGGCGTTTCCCGGCCGGCGATTTGCCCGGCTATATCATCGCCCAGGTCGCGGGCGGCCTCGCAGGTGCTGCCATCCTTTATGTCATCGCCAGCGGCCAGACCGGCTTCGACGTTCATGCCGGTTTTGCCAGCAATGGTTACGGCCAGCATTCGCCGGGCGGTTATGGCCTGGTTCCCGCGCTGGTGTGCGAGATCGTGATGACCTTCGCGTTCCTGTTTGTCATTCTGGGATCGACCCATGGCCGTGCGCCCGCCGGATTTGCACCGATTTCCATCGGCCTGTGCCTGACCTTGATCCACCTGATCTCGATTCCGGTGACCAACACATCGGTCAATCCGGCGCGATCCACCGCCCCCGCTTTGTTCGCGGGCGGCTGGGCGCTGGATCAGTTATGGCTGTTCTGGGTGGCGCCCCTTTTGGGCGGTGCGTTGGCCGGCTTTGTCTATCGCTGGCTCAGCCCCGACGAACCCAAGCCGGTGGATGTGGTGGGCCGCTAGACGGCACGCGCCACCGCATCCAGCACGCGGCCGATATCGACGTTCGGATTGGCGGCGACACATCGCAGCCAGGTGTCGCCTGCGATCCTGGTCGTGGAGGCCAGGCCTGAGGGGAGCCGCGCCAGTGCCGCCGCGCATTCGCCGGTGACGGGGCGGAATAGAACCACTCCGGTTTCGGGCTGCGCAAACAACTGCCATCTGGAATCGCCGGCGACGGCGCGCGCCAGCTTGCCCGCGTTTTCCATGCAACGGTCGATCCGCTCGGCGAGACCTTCGCGGCCCCAGGCCAGCAAAGTGGCCAGAAGCGGGATCGCGACCGCGCCATGCGAACCCAGCAGGCCGACATTGGGCGTGGCCAGATAGGCACCACCAAAACTGATGGCGTCGTGCGATGCCTTTTCGTCACGGAAAAAGACCAGAGCGGATTCCTTGGGCTGGAAAAACCATTTGTGTGCCGACACCGCGACGGAATCCGCATCCGAGAGACCTTGAAGCTTCGCCTTGTGCGCTTCAGAAAAAACCAGCGGCCCGGCCCAGGCGGCATCGACATGGGTCCAGGCGGCGCGCCCGCAAAGCGCGAGCGGATCGATGGCCCCCGCGCTGGTGGTGCCGGCGGTGAGAACCAGGATCGCATCCGACAGATCACCGGTCAGCTTGGACGCATCGAGACGCTGCGCGGCATCGGCGGGAATGCTTTCGAAAGACAGGCCCAAAATGTTGGCTGCCTTGGGAATGCTGAGATGCGCGGCTTCGGAGGCGATGACACGGCGGGCGCCGGTGCGTTCGCGCGCCGCCCACAATGCGGTGAGGTTGGCCATGGTGGATCCGGGCGTCATGTGGCCGCCTTCCATGCCGAAATAGGGCGAGAGCCAGGCGATGGCTTGGCGTTCCGCCGCGCGCGCAAAAGGCGCGCTGGCGGAGTGCAACAGATTTTGGTTCAGGCGCGCATTCCACAGGGCGGCGGCCCAGCTCACCCAAGGCGTGGGCGGATCCATATGGGCGAAGGCATGCGGCAGGTCGAGCCGAGTTGCACCATCGAAGACGAGGGGCGCCAGCAAATCCAGCGCGGCGGTCTCACCGGTGCCGGTTTCCTGTAACTGGTCGGGGAGGGCCGAAGCCTGTGGCTGGGTATCGCGTTCCATCAAGTCCAGCGCATGCTGCAAGCCGGGCTTGTTCACCTCGAAGCTGAAATCCGTCATGGTCCCTCCAGGATCAGGACGCCTAGCTTGCCGGGACGGCGGCGGAAAACCATAACTATCTCCGCCGGTCTGCCATGCGGGCGATGTCAGGACAGAAAATGACGATTTACATCGGAGTCGGCGGCTGGGTATTCGAGGAGTGGCGGGACAATTTTTATCCCAAAGGACTCAGCCAGAAGCGCGAGCTGGAATATGCCAGCCGCCATCTCACCGCAATCGAGGTCAACGGCACCTATTACGGTTCGCAAAAGCCGGAAAGCTTTGCGCGCTGGCATGACGAGACGCCGGATGATTTCGTCTTCACCCTGAAAGGGCCTCGCTTTGCCACCAATCGCCGCGTGCTGGCGGAAGCCGGCGAGTCGATCGGGAAATTCGTCGGCAGTGGCATCACCCGGCTGAAAAAGAAACTGGGCCCGATCAACTGGCAATTCATGGCGACCAAAAAATTCGATCCGGAAGATTTTGGCGCGTTCCTGTCGCTGCTGCCGGAAAAACAGGACGGCATCGCGCTGCGCCATGCCGTGGAAGTGCGTCATCCCAGTTTTGCCTGCACGGAATTCGTGGCGCTATGCCGCAAGCACGAAGTCGCCATCATCACATCCGGCGACAGCGAATTTCCCATGATCGCGGATGTGACGGCGGATTTCGTCTATGCCCGCATCATGGGCACGAAGGAAAAAGAGAAGCTGGGCTATCCCAAACCCAAGCTCGCACAATGGGCGGGGCGCGCGAAGGAATGGTCGAAAGGCGGGGCGCCCAAGGATCTGCCGCTTGTCGCCAAGGCGACCGCGGCAAAGCCGCGCGATGTTTTTCTGTTCGTGATTTCCGGCGCCAAGGCGCGCAATCCCGCGGCAGCCCAGGCGCTGATTGCCGCGCTCTAGCGTTCGTCCGGCGGGCGATGGCGCAGAACCGTCAGATGGACGGTCGCGCGATGGCGAAAGCCCAGCTTTTCGTAAACCGCGATCGCACCCTTGTTGTGCGGATAGACGTGCAGGAACAGTTCTTCGCCGCGCATTACGATCCGGTGGGCCACGATCCGCATCAGCTTTGCCGCCAGGCCGCGGCCCCGGGCATCGGGATGGGTGCAGACGGCGCTGATCTCGGTGAAACCGGGCACGCGCATCCGTTCGCCCGTCATCGCGATAAGCCGGCCATTTTCGCGCACGCCCACGAACCCGCCCAGTTCATGCGTGCGGGCATGGAAAGGGCCCGGCTGGGTTAACTCCGCAAGGGCCCGCATCTCCGCGGCGTCGGCATCGCCCAATTCGAGCACGCCATCATCGGCTTCAGGCGGCGCGATGCGCGTCGCCACCATCTGATGCACCGGTTCCTCGATCATGGCGACCAGCCCGGCGGGCGATGGAATCTTGTAGAGTTCGACCAATGCGACGCCGGTGTCCTTGGGTGTGAGTTCTCCCAACGCCGACAGCTGCTCAGGCGTGTTCGAGGGCGTAGCGCCAAAGGGCTCGATATCGAGCGGATAGCGGAGCGCCATATCGCGGCAGCCCAGGGCGAGGCCGGCATGTCGGGTCGTCAGAGCGTTCCAAACCGGACGGTCGAGGATGTGTGCGGCCATGGATTTCCTTCTCACCCCTTAATCTGCGTGCGAACCGGCCAGAAACAAGAGTTCCGTATTGCGGTCTCCGTAATGGAACATATAGTGAACAAATGGATGAGAAGCTGAAGACCAAGCTGGGGATTTTGGCGGATGCCGCAAAATATGACGCCTCCTGCGCCTCATCTGGCGCGCCCCGCCGATCAGGCGGTGCGAAAGGGCTCGGGTCCACGACCGGGGCGGGAATCTGCCATGCCTATACGCCGGATGGGCGTTGCGTATCGCTTCTGAAAATTCTGCTGACGAATTACTGCCTGTTCGATTGCGCTTATTGCATCAACCGGCGCTCTTCCAATGTCGCGCGCGCGCGTTTCTCGGTGGAAGAAGTCGTCACGCTGACTTTGGAGTTCTACAAGCGCAACTATATCGAAGGCCTGTTCCTTTCGTCCGGTATCATCAAGACACCGGATCACACGATGGAAGAATTGATGCGCGTGGCGCGGACCCTGCGCCAGACCCATGGCTTTGCCGGATACATCCATCTGAAAACCATTCCCGAAGCCAGTCCCTGGCTGATCGAACAAGCGGGACTTTTCGCCGATCGGCTCTCCATCAATCTGGAATTGCCTGAAGCGGCAAGCCTGGCGCGGCTGGCGCCGGAGAAAAATGCCGGCACCATCCACACGGCAATGGGGCAGATGTCGGAGCGCATCATTGAAGCCAAAGAAGAAAAACGGCGCTTTGCGCCGTCCGGCCAAAGTACACAAGTGATTGTGGGCGCGGACGAGGGTACGGATGCGTCGGTGCTCGCCGCAAGTGTGCGAATGTATGACCACTATAAATTGCGCCGTGTTTATTACTCCGCCTTCAGCCCCATTCCTGAAGCCTCCAGCGTCCTGCCATCGAAGGCGCCGCCGCTGATGCGGGAAAACCGGCTTTATCAGGCGGACTGGCTGTTGCGCTATTATGGCTTCGGTGTAGACGAAATCGTTGCCGGCGGAGAAGCGGGAATGCTCGATCTCGCCATCGATCCCAAGCTTGCCTGGGCGTTGAAGCATCGCGCCGATTTTCCCATCGACATCAATACTGCGCCACGCGAGTTGCTGTTGCGGGTTCCAGGTCTTGGCGTGCGCGCGGTGGACAAAATGATCGAAGCACGCAGGCATGTGCGGCTCAGGATAGCGGACCTTGCACGGCTGACGTTGGGCCTGAAGCGGGCACGGCCGTTCCTTGTCACGGACGATCACAGGCCCACGCGATTGACGGACCGAGCCGACCTGCGGCGGCATGTGGCGCCGGCGCAACCGGACTTGTTCGCATGACCCTGACGGTTTGCCTGAAGCCGGGAGCGGACCTTAATGGTTTTCGGCTGGCCGTCCGGTGGCTGGTTGCCCGGAAGATCGAACCCGGCGCGATCTTTTGGAGTGACGCGGCAGGTCTCTTTGCCCAGGTGCAGCCAGAAGATGATTCACCGCTGACTTTGTCCCGGGCAGTATCCGATATGGTTTCACATATCGTCTGTCATAGCGACCCGGAGCGCTTTGCGCTTCTTTATGAATTGATATGGCGTTTCACACATGGCGAGACGCATCTATGCGAAGTCCACAGCGATCCGCTGATTTATCGGCTGGAGCGCATGGAGAAAAGCGTCCGGCGTGACCTTCATAAGATGCATGCTTTTGTCCGGTTCCGGAAAGTCGAGCGGCAAGGTGACGAGCGTTTCATCAGCTGGTTTGAGCCTGCGCATTTTATCGTCGAGGCAAGCGCGGGCTTTTTCGTGGAGCGGTTCACCAGCCTTGATTGGGCGATATTGACACCCAAAGGCTCCCTGCACTGGGACCGGACGCGATTGACGGTCGGGCCGCCGGCAGAGGCCGGGGATGCTGCCCCTGACGATGTGTTTGAGGATGGCTGGCGGCGCTATTACGAAAGCACTTTCAATCCCGCCCGGCTCAACCCGGATTTGATGCGCAGCTACATGGCGAAGAAATACTGGCGCAACCTGCCGGAAGCAAAATCCATCCTGGAATTGATCCGCCAGGCGCCCTCACGCGTTAGGCAGATGGTGCAACGAGAAACACAAATGCCGCGCAAGCGCGATCCGGTGAAGGCGGTTGAACGGATGCGGGATCAGGCGCCGCGTTCCTTGGCTGCGCTCAATCGCCTGATCGTGGAAGCGGCACCCATGGTGAAAGGCGGGACGCGTGCGGTCTTGGGAGAGGGGCCTCTGCATCCCAGCTTGATGCTGGTGGGCGAACAGCCGGGGGATGTGGAGGATATCGAAGGCCGCCCCTTTGTCGGGCCGGCGGGAAAGCTGCTGGATCGTGCGCTGGCGGAAGCGGGCATCGAACGCAGCCAGGTCTACATCACCAACGCGGTCAAGCATTTCAAATTCGAGCAGCGCGGCAAGCGCCGTCTTCATGCCAAGCCGAATGCGGGTGAGGTGAATTATCGCTGGTGGTTGCAAAAGGAACTCGATCTGGTGCGCCCCCGGGTTGTCGTGGCGCTGGGCGCGACGGCGGTGTTGGCGCTGAAAGGAAAGGCTCTGCCGGTGGGCAAAAATCGCGGGCGAGCGGATTTCGAGGGCAGATGCGGCTTCATCACCGTACATCCCTCCTATCTCCTGCGGATGCCGGACGAACATGAGAGGCAGCGCGCATTTCGTGATTTTGCGCACGACCTGGAAGCAGCGCTGAAGCTCTCCAAGAATCGCGACTGTGCGCCGGAAGATCACCCGCGCGTAGAGTCACATTCGCACTGAAAGCTTCCGAAAGGCGGCTGTTCGTAAGCTATGCTTGCGTAAGCACGTGCCGTCAACATTGCGAAATCGTTGCTGCCGTTGACATTAAAAAGGCTGAGTTTCTTATCAGCTTATTGCGGCCGACTGTCTTGAGTATGTTTTACGACAAACTTGCACAGTTCGGTGAAGAAGCAACGCACCGAGATACTTCACCTTGCATCGCGTATTTTGAACGGATTGTAATGAAACTATTCGATCAGAAAATTCGTCGGCGCCGGCTTGATTCCAAAACGATTCACCGAGCACTGTTTGGCGCCTTCTATGAAGAAGACGTCTATGACAAATTCTGCGGAGTGGCGCCGCGGGCAATGCGTCTTTTCCACTGGCGCATCGACGCGGAAATGCGGCGGCGCAATCTGATTTTCGTGCACGTCCCCCGTGTTGCCGGCACTTCGATCGCGCGGGCGCTTTATGGCCCGAAATGCACGCGTCATCACAGCATCCGCTATTACAAGACCGTGGCTCCAGTTTTTTGGGAAAAGGCCGATTCTTTCGCGCTGCTAAGAGATCCCTTCGATCGCGTTGCTTCGGCCTATGCCTTTGTGCGGACCGGTGGAACCGATATCTGCAAGCTGAGCGATGTGTTCGCGCGGCAGACCGCCCATCTGCGGAGCATGGACGACTATCTCTCCTTTATCGAGGAGCGGGACGATCTTTCACTCGATTTCGTGATGCGGCCGCAAAGCTGGTTCGTCACCGACCTGGCTACGGGTGAAATCCTGGTGAAGCGGCTTTTCCTGTATGGCCGCGACGACGAAGCTTTGCTCGCCTATCTGAAGGGGCATGGCGTGGATACGCTGCCTTGGCTCAATCCTTCGATCCGCAATCCCCTGAACCTCTCGTCCGGCCAGAAACGCCGGATCGAGAGGATCTATGCCCGCGATTTCGAACTGGTCGAGGCTTTGCGTGGGTGGCGTGCCGGCGGCGCGCTCAGGCTGGCGAGCGTCGCCGCCGAATAACTGCCTTCCCAACCTAAGATGCTTGCTTTCCAGGTGGTGCTGTCTTTCCCAGATCGTGGTTACGGTTGCCCGAACGCTACTAGGGATAGATCGTCGCGCCACCGAGATTTTCGAAGCTGTGTGCGAGTTGAAAACACGCTTGCCCCATTGCTGCTCGCCCGGTTGATTGCACATCCCGCGAAATCCGAGCGCTGATGGAACAGGAAGCTTATCGCCACGTCCCCTATGATGTCGAAGTCGAGCAGGCGCTGCTCGGCGCGATTCTGGTCGACAATCAAGCGCTCGAGCGCGTCAGTACGCTGCTTAAGACGGAAGATTTCTACGATCCGCTGCATGCGCGGATCTTCGAGACCATGAGCCTGGCGGTGGAGCGCGGCAGTTTCGTGCTCACGCCGCTGACCTTGCATGCGGCCATGAAGGCCGATCCCGGATTGATCGAGGTAGGCGGCACGGCCTATCTGGCAGGCTTGGCGCAGGCCGCGCCCGCCATGCCCAATGTGCGCGATCTGGCCAAGATTCTGCACGATCTGGCGGTGCGCCGGAACCTGATCCGGATCGGCGAGGATATCGTCAATTCCGCCTATGAAGCGCCGGCCGACAAGGGGCCTCAGGACCAGATCGAAGAGGCCGAGAAGGCGCTTTATAATATCAGCGAAAGCGCGAAATACGGGCAGGGGCCGATCGATTTCTCCGAAAGCCTGCGTCGCACCGTCGAACTGGCGGAAAAAGCGCAGGCCCGCGGCGGCCGCATTTCGGGTCTGGTCACCGGTTTTACCGACATCGACTCCCTTCTGGGCGGATTGCAGCCCTCCGATCTCATCATTCTTGCCGGACGCCCCGGCATGGGAAAGACGTCGCTCGCCACCAACATGGCCTTCAACATCGCCCGCGCCTATTCCCAGGATATCGAGGCGGGCGCGGAAGTACCGCGCGGCGCGCCGGTTCTGTTCTTCTCGCTGGAAATGGCGGCGCAGCAATTGTCCGGCCGTATTCTCTCGGAGCAGACCGAGATCGAGATGTGGAAAATCCGCAACGGCCGCTTCGCCGAGAATGAGTGGGAGAAATTCGTTCTCTCCATGCAGGATCTTTCCAGCCTGCCGCTTTATATCGACGACACCGGCGGCATTTCCATTGCTCAGATTTCAGCCCGCGCCCGGCGCATGAAGCGGGAAAAGAATATCGGCTGCGTGATCATCGACCATCTGCAAATCGTTTCCTCGTCGGGCCGGCCCGAAAACCGGGTGCAGGAGCTGACCGAGATTTCGAAGTCGCTAAAGGTCCTGGCCAAGGATCTGGACCTGCCGGTGATGGCCCTGTCGCAGCTCTCCCGAAGCGTGGACTCCCGCGACGACAAGCGCCCGGTTCTGTCGGATTTGCGCGAATCGGGCTCGATCGAACAGGACGCCGACGTGGTGATGTTCGTTTATCGTGAAGAATATTATTTGAAATCGCGCGAGCCCGATCCGTCGTCCGCCGATCACGCCAAATGGCTGGAAAAATGCGAGCGGGCGCATCGCCGCTCCGAAGTGCTGGTGGAAAAACACCGTCATGGCGCCACCAACAAGATCGATCTTTATTTCGACGACCGCTTCACGCGATTCAGCAATCTGGTCACCGACACCTAGGACCCGACGCGAACGAATTTGGCACGGCCCGCGGCCAGCAGGGCAAGCTGGCCCGGGAGCAATTTCAGGTCGTAGCCGAAACGGACCAGTTCGCGCCTGGCATAGGTCAGGTCGAATTTGCGCAAACCCACCCGCCAGCCCTCAATGTCGGACTTGTCGCCCACGAAATCCTGCTGCCGCGCCACCACCGGCAACATCTGCCAGGGACCGAGCCTGGCGAAGAGTTTCGAATTGTTGGGATTGAACAGGAGATGGTCCACGGGGAGGTCGAACCGGGGCAGGGCGAGGAGTATTTCCGCCGCCCGCCGCGAAAGAATATAGGCTGCCGCGCCGGTATGGCGCGAGCGCATGCGCCCGATGCGGAAGCCCGATCCGACATCGGCCATGTCCGAGAGCAGCACGCTTTGGCCTGCCGGCCCGTAATGTTCCAGCTTGATAAGATCGATGGATGGAGGAATCCATCCCGCGTCCCCCAACGCGAAACGCGCACCCGGACGCAAAACCACATCGTCTTCCAGGATCGCAGCATAGGCCGCCCCGCTGGCAACCAATTTTTCCCACGCGGCGCGGTGGGAGAGGGAACAGCATTTGTCGCCGCGCGGGATTTCGCCCAACGGGCCGTCAGCCGCGAACCAGCGGTCCAGAATTTCCGGTTCGACCTGCCTGGCGTCCACCGCATCCAGGCGCGTCAGGTCAAGGCCGAGCGCGCGCGCCTGGATTTCCATTGTGGCAAGCCTGTCGGGCCGCCGGGCCAGGTTGATGAGGTAAATGTCCATACATGTTTATGCAACGCGTGCCGCTCCTTGGGAAACCCCTTCGTTTGGCGGGGGCGCGACAGAGCATTATATCGTGTAGACTGACGTCTTCGGCAGCAAGCCCAGGAAATTCTGCTTTTGACCGATCACGCTTTGGCTTTTTACGGGAACCGGCCCGCGCGGCTGCCCATGCAGGAAGAACGGCGGCTGCTGCTTCGCCGCACCTTTGCCTGGGTGCTGGTGGCGCTGGTTCATGTCGTGCTGCTTTCGCTCTTTGTCCTGAGCCAATATCGCGAAGCCCGCCTGACGTTGCGGCACCGTGAGCTCGAAACCATCCTGGACCTCACCAAATTTCCGGCCATGCCGGCGCCGCCGGTGCGCCTGATCAAGCCGCAAGTCCCCACCGCCAAAGAACCGACGATCAACACGGCGCCGGTGATCGTGGTGCCGCCGGATAATCCAGATCTGGCGGTGCCCAAGACGCCGGCCGACATCCTGAAGGCGATTGGCGAAGCCCTGTCCTGCGGCGCGGAGAATTTCGAGAATCTCACCCAGGCCGAGCGCGCCCGCTGCAAGCGCGAGCCCTGGGTGGCGCGCAAGCTGCCCAACGGCACCATCGTTCTGGAGGCCAATGCGCAATCGCGGTTTGCGCCGCCGCCGGTGCCCAAATTGTCGGGCGCCGATGCCATGCGCCGCCAGATGCAGCAGGCGCCCGGCTGCAACATCATGCTGAACATTCCCTGCGTCCAGAACACGCCGATGGTGGGAATCGGCATTCCCACCAATTGAGTTTCGGCAACTGGACGGCCGCGCGGGGGGCGGGCATTGTCCCGCCATGAGGGACGCCGATTTCCAAGCCCATACCCTGACCGTCCGGCTGGGGGCGCTGACCGACAATTACAGGACATTCCAGCGGCAGGCCGGTCCCGCCGCAGTGGCCGGTGTGGTCAAGGCCGATGGATATGGTCTGGGCGCTGACTTTACAGGCCCTGCGCTTGCTGCTGCCGGGTGCGATACATTTTTTGTCGCACGCCTGGAGGAGGGGGTGGCATTGCGCCGCGCGGTGGGCGCTGCGCCGCGGATCTTCGTGCTCGACGGCGCGCCTTCCGACGCTGTTCCGGCGCTGATCGCGCATCGTCTCACTCCCGTGCTGAATACGCTCGCCGACATTGCGGGGTGGAATGCGGCAGCCGGCGCTTCGCGTCTCAGCCTGGATGCAGCGATCCATATCGATACCGGCATGAACCGGCTGGGATTGTCCGGCGAAGAGCTTTCGCTTCTCGCAGCGGAATGGAAGACGCGGCTGAAGAACATCAATCTTGTTCTGCTGATGAGCCATCTGGCCCGTGGCGACGAAGCCGGCCATGCGATGAATGCGCAGCAATTGTCGCGCTTTCGCATCGCGCTCGCCATGCTGCCGCCTGCGCCCGCCAGCCTTGCGGCCTCCGGGGGCGCCTTTCTCGGCAAGCCCTATCATTTCGATTTGGTCCGGGCGGGGATCGGGCTCTATGGCGGCGCTTGCCTGGAAGGCGAAAAACCCCTGAAAACCGTGGCCGTGGCGATCGCGCGCGTGCTCCAACTGCGGCGAATTGACAAGGGGGAAAGCGTTGGCTACGCAGCCACGTTCCGCGCCAGGCGGCCCAGTTTGATCGCCACGGTGGCGCTGGGATATGCCGGCGGCATTCCGCGCAGCCTTTCCGGCAAGGGCGTGGCTTTCGCGGCGGGCGGACGGGCGAATTTCGCCGGGCGCGTTTCGATGGACATGACCGCGCTGGATGTGACCGATCTGGCGGGGCTGAAAGTGGGAGACGAGGTGGAATTTCTGGGCGACCATGTGATGCTGGAAGAAGTGGCGGCGCTTGCCGGCACCAACGCTTATGAAATTCTTACGGGACTGAAGATGCCGCGCCACTACGCCGAAGCCGCCGCATGAATTTCTTCGCCGCTATCGGCCGCGCCGTTCTCATTTTGCTTGCCCAGATCGGGCGGGTAACCCGCTTCACCGGGCAAACCCTGGCCGCGATTTTCAGCGCGCCTTTCTACGGCCGCCTGCTGGGTCAGCAGATCATGCGGATCGGTTATTTTTCGCTGCCGGTGGTGGGATTGACGGCGCTTTCGACCGGCGCGGTGCTGGCGCTGCAGATTTATCTGGGCGGCAACCGTTACGGCGCCGAAGCCATCGTGCCGCAGATCGTCGTTCTGGGCATCACCCGCGAACTGGGTCCGGTGATCGCAGGCCTGATGGTGGCCGGGCGCGTCGCCGCGGCGATTGCCGCCGAGCTGGGCACCATGAAAGTGACCGAGCAGATCGACGCACTGACCACGCTCGCCACCAATCCGATCAAATATCTGGTGGTGCCACGCCTCTTGGCGGCGGTGATCTCGCTGCCGGTCCTGACCGCGGTTGGCGACTCGATCGGCGTCTTGGGCGGTTATCTCGTTTCGACTTATAACCTCGGCTTCACCGGCTCGATCTATCTCAAGAATACGGTGGATTTCGCCAAGAGCGACGACATCACCTCAGGCTTGATCAAGGCGGCGGTGTTCGGATTCATTATCGCGATCATGGGTTGCTATAACGGCTTCTTCTCGAAGGGCGGCGCGCAGGGCGTCGGCGCGGCCACCACCAACGCCGTGGTCGCATCCAGCATCCTGATCCTGGCCGCCGATTTCGTCCTCACAGCCGTCCTGTTCCACACATGACCGCCAAAATAGAACTCACCGGCATAAAGAAGCGTTTCGGGCCCAAGGTCGTGCTGGATGGCGTCGATCTTTCCATCGAGAAGCAATCCTCGACCGTGATCATCGGCGGGTCGGGCACCGGCAAATCCGTCACCATCAAATCCATTCTGGGCATCCTCACCCCGGACGAAGGCACGATCAAAATCGACGGCCAGGACGTGACGCGCCTGAAGGGCGCGGCGCGCGATCCCCTGATGAAGAAGTTCGGCATGCTGTTCCAGGGCGGGGCGCTGTTCGACAGTCTGCCGGTTTGGGAGAATGTCGCCTTCGGTTTGATCCAGGGCCATGGCGTGGCGCGGCCCAAGGCGAAAGACATTGCCATCGAAAAGCTCGCCAAGGTCGGGCTTACCAGCGACG
>CAYWWT010000048.1:0-13436 GCA_964461855.1 uncultured Rhizobium sp. | reverse complement strand
GGCCGAAGTGCCCAAGGCCGACGGTATCGTGGTTCTGACCGGCGGCGGCACGCGGTTGGACCGCGCCGACGATCTGTTTGAAAGCGGCGTCGGCAGGCGGCTTTTGATCAGCGGCGTCGATCAGACCATCAGCAAAAGAACGCTGAAGAATCTGGTCCATGGCGGCCCACGATTCGATTGCTGCGCCGATGTCGGCTATTCGGCGGAAGACACCCATGGCAATGCCCAGGAGGCCGCCAACTGGACACGCAATCACGGCTTTCGGCGGGTCATTCTGGTCACCGCGCGCTATCACATGCCGCGTTCGCTGCAGGAATTTTCGACCGCCATGCCGCAGGTGACGCTTCTGCCCTATCCCGTCGAACAGGATCGCATCGACCTGTCGGATTGGTGGCGCCGGCCGCGCACCGTGCTTCTGCTGCACCGGGAATTTGTGAAATACCTGGCCAGCCTGGTCACCACCAACATGGCGCGGGCATGAATTTCCTGCGCTCTGCTTTGTTCATGGCCTGGTTCCTTGGCTTGACCTTGATCATGGCGATTCTTTTTCTGCCGCTTCTGGCCTTTCCGCGCAAAGCCACGGTGGGCATGGCGCGTTGGTGGGCGCGCGCGAGCCTGTGGGGCTTGCGCGTCTTTGCGGGCGTGGGTGAAAGACGGATCGGCAAGATCCCATCAGGGGCCGTGCTGGTCGCGTCCAAGCATATGAGCATGTGGGACACCTTGGCGCTCTATCTGGCGTTGGATGATCCGGGCATCGTGCTGAAGCGCGAATTGCTGCGCATTCCCTTTTACGGCTGGTACCTGAACAAGGCCGCCGCCATTCCCATCGATCGCGGCGCGGGCGCCGATGCGCTGCGCCGCATGACGCACGCCGCGCAGAAGGTGCTTGCGGAAGGCCGTCCGATCCTGATTTTTCCGGAAGGCACACGCAAGAAGCCCGGCGCGCCGCCCGACTACAAGCCTGGCGTGGCGGGGCTTTACAGCCTGCTCGGGATCCCTTGCGTTCCGGTGGCGCTGGATTCGGGCCGCTATTGGCAGGGCTTCCGCAAATATCCCGGCACCATCACTTTGGAAGTTCTGCCCGTCATTCCGGCCGGGTTGAAGCGGCGCGAATTCATGGTGCGCCTGGAAGACGCCATCGAGACCGCCACCGCCCGGCTGATCGGGAAATGAGCGCGGCGGAAAAAACCTGTGGTCCCTGCCAAGCCTGCTGCGTGGCGCTGAAGATCGATGCTCCCGAACTGCGCAAGGCATCGGGAACGGCCTGCATGCATCTGGTGGCGAAAGGCTGCGGGATTTACGACACGCGTCCGCCGGTCTGCCGCGGTTTTCTGTGCGGCTGGCGGCTTCTGCCCGAGCTTGATGCCTCCTGGCGGCCAGATCTGAGCGGCGTGATGCTGCTTCGCCTGTCCGAGCTTCCCAAAAACTATCGCGGCACCGAACCCGGTTGGGTGCTGGTGATCCTGGACGGGAAAAAGGCGCTCACGCCCCGGCTGGCGAAATTCGCCGCGAGCGTGGTGCGGCGAAAGGCGGCGCTGTTCCTGTCGGCGATGACGCCGCGCATCCCGCTCAACGCCCAATTGGAAGCGCCGGTGGCGGCAAACGACATGGCTGCGGTTCTCGATGTGTTGCGCCGGACGCATGCGGCGCTTTTGCCCGCCCAGTCGCGCAAAGGCCTGGGACGTATCTGGGCGCTTTATCGCGCGCAAGTGGACCGGATGCGCGCCACCATGCAACAAAGACGGCCATGAAACGGCGTGCGACATTTCCGGCCAAGACCTGCGGCGAATGCCATGCCTGCTGCGTCGAACTCACCATCGACACGCCTGAGTTCAAGAAGGCCCCGCTGACCCCGTGCAAGCATCTCAAGGGGGGAGGCTGCGGGATCTACAACAATCGCTTCAAGATCTGTCACGAGTTCCTTTGCGGCTGGCTGCTGTCGCCGGAACTGGAACAACAGATGCGGCCCGATCTGAGCGGCATCCTGATGCTGGTGGTGGCACAGGCCAGCCTGCCGGAGGCCTATCGGCCCGCGGGCAATGGCATGCAGTTGCTGGTGATCGGCGGCGAGGCCGCGATCACCCGGCCCGGCTTCGCCGAATATGTCTTCGAGCAGGTGTCGCGGCGGGTGGGCATCTACCTGACCGCTACCATCCCCCGCGCCATGCTCAACTCCTATCTGGAGCCTTTCGTGGCGGCGGGCGACCTGGAAGGGGCGCGCCGGACCTTGGTGCAGGTCCATCGGCTGTTGACCGTCTCGGGCAGGAAAAAGGGATTTTTCAGCCTTCTGCCCGCGCTGTACCACATTCAGCTCGAAAAAATGCGGATCAAGCCGAATAGACAATAAATATCAACGACTTGTATTTGAGCCCGGCCTTGGTGCCCGGCCACACCAATCCCATATTAAACAGGGTCTTTCGCCCTTCTGGCGGAACCTGCGGACATGTGATTGGTACTGGTTTTATGAGCGAGATTTCCCGCCAGATCTGGGACATGAAATACCGCTTCAAGGCGGCCGACGGCACGCCCCGGGACCTGGACCTGGGCGATAGCTGGGCGCGGGTGGCCGCCAGCCTGGCTTTGGCGGAGGCGCCCGAACGGCGCATCGCCGCCGCGCAATCTTTTGCCGGCGCCTTGAAGGATTTCAAATTCCTTCCCGCCGGACGGATCCTGGCGGGCGCGGGCACGGCCCGCAGCGTCACGCTCTTCAATTGTTTCGTGATGGGCACCATCCCCGATTCGATGGACGGAATTTTCAGTGCCTTGCGCGAAGCCGCGCTGACGCTGCAACAGGGCGGCGGCATCGGCTATGACTTCTCCACCTTGCGGCCCAAGGGCGCGCCGGTCGCGGGCGTGGGCGCGGATGCTTCCGGCCCCGTCTCCTTCATGGAAGTGTGGGACGCGATGTGCCGCACCATCATGAGCGCCGGTTCGCGCCGCGGCGCCATGATGGCGACAATGGCCTGCGATCATCCCGACATCGAAGCCTTTATCGACGCCAAGCGCACCTCCGGCCGGCTGTCCAACTTCAATCTTTCGGTTCTGGTCACCGACCCGTTCATGGCCGCGGTGGAAAACGACGCCGAGTGGACATTGCAATTCCAGGGCAAATCCTATCGCAGCGTGAAAGCCCGCGATCTGTGGGACCGCATCATGCGTTCGACCTATGATTATGCCGAACCCGGCGTGATCTTCATCGACCGCATCAACGAACAGAACAATCTCGGCTATTGCGAGACCATATCTGCCACCAATCCCTGCGGCGAACAGCCTTTGCCGCCCTATGGCGCCTGTCTGTTGGGTTCGGTCAACCTGGCCAAGCTGGTGCGCAATCCTTTCGAGCAGGATGCCCATCTCGATCTGGATGCATTGGCCGAATTGACCGCGACCGCGATACGCATGCTGGACAATGCCATCGAGGTGTCGCGCTTTCCGCTGGAAGCCCAGCGCCAGGAAGCGATCGCCAAGCGACGGATCGGGCTGGGCGTCACCGGGCTTGCCGATGCGCTGATCTTCTGCCGGGTGAAGTACGGCTCGCCGGAAAGCGTGGCGTTGGTCGAGAGCTGGCTTTCCACGCTCTCGCACGCCGCCTATCGTGCGTCCATCGAACTGGCGCGGGAGAAGGGCGCATTCCCCCTGTTCGACGCGGCGGAATTCCTCAGCCGCCCGCATATCCAGGCCCTGCCCGCCGATATCCGCGCCCGCCTGGCGCAGCATGGCATCCGCAATGCGCTTCTGACCTCCATCGCGCCGACCGGCACGATCTCTCTTCTGGCTGGCAATGTCTCCAGCGGCATCGAGCCGGTCTTCGCCTACAGCTATACCCGCAAGGTGTTGCAGCCCGACGGCAACAAACGCGAAGAAACGGTCGAGGATTACGCGTTTCGCGAATTCCATGCCCGTTTCGGCGCCGAAGCCGCCCTGCCGGAGTATTTCGTCAATGCGCAAACCCTGACGCCCGAAGATCATCTGGCCGTGCAGGCCGCGGCGCAGCCCTTCATCGACAGCGCCATTTCCAAGACCATCAATGTGCCGGTCGCGATTTCCTTCGATGCTTTCAAGGATATCTACCTCACGGCCTACAGGATCGGCTGCAAAGGCTGCACCACCTATCGTCCCAACGATGTGACCGGATCGGTGCTGTCGGTGGAAGAACCGAAGGATGCGATTTCCGCGCAAAGCCTGATCGCCGCCACCAGCGAAGAGCCGGAATTGCCGCTGCCTTTGCCCGCGCCACGCGAACGCGGCGGCGTGGTCTATATGACCCGCCCGCTCGACCGGCCGGACGCGCTTCTGGGCCGCACTTACAAGATCAAATGGCTGGAAAGCGACCATGCCTTCTACATCACCATCAACGATGTCGAGAAGGACGGCCGCCGCCGCCCGTTCGAGATCTTCATCAACTCCAAGAACATGGAGGCTTATGCCTGGGCATTGGCGCTCACCCGCATGATCTCGGCGGTGTTCCGTCGCGGCGGCGATGTCTCCTTCGTGGTGGAGGAATTGAAAGCGATCTTCGATCCGCGCGGCGGTCAATGGATGAGCGGGCGCTATGTGCCCTCGCTCCTGGCCGCAATCGGCGAAGTGATCGAGCGGCATATGGTGGAGATCGGATTTTTGGGCATGCGCAGCGCGGGCGCCACGCCAGTCGCGTTGGCCGAGAAGATGCCGCGCGAAGGCGCCCCCGCTCATTTCTGTCCCCGCTGCGGCGAGGCCAGCTTCGTCAAGCTGGAAGGTTGCGATTCCTGCCTGTCTTGTGGTTATTCGAAATGCGGGTGAATTTCCCGCTTGTGCCGCTCCCAACACGTTGATGATCTGACATGCGTTATTCCAGCCGCTTCTGGCTCTATGCGCCGCTGGCGCTTTTTCTGGCCCTTGCCGTCGCGGCGATGGCGAATTGGTGGATTCTGGCCAAGGATCTCGATCGCCGTCTCACCGCCATGAATGGTCATCAAGCGGTCCCGGGCGTCACCGTCTCTTGGAAAAGCAAAACCATCTCCGGCTTTCCCTTCCGCCTGGACGTCGTGTTCGAAGGATTACAGGTCCGCGCGGGGGCGCCGCGTGGTCCGATCATCTGGAACAGCGAACATTTTGCGTTGCATGCGCTCACCTATGGCCGCACCCAGGATATTTTCGAAGCCGCAGGTCAACAGAACCTGACCTGGACCGATGCCGACAGTCTCAGCCACGAGATCGCGTTCCTGCCCGCCACCTTGCGCGCCAGCGTCATCAGCGGCACCAAAGGCGTTTCGCGCTTCGATCTTGATATTCTGGATGCCGGCGGCAAGACCGCGGATGGCGCGCCCTTCACCCTTGCGCGTGCCCAATTGCATCTGCGCAAGGATCCCAAGACCGACGCGCTGGATTTCATGATCAGCGGGTTGGAAGCCAACACCCCGCAGACGGTGTTCGGCAATCACGCCCGAAAACTTGAGATTTATGGCCGCATCACCGAAGGCGCAGCCTTCGCGCGGCTTCTTGCCGGGCAATCGGGCCTGATGGACGCCTTGATGGCCTGGAAGCATCGCGGCGGGAAGATCATCACCGACAAGGCCGAGATCGATTCCACCGCCATGGCCGTCAAGGCGCCCGGACCGGAACTGGAGCCCGGCCTGCGCGCCCTGCTGTTCCCGCTTTACTAGCTTTTTTCTGGTCGCGCGTCCCGAGCGCGGATGCGCCCCCTTTGTTTAAGGGCGCCTATGGCGCCGCACGGAAAACCGATCGCCGCTTCGCGGCTCTCACTTTTCCTGGCCGTCGCTCCTGTCCCGCCCAAAATTCGGCGCCGCCGAATCCTGACCGATATCGACAATGGAACGTCGGATCGCGCGGGTGCGGGTGAAAAGGTCGAACAGCGCCTGGCCGTTGCCGTCGCGCACCGCGCGCTGCAAGAGGCTGAGATCCTCGTTGAAGCGGCCCAGCACTTCCAGCACCGCTTCGCGATTGTTGAGGAACACGTCGCGCCACATGATGGGATCGGATGCGGCGATACGGGTGAAGTCGCGAAAACCGCCGGCCGAGAATTTGATCACTTCTGTCTCGGCGACCTTTTCCAGATCATGCGCCGTGCCCACGATATTGTAAGCGATCAGATGCGGCACATGGCTGGTCATGGCCAGCACCAAATCGTGATGGCCCGCTTCCATCACTTCGACCTGGCTGCCGCAGGCTTCCCAGAACGCCTTGAGGCTGGCAATTGCTGCCGCATCCGCGTCTGCGGGCGGAGTGATGATGCACCAGCGTTGATCGAACAGGCTGGCGAAGCCCGCATCGGGGCCGGATTGTTCGGTGCCTGCTATCGGATGCGCGGGCAGGAAATGCACATTCCTGGGTACGACGGGTATCACGTCACGCATCACCGCCCCCTTCACCGAACCCACATCCGACAGGATGGCGCCCGGCTTCAGGCTTCCGGCGATGGCGGCCGCGATGCTTTTATAGCTGCCCACCGGTGAGCAGAGGATGACAAGATCGGCATCCTTCACCGCCGCAGCCGGGTCGGAGAAAATCGCGGCCAGCTCCAGTTCGGACGCGCGCTTGCGCACGGCGTCGCTGACATCATAGCCGGCAATGGTCTGCGCCAAATTGCGCCGCTTGATCGCGTGCGCCAGCGAGGAGCCGATCAAGCCAAGACCGATCAGGGCGACGCGCGCGAACATCAGCGGCTCATAAAGTCGCGCAAGGCCAGGACCACGCGCTCATTGGCTTCGGCCTCGCCGATGGTGAGCCTGAGCGCATCGGGCAAGCCATAGGCCTTGACGCCGCGCAGGATCAGGCCGCGCGACGCCAGGAATGCATCGGCTTCGCCCGAACGGCCTTTGGGAAACTGAATGAGAATGAAATTGCCCACGCTTTCATTCACGGTGAGGCCCAGCTTGCGGATCTCGTCCGTCAGCCAGTTCTTCCATTTTTCATTATGCGCGACGGAGCGCTCGACATGCGCGGTATCGCGGATCGCCGCCGCCGCCGCATGCTGCTGCATCATCGAAACATTGAAGGGGCCGCGAATGCGGTTCAGCACATCGCACACCGACGCGGGCGCATAAGTCCAGCCGATGCGCATGCCCGCCAGCCCGTGGATCTTGGAGAAGGTGCGCGTCATCACCACATTGGGAAAACGCGACACCATCTCGATCCCGGCTTCATAATCATTCTTGCGCACAAACTCGCTGTAAGCGGCATCGATCACCAGCAGGGTGCTGGGCGGCAATCCCGCATGCAGGCGCCGCATCTCTTCATGGGTGATGTAGGAACCGGTGGGATTGTTGGGATTGGCGATGAAGACGATACGCGTCTTGGGCGTCACGCGCGCCAATGCGGCATCGACATCGAAACGCAGCTTGGGATCGGGCACTTCGACCGGCGTTGCGCTGTTGGCCAGGGTGGCGATCTTGTAGAGGATGAAATCATGCTCGCTATAGAGCACTTCATCGCCGGGCCTGAGATAAGCATTGGCGAGCATGGTGAGGAGCGCGTCGGACCCGTCTCCGGACGCAACGATGCGTGCCGGATCCAGTCCATACACTTCGCCGATCGCCTCGCGCAGGATCGCGGCGCTGCCTTCGGGATAAAGCTCCAGGCCCTGTGCCGCGCGCATCAGGGCTTCGACCGCATGCGGGCTGGGGCCTAGCGGGCTTTCGTTGGACGACAGTTTGACGACTTTCTCCACCCCCGGCATGGCCGCGCGTCCGCCGACATAGGGCGTGATGTCGAGAAGGCCAGGCTTGGGTTCGGGCGTCATGCATCAAAGTCCGCAAAATGGGCCGTATTGATAGTGCAGCCCTGCCCAAAAGCAAAACCAACAATACCCGCCAAATCCCACGCAAAGCCGCCATTCATTGACAGGGGGGCTTACCCACCTTAGCTACGCCTTCCCAGTGTTGGACTGCCCATGACCGAGACGGCAAATCCGCGATTTTTGAGGCCGCTGCATGCGCCCGGCGCCGATGCCGGCAAGGTGGTCCATTTCGGCGCGGACAAGCCCCTGGCCCTGGATTGCGGCCGCAGCCTGTCCCCCTTCTCCATCGCCTACATGACCTATGGCACGCTCAACGCCGACAAGAGCAACGCGGTCCTGATCTGTCATGCGCTCACGGGCGATCAATTCGTCGCCTCCGAACATCCGGTGACCGGAAAGCCGGGCTGGTGGGGCATGATGGTGGGACCGGGCAAGCCCATCGATACCGACCGCTTCTTCGTGATCTGCGCCAATGTCATCGGCAGCTGCATGGGCACGACCGGTCCGGCGGAAACCGATCCGGCGACGGGCAAGCCTTATGCCCTCGATTTTCCGCTGGTGACGATCCGCGACATGGTCCGCGCCCAGGCCATGCTGCTGGATGCGCTGGGCATCGACACGCTGTTCGCCGTGATCGGCGGATCGATGGGCGGCATGCAGACCCTGCAATGGGCGGCGTCGTATCCCGCGCGCGTGCGCGCCGTGATGCCCATTGCCTGCGCCGCGCGCCATTCCGCGCAGAACATTGCCTTCCATGAAGTCGGCCGTCAGGCGATCATGGCCGACCCCGACTGGAAAGGCGGCGACTATCAACAGCATGGCACGCGCCCATCCAAGGGCCTTGCCGTGGCGCGCATGGCCGCACACATCACCTATCTCTCGGAAGCGGCGCTGCAGCGCAAATTCGGCCGCAATCTGCAGAACCGCGAAGCGCTGTCGTTTCAGTTCGCGCCTGATTTCCAGATCGAATCCTATCTGCATCACCAGGGCGCCACCTTCGTCGATCGCTTCGACGCCAATTCCTATCTCTATATCACCCGCGCGATGGATTATTTCGATCTGGCGGAAGATTATGCCGGCCATCTCGCCGATGCCTTCCGCGACTCGCCCAACCGCTTCTGCATCATTTCCTTCACCTCGGATTGGCTGTTTCCTACCGCCGAGAACAAGCGCGTCGCCCATGCGCTGAACGCCGTCGCGGCCAAGGTGAGCTTTGTCGAGATCAAGACCGACAAGGGCCATGACGCCTTCCTGCTCGACGAGCCGGAAATGTTCGACACCGTGCGCGGCTTTTTGAATTCCGTGGCGACCTCGGAAGGCGTGGCATGAGCGCGACATCCCATCTTCGGCCCGATCTGGCGGCCATCGCGGAGATGATTCCCGATCGCGCCCGTGTGCTCGATGTCGGCTGCGGCGACGGCGCGCTCTTGGAATATCTGGTGCGCACGAAAAATGTCGATGGCCGCGGCATCGAGCTTTCACAGCAGAATGTGAATGCCTGCGTTGCCCGCGGCCTGGCCGTGGTGCAGGGCGACGCCGACACCGACCTGGCGGAATATCCGGCGCAGGTGTTCGATTTCGTCATTCTCAGCCAGACCATTCAGGCGACGGAGAAACCGGCGCAGGTTCTGCAGGATTTGCTTCGCATCGGGCGTCATGTCGCGATCTCGCTGCCCAATTTCGGGCATTGGCGCGTGCGCCTGTCATTGCTGCTGGGCGGGCGCATGCCGCGCACCCGCGCGCTGGGTTACAGCTGGTACGACACGCCCAACATTCATCTTTGCACCCTGTCCGATTTCGTCGATCTGGCGCGGGAGAATGGCGCGGTGATCGACCGCGCGCTCGCGCTCAAGAATGACGGCGTGGCGGGCGATGTGCGGCCCGATTCCTGGGGGCCCAATATTGCCGCCCAGGGCGCGATCTTCCTGCTGCGCAAAAACTGATTATTCCGGGCTTGCAGGTTTCAGGATCGTGGAAGGCACGACGCGCGCCGGCGCAGGCGTGACGGGCGCAGGTCTCGCGGGCGCGTAGAGCGATTTGCCGGCATCGGCGATATGCACCCCGCCTAGGCCAAAGAAAAATCGCGAACCAATGCGTTCCCATCCGGCGCCGCTGCGCGCGATCGCCCGGCTCTGCATCGGCGGCGCATAGAGCGCGCGCTGCCATTGTTCGGGAACGAACATCGCGCCGCGCAGCAGCGCCTCAAGTTCGGTGCGGGAAAAAGGCCGGCCATGACCAAAGGGCGTGCGCTCCAGCTGGGCCCAGAGGCTGGCGCGATTGGGCGCCACAATCAGCAAACGCCCTTCCGCCGCCAGCACGCGCCACAATTGCCGGAGCAGTGGACGCAAGCCTTCGGATTCCTCCAATCCATGCACCACCAGAACCAGATCGAAAAAAGCATCCGGAAACGGCAGCGCATCTTCCTCGACCCGCGCGACAAGGTTTTTGCCTTGCGGCCAGGGACCGCTGTCGCCAAGCGCTGCGGGCGATGCGGCAATGCAGCGTTCCGCTTCGCCCTGGAACACACCCAGATAGGGTTGCGCGAAACCGTAACCCAGAACGCGCCGCCCGCGGACATCGGGCCATAGCTGACGCAAACGGCGCAAAATGAGACGGCGGCTTCGCTCCCCCATCGGACTTTCGTAGAACGCGCTCAAGCCCCGAATATCCATTGCGCTATCGGTAATCCGATCCCCGCTCGGGTTCAATGCGGGCGACAACCGGGAAGCGCGCTGTTATTCTTGACGCCACACCAAAATGGAACACGCCATGCAGATCGAGATCGTCCCATGCCTGACCGACAATTACGCCTATCTGGTGAAGGCGGGCAGTCAGTGCATGGTGGTGGACCCGTCGGAGGCGGCACCCGTCAACGCGGCGCTGGACCGTCTGGGTTGGGAACCCGGCTATATTCTCAACACCCATCACCATATCGATCATGTCGGCGGCAATCTGGAATTGAAGAAGGAATATGGCGCCACCATCGTCGGACCCGGAAAGGACGCGGACCGCATCCCCGGCCTGGATATCGGTGTGGACGAGGCGTCGGGCTGGAAATTTGCCGGCGAGAAGGTGCGGGTGCTGGAAGTGCCGGGCCACACGCGCGGCGCCATCACGTTTGTGGTGGCCGGCAATGCCTTCACGGGCGATACGCTCTTTTCCATGGGCTGCGGCCGTCTGTTCGAAGGCGATGCGCCGACCATGTGGGCAAGCCTGTCGAAACTGATGGCCCTGCCCAATGCGACGCGAATCTATTGCGGCCATGAATATACCGAGAGCAATGGCCGTTTCGCGCAGACGCTTGAGCCGGGCAACACCGCCTTGGGCGCACGCATGAGCGAAGTGAAAAATGCGCGGGCGGAAGGCTGGCCCACCTTGCCGTCCACGATGGGCGCGGAGAAGAAGACCAATCCTTTTTTGCGCCCCGATTCCTGGGAGATCAGAAAGGCTTTGGGAATGACCGACGCCAAGGATGCCGAAGTGTTCGGCGAAATCCGCCGGCGCAAGGATAATTTCTAATCCTTCTTGCGGGCGTCGTCCGAGCTGCCGTGAAAGGGCGCGGTCACGACATCGGCGGTGACGCTGACGGCGGTGCCTGCCACCCGCGCGCCAGCCCCCACCACGGTCGCGCCCGCATCGACCACGGCACAGGCGCTGAGCCCCGAAGAGGCGACAAGAACGGACAGGATTAGAGCGCTGCGCATGACGTCCCCTTTGACAGGGACGGAGTTTGGCATCCAATGGCCTTAACAAAAACTGAATTCGAGATCGTCCGATGTTCCAGACCCTGTTTCCGACCCGCTTCTACAGGAAGCGGCTCGCGGCCGGCCGCAACGCTTTGCTGGAAAAAACCTGCCTGGGCCTGGCCGCCGAAGACCGGGCCGGACAACGCTGGGCGCGCGAGCATGGTTATGGCGGCTATACCTCTTACGCGTCGCTGAACGATCTCACCCGCCGCGCCAGCGTCATCGCGGAATTGGAGCGCGATATTGCCCGCCATGTCGCGCTCTTCGCGCGCGATGCGCAATTCGATCTGGGACGGCGCAAGCTTCAGCTCGACAGTCTCTGGGTCAATGTGATGGATAAGGATGCCATCCATGCACCGCATATCCATCCCCATTCCGCCGTCAGCGGCACCTATTATGTGAGCGTGCCGCCGCACGCCGGAAATATCCGCTTCGAGGATCCGCGCCTGCCCATGATGATGGCCGCGCCGCCGCGCAAAAAATCCGCCAGATTGGAAAATCGCGGCTTTGTCGATGTCGCGCCGCACCCCGGATTGCTGCTGCTTTGGGAAAGCTGGCTGCGCCACGGCGTCGAGCCCAACAGGGCGCGCCGCCCTCGCATTTCCATCAGCTTCAACTACGCCTAAAGCATGCCTGTCGCGACCATAGGCGGATGATATGCTTGCCTGTCGAAGGGGAGGCTTTCATGGATATGGGAACGACCGAGATCACCATGCTGCTCTGGAGCGTGGTGCTGGGGCTGGTGCAGATTCTCATCGCCAGCATGGCGGTGAACAAGGATGTCGGGCTGCCTTACAATCTCAGTTCGCGGGATGAGCCGGCACCGCCCATCAGCAAGGTGGCGGGACGGCTGCTGCGCGCGAGCGCCAACTTCCGCGAAACCTTCGGCCTCTTCGCGGTTTCGGTGATCCTGGTGGCGCTGCTGCACCGGCAGAACGCGACCTCCGCCATCGGCGCGCAGATCTATTTCTGGGCGCGGCTGGTTTACGTGCCGGTCTATGCGTTGGGTATCCCGGTGGTGCGCACTCTTCTCTGGGCGCTATCAATCGCAGGTCTGGTGATGGTGTTGCTGGCCGCCTTCGGCGCAGCCTGATCAACGGCGTGACCACGGCACACTCCGGCGCGACAGATTTTGTGCCCTCAGCAGGAGCGTCCCCCGGAGCATGCGTGAGCAGGCTTAGTTTTTCTTAGCGAGCAGAGCGAGCTTAGAAAACTTGCCCTAGCCGAGCGCAGCGAGGATGCGCGCGACAACGCCGGGGGCGAAAAGATCCGCGGCTTTCCTCGAACCGGACCGGCGCGAGAGATTTTGCGGCCTGAGAAGGAGCATCGCGCGGAGCGTGCGCTAGCACGTGAGCACGTGCGACGTACTCAGGACGCAAAAGATCCGCGCCCTTGGCCAAGCAGGATTAGCGGCGGCCCTTTTTCTGGCGATCTTTCCGGGCCGCATAGCGGGCATCGCGGGCGGCCTTCTGTTCGGCCAGGAGCTGCATCATCTTCTGCAACTCTTCTTCCTTGGTCTTCTCGGCGGCCAGCTTGGCCTCTTCCTCGGCGGCACGGCGGGCCTGTTCTTCCGCGGCAATCCGCGCCTCTTCCTCGGCGGCGACGCGGGCCTTTTCGGCGGCGCGGGCGGCCTGGCGTTCGTCGCGCGCCTTGGCGATGGTGGCGCGCTCCTGGGCGCGCTCATCGGCGGTGGCTTTGGCGGCTTCGGCACGGGCCTTTACCTTGGCGAGCATTTCGGCGCGCGCCTTGGCAGCAGTGTTCATGCGTTCGGAGAATTTCTGGTCGTCGCGGATGGCCATGGGAGTCTTTAGTTGTCGAGGAAGCTTCTGAGTTTGCGGGAACGGGACGGATGCTTCAGCTTGCGCAGCGCCTTGGCTTCGATCTGGCGGATACGCTCGCGGGTGACGCTGAACTGCTGACCGACTTCTTCCAGCGTATGGTCGGTATTCATGCCG
>CAYWWT010000047.1:0-13565 GCA_964461855.1 uncultured Rhizobium sp. | reverse complement strand
TGGAAAGCCGCAGATAGACCGACCCCCCTGTGGCATCCCTGAGCCAGGAGCGGGCGTCCGGTTCTGCCTCGCCGCTGCGCTGCATATAGTCGAACGCGAAGCGCAACATCACTGACAATTCGTCGACGAAGGCTGGCTCGAAGGCGGCCAATCCATCTTGCGCCATGCCGATCAACGGTGTGCCGATGGATTGATGCGCACCGCCTTCGCCCGCCAGGGTAATCCCGGACGGCGTCGCGACCAGCAGGAAGCGTGAATCCTGGTAGCAGGCATAATTGAGCGCATCCAGGCCGCGGGCGATGAAGGGATCGTAGAGTGTGCCGATCGGCAGCAGTCGTGTCCCGAACAAGTGGTGCGACAGGCCCAACGCCGACAGCAGGATGAACAGATTCATTTCGGCGATGCCAAGCTCCATATGCTGGCCTTCGGGCGCGAAGTCCCAGACATAGGTGGACGGAATTTTTTCCGCGCGAAATTGATCCTTGGCATGCGCGCGCGCGAACAATTTGCGCCGGTTCACCCAGCCCCCCAGATTGGTCGAGACGGTGACGTCGGGCGAGGTGGTGACGATGCGATTGGCGAAGGCTTCGTCGCTACGCGCGACTTCCGCCAGTATCAAACCGAACCCCTGTTGCGTTGACATCAGGCTTTCACTCTTGGGCTGCGGCAGCGCCGCCGGGATGGACAGGATCGGCGCGTCCAGTTTGCGCCGTGCGTCCTGCGCGAAGGGAACGGCCTTGAGAAAGGCTTCGATTTCGGCCGGGGCCAACGCAGCGCCTTCCAACCTGTCCCATTCATGACCTTCGCGCACGCCATTGGCGGCACGGAACGCCGCCATCTGCGTCTCGGTCATCAGGCCGGCGTGATTGTCCTTGTGTCCCTGCAAGGGCAGGCCGAAGCCCTTCACGGTGTAGGCAATAAAGACCGTGGGCCTTGAATCTTTCGTCCGGCTTTCAAAGGCTTGCAGCAAGGTCGGCATGTCGTGGCCGCCGAGATCCGACATCAGCTTCGCGAGTTGTTCGTCGCTTCGCTTGGCGATCAAGGCGCTGACGGGGCCCTGATCGCCCAACTCGTCACTCAGACGCTTGCGCCAGGCCGCGCCGCCCTGGAACAGCAGGGAAGAATAGAGAGAGTTGGGACAGGCATCGATCCAGGCGCGCAGCTTCTCGCCGCCCGGTTCGGCAAATGCCGCCTGCAGCAGCTCGCCGTATTTGAGAACGACCACTTCCCAACCGAAGGCGTGGAACAAGGCTTCCAGTCGTGAAATCAATCCTTCGCGGGCAATCGCGTCCAGGCTCTGGCGGTTGTAGTCGATGATCCACCACAGATTTTCGACGCCTTGCTTCCAGCCTTCCAGCAGCGCCTCGAAGATGTTGCCTTCGTCCATCTCCGCATCGCCGATCAGTGCGATCATGCGGCCGGCGGCACGGTCTTTGGACCAGCCATGGGCGCGCACATAGTCCTGCACCAGGCTGGCGAAAAGGGTTTGCGCCACACCCAGCCCCACAGAGCCGGTGGAGAAATCCACCATCTCGCCATCCTTGGTGCGGGATGGATAGGATTGCGCGCCCTTGTAGCCGCGGAAGTTGCTCAGCTTCTCGCGGCTCTGGCGCCCCAAAAGATACTGGATGGCATGAAAGGCTGGCCCGGCATGCGGCTTGACCGCAATGCGGTCCTCGGGTTTCAGCACCGCGAAATAGAGGGCTGTCAGTATCGTGGCGAGCGAAGCGGACGAGGCCTGGTGCCCGCCGACCTTCAATCCGTCGTCATTGTCGCGCAGATGGTTGGCATTGTGGATCGTCCAGCTCGCCAGCCACAGAACCTTCTTTTCCAGCTCGGCCAGAACGGGCAGGCGGGCATCGGGCATGACGGTCTCCACGAGGATGTTTCGGGATGCTGGTCAGACGGGCGTTGGCTCACTATACGCTTGAGCGGGGGACCTGCAGAACATCGTCGGACGCAAAACGCCCATGCGCATTCCCGGACTGATTTTCGCCCTGTCGTTGTTCGCGCTTGCGATCCCCGCTTTTGCTGCCGACAGCCCTTCGGGCGATGTGGCGCGCGAATTCGTCGAATGCATCGGATGCCCGCAGATGGTGGCGGTCCCGGCGGGAAAGTTTTTGATGGGAAGTCCCGCATCGGAGCCGGGACGGTTCGATTCCGAGGGGCCGCAGCATGTCGTGCAAGTCCGGGCTTTTGCGCTGGGGAAGTATGACGTTACCAGCCGGCAATTCTTGGCGTTCCTGACCGCGACCGGCTATCAGCCCGACCCCTGCATCAAGACACTTGGGCTGGGCTGGCAATCGCCGGGGCGGGGATTGGCCTATCCGCCCTCCCAGAATGAGCCGCCCGACTGGCCGGCGGTCTGCCTGGATCGCAAGGATGCGCTCGCCTATGTCGCCTGGCTCAACACACAGGTGAAAGCCGCGCATCCGGGATTGGCGTCGCGTTCGGGTCCCTACCGGCTGCCGAGCGAAGCGGAATGGGAATATGCCGCGCGCGCCGGTACCAACACCGCGCGCTGGTGGGGCGATGCCATCGGCTCCGGCAACGCCAATTGCAATGGCTGCGGCAGCCGCTGGGACAATCGCGTGCTGGCGCCCGTGGATGCGTTCAAGCCCAATCCGTTCGGGCTTTATGGCCTTCTGGGCAACAATTGGGATTGGACCGCCGATTGCTGGCATCCCAGCTATGTCGACGCGCCAACCGACGGCAGCGCCTGGATGAGCGGCGATTGCACCAAGCATGTCATTCGCGGCGGTGCCTGGAACAATGTCCCGATTTTCGTGCGCGCGGCGTCGCGCAACAGCGCGGCCGCCAGCGGCGTCGAATATGATTATTCCAGCCTTGCCGGTTTCCGCGTCGCGCGTGATCTGCCTTGAAGGTCTGGTGCGCCTTGGCACCAACTTTCTTCCCCGTTGGGCGAAGCCCATGACGGGGGAAGATGTCCGCTAGCGGCTCGCCCGCGTGGCGGACAGATGGGGGAATTAATGAGTGCGGGGGAAGAAAGCCTGTGTCTAGGCGCGCTAATGCAACGCGGCTTTGGGATCGAGGGTGAGCGCGATATCCATGACGGGCTCGTAATGGCCCGGCGGCAGCGAGATAGGCGAGGCGAGAAGCGCGGCGTTGCGCGCGGACACGGCCATGTTGCGAAACAATTTGTCGTTGGCATAGCGCGTCTGATCGACGATCTGCACATCGGAGATCACGCCCGCGCGCGACAGCTTGAGGCGAATGGCGACCGGCGTGCCCCGCGCGGCATTGCTTTCCAGTTGCGGCCACCAGCGTCTGAGTATCTGGGCGCGCACGAAATCGGCCAACGCATATCCGGCGCCATTGCCGGAGCCCACACCGGTTCCGCTGCCCGCCGCATTGTCGGGCGCAGGCAGGGCGGCATCGGGGGTGCGCAGCTCTGCCATTTTCGCGATCCGCGATTCCAATTCATCAGGTGGCGGAGCGGTTGCTTTCGGGCGTACGCCCTTGACCTTCGGCGCCGATGGGAGGGGCGCTCGTTGCTGGGCTTCGGCGCCGCCTTGTGGGCCGGGAACCGGAGGGGGGACCGCCACCAGATCCACCAGCATGGCCTTCAGCGGTGCCTGGCGGGTGACAGGATGGGTAAGACCCCACCAGAAAGCGATCAGCACGAAGGCAAGATGCAACAGCACCGAACCCGTCAGGCCGGCCCGGTTTTCCTGCCAGAGGTCGCGCGCTTTTTGCAGCATGCTCTTCCACTATAACCGAATGCGGGCGGCTGGCGTTAGGGAAGGGGGATGCGTATTCTGCGTTACGAGACGGGGAGATATATGAAAATTCATCTACATAAAGGCGACCTGCCGGACGGGCTGGATCTGGGAAAACTGGTCGCGATCGATACCGAAACCCTCGGCCTCAATCCTTTTCGCGACCGGCTCTGTCTGGCGCAATTATCCGCCGGTGACGGGGTCTGCCATGCCGTGCAGTTCGCGGCCGGGCAATATGCGGCGCCCAATCTCAAGCGCATGCTCGCCGACCCGTCAGTGACCAAGCTGTTTCATTTCGCCCGTTTCGATATCACCATGTTCCGTCGCTACCTGGACGTGGTCTGTGCGCCGATCTACTGCACCAAGATCGCCTCCAAGCTGGTGCGCACCTATACCGACCGGCATGGCCTGAAGGATCTGGTGCGGGAATTGTTGAACGTCGAATTGTCCAAGGAGCAGCAGAGTTCCGATTGGGGCGCGCCCGAATTGACCGAAAAGCAACTGGCCTATGCGGCGAGTGATGTCGCGCATCTGCATGCGCTCAAGACAATCCTGGATACGATGTTGGCGCGCGAGGGCCGGACCTCGCTGGCGAAGGCTTGTTTCGACTTTCTCCCTGCCCGTGCGGAACTGGATCTTGCCGGCTGGGAAGAGATCGACATCTTCGCGCACTAGGCTCTTGTCTTTTGCGCCTTGAGTGCGTCGGACGTGCTCACGGGCTAGCGCCCGCTCCGCGCGATCCTCCTGCTCAAACCGCAAAATCCGGCGCGCCTGGTTTTTTCGCCCCCATCTGTCTCTTTCGCGCAAGCGCTCAGAGACATCTTCCCCCGCCAGCGGCTTTGCCGCGCGGGGGAAGAAAGCTACAGCTTGTGCTCACCCCGCCTTGAACCAGGAGCCCTGATGGGCCAAATTTGGCATGGAATTCGCGCATGGGCTGCGCCGTCCGGGACGGAATGCGTTCTTCCTTTTTTTCTTTGTTAAATCAAAGGCATAAATGGCCCCCGTTAAACCAAAATTGAAAGCTATGCCCGCCGAATCGGGGGCTGATTCCGATCTTGTCGCAGCCGGCCGGGTCCTGAGTTACGCCGCCGATGCCCTGCGGACCCTTGCCGATTCCCTGGACGGCGCCTTCACCCGCGCCGTGGCCACCATCCTGGCGGCGCAGGGGCGCGTTATCGTCAGCGGCATGGGCAAATCGGGCCATATCGCGCGCAAGATCGCCGCCACATTCTCTTCAACCGGTACGCCCGCGCATTTCGTCCATCCCGCCGAGGCCAGCCATGGTGATATGGGCGCGATCACCCGGCAGGATGTCTTGCTGATGCTGTCCTGGGGCGGCGAGACCGCGGAGCTTTCCGATCTCATCACGTACGCCAAGCGCTTCAGCATCCCCCTGATCGGCATCGCCAGCAATCCGGATTCGACCCTGATGCAGGCCGCCGATGTGAAGCTTCTCCTGCCGCGCGCGCCGGAAGCCTGTCCCATGGGGCTGGCGCCGACCACTTCCACCACCATGATGCTGGGCCTGGGAGACGCGCTTGCGGTGGCGTTGATGGAGCGCAAAGGCTTCAACGCCGACCAGTATCGCGATTTCCACCCAGGCGGCTCGCTGGGACGTGCCCTGATCCGGGTCTGCGACCTGATGCATGCGGGCGAGGAGCTTCCGCTTGCGCGCGAGGATGCCAGCATGCGCGATGTGCTGCTGGTGATGGCGGAGCGACGCTTCGGCTGTGTCGGTATCGTGGACGAAGAGGGCGCGCTCACCGGGATCATCACGGATGGCGACCTGTCGCGTCATATCGACGGCGACAATTTCCTGGACCGCAACGCGCGCGCCGTGATGACGAAGAATCCCAAGATCGCCCGGCCGGACCAGCTCGCCGCCGAAGCGCTGGCCTTCATGAACGAAAAGAAGATCACCCGCCTGTTCGTTCTGGCCGAAGGCGAAAAGCAGCCGTCTGGAATCCTGCACATTCACGATTGCCTCCGCGCGGGGCTGGAATGACCCGGCGCGCCGGCGATACGGCGCCGCGCCACGATTGGTCGGCCCGCGCCCGCTCCACCGCCATGGACGCGCTGCGCTATACCCAATTCGTCGGGGTGATGAAGCGAGCGTTGCCGGCGGCGGCCTTCGCGGTGATCGCTGCCGTGCTCGCATTCTTTTTCGTGGCCAGGCAGCCCTCGAAAGTCTCTATGACTTACGAAAAGCTGGGGTCGATCGAGAATGATCTGGCCATGATCAAGCCGCGCCTGACCGGTGCGGACGGCAACGGCAATCCCTTCACCATTACTGCCGATGCCGCCGTCCAGGATGCCAAAAATCCCAAGCGGGCGCGCCTGCGCAAGATCGAAGCCGACCTCACTTTGGACAATAATGGCTGGATCAATGCCAACGCTGCGGGTGGCGTGGTCGACATGAAGGCCGGCAGCCTGGAGCTGAATGGCGGTATCGATGTCTATTCCGATTCCGGTTACATGCTGCACAGCAAATCCGCCTCGCTCGATCTCAACAAATGGATCGTACATGGCAAGGAACCGGTCAGCGGGCAGGGCCCGATGGGCACCATGCGGGCCGACCGTTTCCAATATGACCGGGACAGCCACCAGCTTCTCCTGGATGGCAATGTCCGGATGACCCTGATCGGAAAAAAGAAATGACGCGCGTGATTTTCCTTATTGCATTGCTCGCGCTGCCGGGTTCCGCGGTGGCGGCGCCCCTGGCGGGAAAACATGATGCGAACGCGCCCATCAATGTGTCGGCCGACAAGTTTCTTGCCGACAGCAATGCCAAAACCGGAACCTGGACGGGCAATGTCCTGGTCGTGCAGGGCGACATGCGCATGCGCGCCAATTCTGTGCGCGTCAATGTCGTGGGCAAGGACAACAAGCCCGACAAGATCCTCGCCAACGGAAACGTGGTGGTGGATTCACCCAATAGCGGTACGGTCACTGGCGAAAACGGCGTCTATGACGTGGTCGCGCGCACCGTCACGATGACGGGCAAGGTCGTGCTCACGCGGGACAAGGACGTCATGCGGGGCAGTCAGCTCACCGTGAATCTCGAGACCGGCGTGGCGACCCTGGGCGGCGGCGCCAAGGCGCCGGGCACCGCGAATGGGGGCCGGGTGCAAGGAATTTTCACCCCGCCGCAATCTTCCACTCCCGCGCCCGGAAGTAATTAGGGCTTCGTTAAGCACAAACAGGCATGATTTTTGTATGAGTTTGGAAGACAACCAGGAACCCGACCGGAATGCCGCCGACAACGCGGCTTCGCGCCCGCGTGTGGTCGAGGGCGGCAAGGGGCTGGTCGTCACCCGGGTCGGCAAGAGTTTCAACAAGCGGCCCGTGGTGCGCTCGGTGAGCCTGTCGGTGCGCCGCGGCGAAGTGATCGGACTTCTGGGTCCCAACGGGGCAGGCAAGACCACCTGTTTCTACATGATCTCCGGCCTGATCCCCGCCGATACCGGTTCCATCGAAGTCGATGGCCATGACGTCACCAATCTGCCCATGTATCGCCGCGCACGAATGGGTATCGGTTATCTGCCGCAGGAAGCGTCGATCTTTCGTGGTTTGACCGCCGAGCAGAATATCCGTGCCACCGCGGAACTGATCGAGCCCGATCCGGCGCGGCTGGAGGCGGCGGTCGAGGAACTACTGGCCGAATTCGGTATCACTCACATTCGCAACACCCCCGCAATCGCGCTGTCGGGCGGTGAAAGGCGGCGGGTCGAAATCGCGCGCGCGCTCGCCACACATCCGTCCTATATCCTGCTGGACGAGCCGCTTGCCGGCATCGATCCCATCGCGGTGGGGGAAATCCGCGATCTGGTGCGGCATCTCAAGGATCGCGGCATCGGCGTTCTCATCACCGATCACAATGTCCGTGATGCGCTGGAGATTATCGACCGTGCTTATATCCTGCATGATGGACGCGTCCTGAAGGAAGGCACGCCGGCCGAAATCGTGGGCGATCGCGACGTGCGCCGCGTCTATCTGGGCGAGAAATTCTCGTTGTAGGTACGGGTCATGGCGCTGGGGCAAAGACTGGAGATACGGCAGGGCCAGTCCCTGGTCATGACGCCGCAATTGCAGCAGGCGATCAAGCTGCTGCAATTATCCAATATCGAACTGGCGGAATATTGCGAAGCGGAGCTGGAAAAGAACCCGCTTCTGGAGCGCGACGAATCCGTGCCCCGCGATGCCGAAGGCGAAACCGTCGAGCGCGAGAATGCGTCCGAGAAAGCCGACGAATCCCTGGCCCGGGAAGATTTCTCCAAACTCACCGACATGGACAATGCGGCACGGGACAATCTGTACGACCCGGACCCGGCTGCCGAAGGGCCGATGCCGGGCCAGCCCCTGACGGACTGGACGACGCTGCGTTCGGGAAACCGCTTCGAAGGCGATGAGGATCTGCTGGAATCCACCGTCGCCGCCGGCGGTACGCTCAAGGATCATCTGGAAGCGCAGGTGGCGATCGCGGCCCTCTTGCCGGACGACCGGCTGATCTGCATGGCCCTGATCGATGCCATCGACGAAGCCGGTTACCTGCGCGCCGAGCTTGGGGAACTGGCGGAGCGGCTTGGCACCGAGATCGAGGATGTCGAGGCCGTGCTGGGCGTCCTGCAAGGCTTCGATCCCGTCGGCGTGGGCGCGCGCGATCTCGCCGAGTGCCTGTCGCTGCAACTGAAAGCGCGCGACCGGCTCGATCCCGCCATGGCGGCACTTCTCACTCGTCTGGATCTTCTGGCGCGCCGCGACATGTCGGCCTTGTCGGCGCTCTGCGGCGTGGATGCCGAAGACATCGCGGACATGGTGGCGGAGATCCGCGACCTCAATCCCAAGCCGGGGCTTGCCTTTGGGGCGGAGCAGGTCGCGCCGGTCATTCCCGATGTTTTTGTCCGCGTCGGGCCCGACGGCGCCTGGCTGATAGAATTGAATTCCGACACGCTTCCGCGCCTTCTGGTCAATTCACGCTATTACGCCAAGGTCAGCAGTGGCGCGCGCGACAAGGATTCCAAAACCTATCTCACCGACTGCCTCAACAACGCCAACTGGCTCGTGAAGAGCCTGGATCAGCGCGCCCGCACTATTCTCAAAGTCGCGAGCGAGATCGTTCGCCAGCAGGACGGGTTCCTCACCTACGGCGTGCGCCACCTGCGGCCGCTCAATCTGCGCGCCATTGCCGACGCCATCCAGATGCACGAATCCACCGTGAGCCGCGTCACCTCCAACAAATATATCGCCACTCCGCGCGGGTTGTTCGAGTTGAAATATTTCTTCACCGCTTCGATCCAGTCCGTGAACGGGGCGGAATCGCACAGTGCCGAAGCGGTGCGCGACCGCATCCGGGAAATGATCGAAAACGAAGAGGGGCGCGATATTCTTTCCGATGATCGCATCGTTTCCCTGCTGACTGCCGATGGCGTGAACATTGCGCGGCGTACCGTCGCCAAATATCGGGAGGCCATGCGAATCCCGTCTTCTGTGGAACGCCGCCGCCTCAAAGCGGGTGTGTAAATTCTCCCGAACGGCGCCTTTTCCGCGGCCTCGAGGGCTGGTTTGACTTTCAGGGAGCCGCGGCCTATGAACCCGCCGCTTTTCGGTGGGACAGGGCGGAGTTCCCGGAAAGATGCCCGTAATCTTATTGGGAAGCTTGATGAACATCTCCGACCTGCTCGCCCCCGAAGCGGTTCTCGCTTCTCTCAAGGCTCAGACCAAGAAGCAGTTGCTGCAGGAACTTGCCGCGCGCGCGCATACGCGCACCCAACTTCCCGAAAAGCAGATTTTCGAAACCTTGATCGAGCGCGAGCGGCTGGGAACCACGGGCGTGGGCGCGGGCATCGCGATACCGCATGGCCGCATGACAGGTGCGACCGGCATCACGGGCGTCTTCGCGCGCCTGGAAAGCCCTATCGATTATGAGGCGGTCGATGGCCAGCCCGTCGATCTGGTGTTCATGCTGCTGGCGCCGGAAAATGCCGGGGCCGATCATTTGAAGGCGCTGGCGCGGGTTTCACGCCTTCTGCGCAATCAGCAGATTTGCGAGAAGCTTCGTGCGGCGCAAACCGCCGAAGCGCTATACGCCATTCTGATTGATCAGACCGGCGGCTCTTCGAGCCAGGCGGCCTGATTATTTCTTCTTTTTAGCCGACGCTTTCGGCGCGGGCTTGTCAGGCTCGCCCACGATCGAAACTTTCTTGATCAGCACGGGATCGATGGGGGCTTGGCCGGGCATCGGTCCCTTGTCGCCGACCGCGACATTGGAAATCGCATCGGCGACATCCATGCCGGAAACGACCTGGCCAAAGACGGTGAAGCCGGTGGTGTTGCCCGTGTCTTCGGCTTTGTGATCCAGCGCGATGTTATCGGCCAGGTTGATGAAGAAGTCGGCATAGGCCATGAGATCGTCGCCATGCGCCAGCGCCACCGTGCCGCGCAGATTGCTCAATCCGTTATCGGCTTCCAAGGGTGAGGGGGCGTGGCCGGGGCGGCCTTTCACATCGGCGTCCCAGCTTCCCATCTGGATGATGAAGCCCTTTACCACGCGATAGACCACCGTTCCGTTATAGTGGCGGGCTCGGACATAGCGCAGCACGCTGGCGACACTCTTGGGCGCGCGCGTCGAATCGAGTTGCAGCGTGATGTCGCCCATGGAGGTCGAGATCAGGATCTGCGGGCCCGTCATGGGCGGAATGGTGGGCGCCGGCGTCTCGGCCGGCGGAGCTTCGACGGGCGGCGGTGTCGCCGCGCTGTCGGACTGGGCGGGCATGGTTTCGCTGCCCGGAGGAGGCGCTGTCACCGGGGCGTCCTGGGCCGAAGCGCCCGTCACGGTAAAAAGTAGAAACGCGGCGATGGTCAATGAACGCATGGGGCCCTCCGTTGGTCGAATTCTAGCAACGGGACGGGCAACAAAAAAGCCGGAAGCAGAGCTTCCGGCTTTTGTCAGATCGCCAATAGCGGCGTGCTCAGTGCACGCTCACCGGCGTGAGTTCGTTCTGGACCGCTGCGCCATATGCGGAGGCATAGCCATCCGTATATCCCAGAACGCTGCCATCTTCAGCATGCAGAACATAAAGCTTCATGCCGAGCGGAAGATCGACATTGGCGGGGATCAGACCCAGACGATGCGCTTCCTCGCTGCCCGTGGGCTTGATGTAGGCGATGCGGCCCATGCCGCTGCCCAATTCCATGTCGAATGTGTCCGTCATGATATGCCTCCAGTCTTGATTTCTATGACCTGCACGCTGGGTTGAATGGGGGGACGCGCCAACGCTATTTTCAGCAATCCATTTGCCAACGCGGCAGATTTGACTTCGATGCCGTCGGCCAGCACGAAAGCGCGTAAAAATTGTCGCGCTGCAATGCCGCGGTGAAGGAACGTTTTGCCGCCAGCCTCATTTTGCCTGCCCCGAATGACGAGCTGGCGATCCTCGATCGTGACCGCAATCTCTTCCTTGGCGAAGCCCGCCACCGCCAAGGTGATGACAAGGCCACCATCCTCTGCCGTCTCGATATTGTATGGCGGATAAGAGTCAGCCGCGCTTTTCGCGGTTCGTTCCAAAAGCCGTTCCAAAGGCTCAAAACCGAGCAGGAAAGGGCTGTCGAAATATGCATTCCGTGTCATTTCAAGCCCTCCTTTCGAGCGACTTGCAAATCCCAGGCCCGATTGGCGCCAAGGCTTACAGAAGAGAAATGGTGTCTCTTTGTTCTTCTTCAAGTCCCGAATATGGCGGGACTAAGGCGCGGGCGGCGGGCTCGCCAGCGCGGCGAGGGCGCCGTATTTCGCCACGCTTTGTGGCACCAGCCAGCCATCCACTTCTCGGATCTGGCCCGTAGCGGGCTCGGCGGCGGCCCGTGTCGCCAATGTACGGCCATCGCGGCGAAGATCGGCAGCAAGGCTGGCTGCATTCGGCAAGGATTTCGCTGCCGCTTGACCGAAAAGAATTGTCGGCTCGCGATCGACGATCTGGCCGAGCAGATCGTCATAAGGCGTTCGCGGATAATGCTTCACGAAGAGATGAAATTTCCAGGCCGCGCCGGTCGCCAGGCCGGCCGTCGCAACTGCCAATCCGGCGAGGATATTCCGGCGCTTCATGCCAGCACCATTTTCAGTCTGTCCGCCAGGCGCAAGGTCAGCGCCACCAGATTCAGGGTGGGATTGGACGAACCATAGGTCGGAAAGACCGAACTGCCGGCGATATAAAGATTGGCGATGCCGTGAACTTTGCTGTCGGCATCGACGACGCCCTGTTTGGGATCGGCACTCATGCGTGTGGTGCCCAGATGGTGATTGCCCCAATCCATGCCGACCATCCACTCATGGCGCTGCTGGTAGGTCAGGTGAATCATCCCGCTCTTTGCCACCAGCAACTGGCGCCCAAGCTCTGTCAGGGTTTGCCGGAAATGCACAAAATCGTCATCCGAGATTGTCATATGGAGATTGGATACCGGCATGCCCAGGGCATCGCGCTCGGTGCCCAGCGTGATGCGGCGTTCCGGATCGGGCGCCATCTCCATGCCGCATCCCAGCGAGAAGGCCCGAGCGGAAGACGCGTCGACGCCCAACGCCTGCGCGGTGGTGACCACCGCGGCGGTTCCGAAGGCATCGAGTTTCACGGGATTTTCCACCGTGGTGAGCGAACCCGCCAGTCCATGTGCCCGCAAGAAGCCCGGTCGGGGCGACAGGGCCGCGCGCATCACCGCTCCTTCCGCCACGGTCTGTGAGTTGGAATAGATCGGCGCCAGCTTGCCGTCGAACACCACCAGGGTCGCGACATTGCGGGGAATGGGATGGTCGGCGAAGAAACGGCCCACCATATCGTTGCCGTTGCCCACCCCGGCTTTCATGACATCGTTGGATGCCAGCAACAGCCGCGCATTCTCGATCGCGCCGGCAGCCAGCACGGTGCAGCGCGGTTTCACCGTCAGCCGGTTGCCGGAAAGCGTGGCGATGTCCAGGCGATCGACATGGCCGCCATCCCGCGACAGCCGGATACCGGTGACGTTGGCGTTCAGCAGCGGAGACAAGCCCGGTGCGCGCTTCAGGTCCTCCTGATAGCGGTCGCCGAAATGGGTGGGCAGAACGCCGCCCAAGGTTTTGGAGAATTGAAACCAGGTCGTGTAGACGCCGCCCGGTCCCAACGGCAGCACGGGCCCCTTTTCCGAGACCGTCGTGCCGCTTTCGTCATAGATCCAGGGGCCGGCTTCCACCAGCGCCTGCGCGCGCGCGAAATAGGGTTCGATTTCGCTGCGCGCAAACGGCCAGCCTGAATGGGCCAGGGTGTCTCGGCGCTCGAAATCAATTTCGTCCAAAGGGCGGCACCATCCGCCCCAATGGTTGGTACTTCCGCCGAGAAAGCGCAGGCGTCCGCCATCCAGCGCGATATAGGGCACCCCGCTTTCGCCGCCCTCATAGAGTTTCTGGGTGGAGGCCTCGAAGCTCCGGGCGCCGGATTCCAGCAGCAAGACACTGCGCCCGGCCTGCGCCATGGCCAGCGCCAGGACAATTCCCGCCGGTCCGCCGCCAATGATGGCGAGATCCGGGGCGAGGACCGTGTTCTTGGGAAGCGTGCGGGCGTCCTGGAAAGCGCTCAAAAAAGGAAAATCCGTTTTGTGACCGCGAAGTTTAGCCTCGTCCGGGAGATCATGTCTGCCGCAAATGTCGCGAAGCATGGCGAGGTGGTGAATTGGGCGTCAGGAGCCCCGCCTGCGCCGGAAGAAAACAGTGTGACACCGAAGCTGCGGGTAGATCGAGCAGGCCTGCGCGCCTTCGCGGCGCGCTACGCTGACGCTAGCGCCGCTCGGGCGCTTGGCTCCGCCATT
>CAYWWT010000046.1:0-13859 GCA_964461855.1 uncultured Rhizobium sp. | reverse complement strand
TTGCGGCCGATTGGACGGTGCATTCGCCGCCGTCGGCATATGGCCTTCGAAAATCCGGCGCAGGATGCCCGGCGTCAGAACCGACAGCGGATTGACATCGATCTTGGGCAGCTCCGCGCTGCCGGTGGCCGAATAGGTGACGCCGAACACCCCTTCACCCTTCTTCGAAACCAGCACATCGCCCAGAAGGGGGATGTTGCCCAAAACCGAATTCAGTCCATACGCCGGAACCAGCGATCCCTTCAGGGCCAGCTGGCTCTTGGGGCGGTCGATATAGCCATCGGCGGTGGCGCCGATGGCGCGGCCACGGGCACGCGCGTCATGCACGCTGATGACATTGTTTTTTGACGAGAAAGGCACGTTCATATTCTCGATCGAGATGCCGTCTCCACCCATCAGGTCGCCAATGCCGGTGAGCGATCCTGCGGAGAAAAGCCGCGCCAGGAATGGCTGATTGACCACCTGAAAATCGTCGATATCGAGCGTGCCCTGATAGTCCGGTATGGCCGGGCCCACATTCGGATCGCTGGCACGGCCAGGAAGACTGGCGGAGAGCCTGAGTTTGCCGCCCTTGATGCTCTGAAAATTGAACAAGCCCTGGATCAGCGTGCCCGCATCGCCAGCCTCGATGGAGACTTTTCGGCCCGCCGCGCTGGTCTCGATGTTTCCGCTCAGTGCCTCCTTGCCGATACCGCCGGACAGGGTCAGCGCCGACGGCTTGTTGCCGATGCCCGCCAGATCGAGGTTGAAAGGCGCGATCGCCACGCCGTCGCGCATTGCCAGCCGGTCGAGCTTGGCATCGATGTGAAACGGTCCTGCCGGGGCATCGTCGCGCGCCGGCGCGGCGGCGCCTGCGCCATTAGCATCCCCAACATTGCGGCCAATGAGAGAGCCGTCGAGCGAACGCCCGCGCAAGACATAATCGTCGCCCGAAGACGAGCGCGTGAGAATGAAAGACAGATCGTTCAACTCTCCCATCTTCACCGACGTGAAATTCAGGACGGAGAGAGCGCCGGTGCGATCGAAATTGGCGGTCCCGCTGGCGCTGAGATCCGGCCCGGTGACATGGATCACCTCGTCGCGGATCAAATCGCCCGCCGCAAAATTCACAGTGACCCGGCCGGTGGCCGCCTGTCCTGCCTGTTTGCCCAGATGCAGGATGGGAATGGTCAGCGCGGAATTGGTGAGATCCATGGCGACCTCGGCGATCGTCAACTGACCGCGGCGTCCCTGCATGTCGGCGGTGACGGGCACAGGGCCGGTCAAGATGTTCTGCAAGCCGATGCTCAAGGCCTGCCGGGCACCGTCCGTCATCACGCCCTTGGCATTTATCTTCGTCGTGACAGGATCGGCAGTCTTGAAATCCTCCATCCAGTCGACCGCGAAGCGCGCATCGGCGATTGAGACATTTCCGGTCTGGTGCAGGCGGGAATTGTCGATGTCGAAATTGACCGCGCCATTGGTGAGTTTCAGCCGGCCCAAGGTCACGGCAAAGTCGCTGACCTGCGCCTTGACCGAAATTCCGACTGCATCGACCGCGAGATCCTGCAGCATGGGGACCTGGAAGCTCAGATCGGTGCTGGCGGTGCCACGCGTCAGTTTCGGATCGATGCCGAAGCGGGTGGGATAGCCCAGCGGCTGCATGTCGATCAGGGTCATGATCTCGGGCATCTGCCCATCGACATGCGCCGTGAACTGACCGACCGTGCCATGAATATGCAAATCCGGAATCAGGGCATGGCCGTTGCGGACCGTCAGATTCCCCACCTTGCCGCCATCGAAATCGGCGGTGAACGTGTCGCCCAGCAAACTCGCGCTACCAGAGACGCCTGTAACGGGCGTCAGGCCCTTCACATAGCTTCCTTCCACGCCGCTCATCGCGAAACTGAGCTTCATGGAATCGTCCGGCAGAACGTCCTGATCAAGCATGCCCACGGGGAAATGGGTCTCGAAATCCATCGGTCCCAAGGTACCCGCGAAAATATTGTCGGCGATCCATTCGCGCGCGCCCGCTACCACCGGCAGCGGCCAATAATGCAGCAAAGTCTTGACCGGCAGAGGCGCCAATTGCCCGCTCAACACAAGACCCGGCGCCTGGCCGGCGCTTCCGAGCGTGATGCTGCCTTTGGTGGAAAGCGAAAAAGCCGGCGCGGTCAAGCTGGCTTGTGCGATGGTGAATGTACGGGATGCCAACTGATAATCGCCGGCGAGTTGCAGCGATTGGAATCCCACCGGCTGTGCGAAAATCCCCGGCATGTTGAGCGCGATACGCGTAGAAGCGATCTTGGCGCTGACGCTCGCGAGCGCGACACCCTCATAGTGAAAATCCGCATCGCCTTTGAGCCGCACAATGCCTTCGCGGGTGTCGAACGCCGCCTGATCCAGTGAAAGGTGATTTTTGACGCCATCATAAGCGCCGTTCAGATGCACCCGCCGCACGTGCAGCGTGCCGCCCTTAAGGCCGCCCAGCGGCACTTCGCCGGCTGCGGTCACATCGAATTCCGCATTCGCGAGCTTGGCGCCGGAAAGTGTAAAACGCGTTGCCAGGTTGACCGATAAAGCGATGTCCTTGAGCGGCGCGAACAGCGGCGCATTGGCGGCGAGCGCGCGTGGGTCCAGGCCGGTGATCAAGGCATTGCCGGTCACGGGGCCGCTCGCGGGCGGCAAAATCACATCGGCCCGGATATGGGCGGGCTGCCCGGAGATCGTCACATCGGCGTCCGACTGCACGGCGATCGCATCGCCCTTGGCGGACAGGACGAGATTGGCGCGCGGGGCGACGACTTTCAGTCCTGTGGTTTCGTCGAACAAATTGAGCCGCGCATTGCGGACCGCGAAACTTTTCAAGCTCGATGTGGAGGAGCCCTTCGCTTCGATCACATCGTTGAGGCGCGCCAGCACGTCATTGGCGCTTCTGTCCCCTTCCGTGCCCAGCCGGATGCCGCCATCTTTCATATGCACCAGCGAGAGCTGAACGCCGACCAGTGTGATGCGCTGAACCTTGACCTGACCGGAGAGGAAGGGTCGGGCCGCGAGGTCGATATCAGCCTTGGGCGCTTCGGCGATGACGCGATTATTGTTGTCGAAAATCTTCGCGCCCAGCACGACCAGATTGACCCGGCCGTCGTCACGGCTCCATTCGATGGCAGCCTGATCATATGTCAGTGAAATGCCGGGCAAGGCCTGTGCGATCGCCCCGGCCAGGGTGCTTTGCAGCGGCCCCAGGGATACCGGCCCCAGAAGCAGGCGTATGCCGGCACCCGCCACGAAAAACACCATCGCAGCGACCAGCCCGCCCATGCAAACGGCGGCGCCACTGATGTGGTGAGCCTTGATGTAGCTGGCAAAAGGCAGTCTCAAGCGGGCCGGTCCGGACTGGGAAGCAGGAGCATTATCGCACCTGTTGGGCTTAAAAAGGGCAGAGAACCCAGCATCTTGTAAAGCTTTTTACGGGTTGCGCTCTGCTCTTTGTGCCTCTTAAGTTAAGGCCGACGGCTTTTTCGGGGCGGATGGCGGATGGCTTTGGAAGCGGGCGACAAAGCCCCGAACTTCAAGCTTGCGACCGATGCGGGAGACGTGGTGAGCCGGTCTGCCCTCAAGGGTGAACCGTTTCTGCTCTACTTCTATCCCAAGGACGACACCTCCGGCTGCACCCGGGAGGCGGTGGATTTTTCCGCCGCGGCCGCCAAATTCGCCAAGCTTGGCATCCCCGTGATCGGCGTGTCCAAGGACAGCGTCGCGTCGCACGACAAATTCCGCAAAAAACACAAACTGAAAGTCGTGCTGGCATCGGATCCGGATCTCGAAGCGGCCAATGCCTGGGGCGTGTGGATCGAAAAGAGTCTTTACGGCCGCAAATATATGGGCATCGAACGCGCGACCTTTCTGGTCGATGCGAAGGGCGTGATCGCCCAAGCCTGGCACAAGGTGAAGGTTCCCGGGCATGTGGAAGCCGTGCTGACCGCGGCCAGAACCTTATGACTCAAGGCAAGCGATTTGGTCCGCGGCTGAAATCGCGGTCCTTCTTCTGGCAACGTGGAAAGCGATCCAGGCCCGAAACCGCCTCCGGCGGTGCACCGGCGATGACGGCCACCGTGATCGAGCGCCTCTGGATCTGGATTCACGCGACATTCCCCGAACGGCAGATCTATATCCGCAGCGAAGGCCGTGTGCAGTTCTTCACCTTTGGTCCTTCGTTGCAGGCCACGTTGGCGGGCCTTGTTCTGATCTTTTTGGGATGGGTGGCGTTCGCCACCGTCAATGTGATCTTCAAGGACCGCATCATCACCGCCAAGGATCATCGCTACCAGGAAATGCAGGCGGCCTATGAAAGCCGCCTCGCCGATCTGCAGATAACCTATGACGAGCTGAACGGCGCACTGGTCGGTGCCGAAGACCGGTTCAAGACCGCCGCCAATGACCTGCAAGCCAAGCAGAACACCATCGCCGGCTTCCTCAACCGCAAGGCCCAGGTCGAAGCGGCGATTGCGCCCAGCCGCGATCCGCTTGCCATGCCGATGCGGGGCGCCGCTGCGACCGTCTCCATAGGCCGTGACGACGGGCCGGCCAGCGACAGCCTGGGCGTTGCCGCGCCCGCCGGGCTACCGGGCGCCTTCGCGCCGGATAGCGACAATGGCAGCACGCTTTCCGTGATGCCGGGACCCGCATCGCCACAGCCGCGCATCGCCAAGCCGGAACATGCCGGACTTCTGGATGGCACCATGACGAAATTGCGCAAGCTGGCGGCAGCGTTGTTCGCGCCCCGCGCAAAGAGCCCCGACGCGCTTTCAGCAGTGTATGCGAAGCATCCGGGATTGCGCGCTCTGGCCGCGCAGACGGCGCGGGTGACCGCGATGGGTCGGGCGGAAGGCCCCTTGATGGGAAAGACCCGCGATATCCTCTCGAACGACATGCTGGCGCTGCGCGATATCGTGCGGCGCACCGGCATCAATCCGGATCAATTCCAGCGCAAGATCGCCAATGACGAAGGCGTGGGCGGACCGGAAATTCCACTTGATCGCGTGCAGGTGAACGGCATCCAGGATTCAAGCTTCAATGCCAGCTACCTGCACGCCAGCGCCATCCTCAGCCAGCTGAGCGATCTGTCGTTCGAGATGCGCCACATTCCGCTTGCCTTGCCGGTGACGGGCACCGGCTTTGAGCGCACCAGCGGTTTCGGGGCGCGTGTCGATCCTTTCACCCGGCGATACGCTTTCCATTCGGGCATCGATTTTGCCGGTCCCTGGGGCGCGCAGGTGCGCGCGACAGCGCCCGGAACCGTGGTCTTTGTCGGCAACAAAGGCGGTTACGGCAATATGGTGGAGATCGACCATGGCCTCGGCATCCGCACGCGTTATGGTCATCTCTCGGCAATGACCGTGCGCAACGGCGCGAAAGTGGAAAAAGGCGCCACCATCGGCCGGGTGGGTTCGACCGGTCGCAGCACCGGCCCGCATGTCCATTATGAAATCTGGTATGACGACGCGTTGCAGAATCCGGGCAAATTCATAGAAGCGGTCCATCGTCCGCTCTAGCAGCTATTCGAGATCTTCGATCTTCTCGCGCGGCTTGCCGCCCACCTCCTGGGCCAGAGCGGCGGCCATGAAGGGATCCAGATCGCCGTCCAGCACATCCTGCGGCGTACGGCTTTCCACGCCGGTGCGCAGATCCTTGACCAGCTGATAGGGCTGCAGAACATAGGACCGGATCTGGTGACCCCAGCCGATATCCGATTTCTCGCCGACAAAGGCGCCGGTCTCGGCCTTTTTCTTTTCCAGTTCGATCTCGTAAAGCTTCGACTTCAACATATCCCAGCAGATGGCCCGGTTCTGGTGCTGGCTACGCTCGGACTGGCTGGCGACCGCGATGCCGGTCGGCAGATGCGTAATGCGCACCGCGCTCTCGGTCTTGTTGACATGCTGTCCACCGGCGCCGCTGGCGCGATAGACATCGATGCGGACATCCTTTTCCGGAATGTCGATCTCGATCGACTGATCGATCATCGGATACACCGTTACGGAGGAAAAGGACGTGTGACGGCGGGCATTGGAATCGAACGGCGAAATCCGCACCAGCCGATGCACGCCGGCTTCGGTCTTGAGCCAACCATAGGCATTGTCGCCTTTGACCAGAAGCGTGGCCGACTTCAGGCCAGCCCCCTCGCCTTCGCTTTCCTCGATCAATTGTAGCTTGTAGCCATGCTGTTCGGCCCAGCGTGTGTACATGCGGAACAGCATCGAAGCCCAGTCCTGGCTCTCGGTACCGCCGGCGCCGGCATGGATTTCCAGATACGTGTCGTTGCCATCGGCTTCGCCCGACAGCATCGATTGCAGGCGCAGCTGTTCGGCGCGTTTCTGCAACGGTCCGATCGCAGCTTCTGCGTCCGCCACCATTGCGGCGTCGTTTTCCGCTTCCGCCATTTCGATCAGGCCGGTGGCATCGGCCAATTCATTTTCCAGGGCACGGACGGCCCCGAGCGCGGTGTCGAGCTTCTGCCGCTCGCGCATCAGCTTCTGCGCGTTGGCGGGGTCATTCCAGAGAGCGGGATCCTCGGCGCGGGCGTTCAGTTCGTCCAGGCGGCGAAGCGATTTGTCCCAGTCAAAGATGCCTCCTCAGCAGGGCGAGAGCCTGCTGAATATCTTCGACGCTGCGTTCGGTTTCGGGGCGCATGAACAGGGATATAGGGGGTGGGTTTTCGCCCGTAAAGGGCAAAGTCAGGGCGACGGCGCCTTGCTGTTGGGCAAGGGCCCGATGGAGAACAGGTCGCGCTGGCCCAGTTCGGCGGAACGCATCCGCTCCAATTCCGCGGAATAGCGCTTGAGCGCATAGGCCTCGGTGACATAGCCGGCCACGGTTTTCTGACTTCGCGACAGAAGCACCGGCAGCGTTTCGACTTGCAGCGAGTCGAAACGGGCGAGTGCGCTGCGGATGTTTTCGGACGGCAGCAGGAACTGGTCGGGCGCTTCCGCCAGATCGCCCGCCACGGCCCAGTCCAGAGCATCCTCGATCTCGACATCGTGCAGGTCCGACGTGTCGATGGTGCCGATATAATGCCCCGCGCCGTCCACGACATAGAGGCGTTTGGCGCCGCCCACCGGATAGGCCGCCCGCAAGGCGCGCAGGCCCAGATTCTCCGGCACCGTCTTGGCATCGCTGCGCATCAAGCGGCCGACGGTCATGTCGCTGATCCAGCCCACATCATGGGCGCCGCGGATGGAGAGGCCTCTTAAATGGAAGCGCCAGGTAGCGAAAGAGTAGCCGAACAGAATGCGCACGATGGTCGACGCCACCGTCACCGCGATGACCACCGCGACCGTGACTTGGAAATCGCCCGTCGCTTCCAGAACCAGGAACACCATGGTGAGCGGCGCACCGATCACCGCCGCGGCTACGGCGCCCATCCCGGCCAGCATGAAGACATTATACTGTGCTTCCATGCCCGGCGAGACGAAGGCCGCAGCCTGCGCGAATACCGCGCCAAACAGAGTACCCAGGAACAGCGCCGAACTGAACAATCCGCCGCGAAAACCGGAGCCCACGGAAATTGCCGACGCCACCAGCTTCAGGGCCAGGAGGAGAGCCAGCGCCCAAAAACTCCAGCGCGTATCGAAATGAAATTGCACTGCTCCGTGGCCGCTGCCCAGCACCTGCGGCGCATAAAGCGCCAGCGCCGACAACAATGCGCCGCCGATCGCGGGGCGCAGCCAGTCCGGCAGACGCGATGCCCTCAGACTCCTTTCGGTCCAGGTCACTGCCTGCATCGCCGCCACCGCCACGCCGGCCGCGCCCACGCCCAGGAGCGCGAACAGAAGATAGCTGCCGGATGGAACGCTGAACCCGCCGGTGACTTCGAACAGGGCTTTCATGTTGGACATGGCGCGCTGCGTCAGCGCTGCGGACACCGACGCCACCATGACCGGCGCCAGGGCTTTGGTCGTGTAGCTGCCCAGGATCAGTTCATAGCCGTAGAATGCGCCCGCCAGCGGCGCGTTGAACGCCGCTGCAATCGCTGCCGCCGCACCCGCCGTCACGAACACACGCAAATCCGCGCGGCGCAGCCGGAACCAGCGCCCCAGCCAGGAATAAAGGCCGGCGCCCAACTGGCTGTATCCGGCCTCCATGCCCAGCGAGGCGCCCGCACCATTGGAGATCACGGTGGTGAATGTGAGCCAAAGCGATTCCCGCAGGCTCATGCGCCCGCCGTGAAGCGCATTGGCCTCGATCGGATCGACGATCTCGTTCAACCGCTTGGCCCGCGCCGCACGTGCCGCCAAGCCCAGGATCAGTCCGCCCAAAAGCGGCACGAACAACAAGCGTATCTGCGATACGCCGACGCCTTCACTGAGATAATGATCGGCGGGGATACCGAAATCGAAGACATGCAGCCAGGTCACGCCTTCGCGCAGCAGATCCACAACGGCGCCGGTGAAACAGCCCATCACGGCGCATAGAAGAATCTGGCCCAGTTCGGCGTCGCGCAAGCCGCGCTGCATCGCCATCAAAAGCAAGCGGGCGCGGCGCAGCCAGTTTATCGCCCGTGACGGCTCCGCAATAAGAGCCATGCCGGACCTCAATAAAGCCCGCCGGTACCTTCACCGACCGAGCCGACAGGCGCGCGGGGCGCGGTCTGGCCGGATACGCTCACTGGCGCGGAACCTGCGTCCCCAGCCGTCAGGGTCGCAAGCGAGGCCGCATTCGCTTCGCCCGGGGCGGTGCCGGCCTTGAACGCTTCCATGATGGTGCCCGGTCCGGTAGCAGGTTCGCCGCTTCTCCAATCCACGGAGACTTCTTCGATACCCGGCGCGACGCGGAAAGGCGTGGGCGGCGCTTCCGCCAGCGCGCTCTTCATGAAGTCGCGGAAGATCGGCGCCGCCGCGGTCGCGCCCTGTTCATGCGCGCCCAAGGTTCTGGGATTGTCGAAGCCGACGAAAACACCCGCCGCCAGATCCGGCGAAAAACCGATGAACCAGGTGTCGCGCGCGTCAGAGGACGTGCCGGTCTTGCCGGCGACGGGCTTGCCCACCGCGCGCACCGACACGCCGGTGCCGCGCTGAACCACGCCTTCGAGCATGGAGACAATCTGATAGGCCGTACGCGGATCGATAATCTGTGCGCGCGTGTCGGCCAGCAGCGGTTCCTGCTGGCCCTTCCAGTTCGCATCGTCGCAACCTTCGCAGGCGCGCGCATCGTGTCGCCAGATGGTCTTGCCGTTGCGGTCCTGAATGCGGTCGATCAGCGATGCTTGAATCTTCTTGCCGCCATTGACGAATTCGGAATAGCCGGTGACCAGCCGCAGAAGCGTGGTCTCATAGGCGCCGAGCGAATTGGCGAGCAGCGGCGGCAGCTTGTCATAGACACCGAAGCGGATGGGATAAGGCACGACCTTGTCCATGCCCAGCGTGTAGGCAAGCCGCACCGTCATGACGTTGCGCGACAATTCCAAGCCACGCCGAAGCGTGGTGTCGCCCAGAAAATCATGCTCGTAATTGTCCGGCTGCCAGAGCCCCTGCCCCGGGCCCATATCCATCACGAAAGGCGCGTCGAGAACCTTGGAGACCGGCGTATAGCCATTGTCCAGCGCCGCCGCATAGACGAAGGGTTTGAACGAAGACCCCGGCTGACGCATGGCTTGCATGGCGCGGTCGAATTGGGACGAGGCATAGGAGAAGCCGCCCGAAAGCGCCAGGACGCGGCCGGTATGCGGATCCATCGCCACGATGGCGCCATTGATCTCCGGAATCTGGCGCAGACCATATTCACCCGCCTTTCCTTCCGGTTCGACATAGATGACATCACCAGGCTTGGCGACATCCTGCGGCTTTGCGGGGGCTGCGCCGACATTGGCGTTCTTCAATTCGCGCCGCGCCCATTTGTAACCGTCATACGGAATGGTCCCGGTGGTGCCATCGGTAAGGCCGATCCGGATCACTTTCTGGTCGAAGCCCAGCACGGCAGCGATCTTCCAGGTTTCGACGCCCGACTGATTGGTCTGCTTGATCAGTAAGGCCCGCCAATCGCCAGTCACATCGATATGCTTTTTGGCGCCACGCCAGCCATGGCGGCGGTCATATCGCACCAGCCCCGAACGCAGCGCGCTTACCGCATAGTTCTGAAGCCGCGTATCCAGCGAGGCACGCACCTGCAGGCCGCCATCGTAAAGCGCCTTCTCGCCATATTTGCCGTAAAGCTGGCGGCGCACTTCCTCGACAAAATAATCGCCGTCCGCGGCCTGGCTGCCCAGGGCGCGCATCTGCGTCACCAGCGGCTCCGCCTTGGCGGCGGCCGCCTGGGCGTCGGTGATGTAATTGTTGTCCGCCATCTGGCCGATCACCCAGTTGCGGCGGTCCACCGCAGCGGCATGGTTGAAGCGCGGATCGTAATTGGCGGGGCCCTTGGGCAGCGCCGCCAGAAAGGCGACTTCCGCGATGTCCAGCTCATCGAGCGACTTGCCGAAATAATTCAGCGCCGCGGCACCCACGCCATAGCTGTGTTCGCCCAGATAGATTTCGTTGAGATAGAGCTCAAGCACCTGAGACTTGGGATAAGTCGCATCGATGCGAATGGCCAGGATCGCTTCACGGATCTTGCGGCTGAACTTCACGTCGGAATTCAGCAGGAAGTTGCGCGCCACCTGCTGGGTGATGGTGGAAGCGCCCTGGGGCCTGCGGCCTTCGAGCACCAGACCGACATCCTTGAGCGCGGCGCGCAGGATGCCGGAGGGATCGATGCCCGGATGGTTGTAGAAGTTGCGGTCCTCGGCGCTGGTGAAAGCTTCGGCCACCAGCTTGGGAACAAAGGATGCCGGCACGAAGATGCGCGATTCCCGCGCATACTCCCCCAGCACCGTGCCGTTGCCGGCATAGACGCGGGTGGTGACGGGCGGGCTGTAATTCTTCAGGGCCTCGACGCTGGGTAAGTCCCGCGTCACCGTATAGACATAGAAACCGCCTGCCAGAATGCCCAGCACAGCAAGAGCGGCGACACCAAAACCGGCATAAACAAGAAGACGTCGGACCATTGATCCTCTTGGGCTTTAAGCCCTTTCTCTGTGTTCCCTTATAGTACCCCTTTGGGGTTGAAAAGAGGCGCACAATCCATCGAATTTTTCATGAACCGCTCTGGCGCTTACCGCGAAGTTCCCGCGGCGAAATGCCGGTCCACCGCGTCGGCGATGGCGTTGGCGACCTTGGTGCGCCAAGCTTCGGTGTTCATGCGCGCGGCATCGCCGCGATTGGAGAGATAGCCCAGTTCGATCAGGACGGCGGGAACGTCGGGGGCGACCAAAACCGCCAGCGAGGCCGAGCGGTGCGGACTGCGCGCCAGAATATCGGTCACGCCGTCCAACTTGCCGAGCGCGGTTTCCGCAAAGCGCGAAGAGCGGTTCATGGTGTCGCGCTGGGCAAGATCGATCAGGATCGGCGCAACCGGACTGTTGGCGCTGGAAAGGTCCACACCCGCGATGATGTCGGATTGATTCTCGCGCTTGGCCAGCGCCGCGGCTTCCCGGTCCGAGCGTCCATCGTTGAGAGTGTAGATCGACAGACCGGTTACCTCCGCGTCCGGATTGGAATCGGCGTGCAGCGAGATCATCAGATCCGCCCGGAGTTTGCGCGACAGGGCGACCCGTTGCGGCAGCGGCACGAAAACGTCGCTGTCGCGCGTCATATGGACGGTGTAGCCGGCGTCTTTCAGGGCCCTGGCCAGCTTCAGGCCTTCGGCCAGCACCAGATCCTTCTCAGCCAGGCCGTTGATGCCGATGGCGCCGGAATCCAGGCCGCCATGGCCCGGATCGATCACAATGACCTTGCGGCCGGTCGGCTTCTGGGATTCCGCCATCATCGCGGTCAGGCGCTCGGCATCGGTTTCGCGCGCCTTCAGATCGGCCGGCCAGCCAGCCTCTGCGTTGAATTTTGTGCGTGGGGCCGGAAAGAGATCGATCACCACCCGATAGCCGAATCCATTGGAGGGCGGGATCACCATTGGATCGGAAACCCGCACTGGCCGGCTGAGGTCGATCACCATGCGCGAATTGCCCTTGCGGAACACGCCATAGCGATAGGACTTGACCGAACCCGACCCGGATGGCCGCGGCGGCGCACCCAGCCGCCAGGACACTTCCGGCATGTCGACGACCACGCGGTCGGGATCGCTCAATGTGAATGTGCGGATATTGACCGGGTCGCTGAGCTCGATGACGAAGCGGGTACGGTCTTCATGCTCGCCGATGCGGGCGCTGAGCACGACCGGCGGGCTGCCCCCCGCGTTACTGCCTGGAGACGGGCCCTCGACCCGGGCCGGGGGCGCTTTCGTCGGCGCGACCGGCAGATGCGTGGCAGAAGGCGGCGCATTGGGCGCGGTCTGGTCCTGGCGCAAAACCCGGGCGATGGGATCGTCATTTTGGCCCTTGGCCGCGGCCATCCTCAACCCGGCCCCGCCCAGGCTCGTCATGACGACCAGTATGACTATGATTCGAAACAATTTTCCGCCTCGACCGCGCTGGGCATCCCTAAATGCACGGAAAATCTTTACGCTTCGTTAGCCGCTCTCTGCCAGGGATAGGCCAACCAAACCCTTGCCGGGAGGCACCCCGCCCCCTACAAGGGATTCCCATGCTGCTCCGCTCCGGACCGATCCGGAAGATGCAGTGGTCCGGATGCCCCGCCGTCTCCCCAGATATCGCTCTCGAGACGGTGCAGGAAGCCCTCCATTGCAGATGGCAGCGCCTTTCCGCTCTCGGGCGGCCCGAATTTAAGTGTTTTTCATGACCGGCAATTTGCGACCCACCCCGATCCTCTCCGCGGCCCTGCCGCTGGGCTTCGGCGGCCGCTTGCCCCTAACAAACTGGCTCGCTGCCGCCCCTGCTTTCGCGTTGGAACGCGATTTGGGCACAGGCGCGCGCCTCGGAGATTTTCATGTCCAAGCGCATGCTCATAGACGCCAACCACCCGGAAGAAACCCGCGTGGTGGTTCTCGACGGATCCAAGGTCGAGGAATTTGATTTCGAGGCCGCAAGCAAGCGGCCCCTCAAAGGCAATATCTACCTCGCCAAAGTGACGCGCGTGGAGCCTTCGCTCCAGGCCGCCTTCGTGGAATATGGCGGCAACCGCCAAGGATTCCTGGCCTTCTCGGAAATCCATCCCGATTATTACCAGATCCCCGTTGCGGATCGTCAGGCGCTTTTGGCGGAACAGGAAGCCGAAGCCCGCCGCCGCCAGGAAGACGATATCGAGAGCTTCGAAATGGGCTCCGGCGCCAAATCGGAAGGCGAGGACGAGGACGAAGAAGAACATGCCGAAGAGCACAGCGAGGGCGGCGAAGAGGCCGCCCTGGTGCCTTTGGATGCGGCAGCATCGAACTTCCCCGCGATATCGAGGCGGTATCCGATGAAGCCGCCGGTCCTGCCGAGCCGGCGCCGCATGGGGACGATGAAGATCACGAAGACGTCTTCGTCAATCATGCCGGCGCTGCCGTCGAGCATGAACACGACGATGAGGACGAAGAGGACGAGGTTCCGACCAAATCCGAGGCCGCCCATGCCGCCGAAGCCGATTACGGCCACGACAGCCAAGTGATCGAGGCCGAAGCGGCGGAAGAGAATGAAGGCGAGATCGAGCCGGTCACGGCGGAACCTGCCTCCGAAGACAGCGAACTCGCCACCGCCGAAGCTGCGGAAGAAAATGAAGGCGCCATCGAACCGGTCGAAGGCGAAGCTGATGCTTCGGGTGAAAAGAAACTGCAGATGCAGCGTCCGCCCCAGAAATGGATGCGCCGCCGCCATTACAAAATTCAGGAAGTCATCAAGCGGCGCCAGATCATCCTGGTTCAGGTCGTCAAGGAAGAACGCGGCAACAAGGGCGCGG
>CAYWWT010000045.1:6914-13929 GCA_964461855.1 uncultured Rhizobium sp. | reverse complement strand
CACCATGATGCTGTTCGCCGACGCCAAGAAGATGACGGAAGAGATCGTCAAGGCATTGGGGTGAGCCACGACCGCAAAGCGGGCGAAATGGTCCAGTGGACCATTTCGAGTGGCGAACGCCGCGAGCACGAGCGAGCGGCCGGGAGCGCCTATTAAATGACAATCCGCGCGGTGCGCTTGCCGGACGACGAGCCGGCGATTTTCTCCTTTATCTGGGGTCTGCAACACTTCGAAAATGCGTTCGAGCCTAACCGGCGCCTCGATCCCGGTTTTGCTGCCGAACATTGGGCGGACGTGCAGACACAGGTCGCGGCGCGGGGCGCGCTCTTTGTTGCGGAAGATAATGGCAAGCCTGTCGGCTGGGCCTTTGTCGTGGAAGAGGCGGGCGACCTGTTCGTGCGGGAAGACGAGCGCCGTTATGGCTTTGTCGCGGAATTGTTCGTCGAGGATGCTGCGCGTGGGCAGGGTCACGGCCGGGCCTTGATTGCCGCCTGCGAAGACTGGACGCGCGCGCGGGGCATGGCGGTTCTTATTATTGGTGTCCTGTCCGGAAACGGCAAAGCCGCCGCGGTGTATCAACGCGACGGCTTTACGCCCTACAATCTGTTCATGCGGAAGTATCTGTAGGCTTTCTGTTGGTCATCCTCATGCTTCGATAGGCTCAGCATGAGGATTTCTCCTCACCCTTCGACAAGCTCAGGGTGAGGGAGACATTTCGTCAAGCGGTTGCTCGCTTCGGCAGCGACAGGATCGCCAGTCCGACTTCCGCCAGTACCCGCACGATCAGAAGCCCGATCAGGCCGCGCAACAACGCGCCCACGATCACCACCAGCCCGAACCAGGGCGAGCGGTGCATCATGCCGAAGGGCCGGTGATGGCGGTGCCAGCCGCGATAGTCGTGGCGCATGGCGCTTCGGAATTCGCGGCGGTTGTTCTGCATGTCGGCCTGCGGCGTCGTGCTTTGCGGCGTCGTCGCGTTGCCGGAAGGGGTGGCGCTGCTGGTGATGGCGGGACGCTGCATCGGCGTGTGGGTCAGGATCATGACGCCACGGGCGATGCCCATCAGCGTTCCGATTGCGATCAAAATGAGGGCGATGGTGTAGAGCAGGCGGATGATGCGTTCCGCCATCGGTGTATTGAGATTGAGAATGTCGCGGGCGGCCATATGGGATACTCCTGTGACGCGCGAAGATGCGCACCTCCGAAGGGCATGCTAGGTCCGGAACTTGGCGCAAACCTTGTCAGGTGTGTGTCAGACAACGGCGCGGGTTTTCAGCCGGCCGAACCGCTAAATACCTGTATCGCGTGGACAATCGGGAAGGCAGGCGTAGCTGACGACAGATGCTTACGAAGGATTTTCGCTAAGCTCACGGCTTATAGCCCGCCCATCTTGCAGACGATCTTCCATTCCTCGGGCGTCACCGGTTGCACCGAGAGGCGAAAGCTGGTGACCAGGCTCATCCCCTTCAGCTTGGGATTGGCTTTGCAATCCGCCAATGTCACCGGCTTGGGAAAATCCTTCACCGCCTTCACATCCACCAGCCCGAAAACGCCTTTCTCGTCGGTGGGGTCGGGACGGTATTCGCCGATCACTTCCACGATGCCCACGACCGCTTTCTCATCGCCCGAATGATAGAAGAAGCCGAGATCGCCCTTTTTCATCGCCACCATGTTCAGCTTGGCGGTGTGATTGCGAACCCCGCTCCAGGGTTCGCCCTTGGCGCCTTTTTTCTTCTGCATGTCCCAGGACCAGGTTTCCGGTTCGCTTTTGAACAGCCAGTGTTTCATTCGCTTGTCAGCCTTCTTGTCATCAGCCGTGTCACGGCCTCGCCCAGCGGCAGCGCGCCGCTCAAAAGATCGGCCATCGCCTCGGCGATGGGGAGCTCGACATTTTCGCGGCGTGCGCGCGTGACCAGCGCGGGCGCGGTCGCCACGCCTTCGGCCAGGGGATGGCCGGGTGCGCTCAACTGCGACACGGATTTGCCTTGCCCCAATTCGACACCGAACGAGAAATTGCGCGAGCTTTTGCTGGTCGCCGTCAGAACCAGGTCGCCCAGCCCGGACAGACCCATCAGAGTTTCGCGCCGTGCGCCCAAGGCTTCGCCCAGCCGCGCCAATTCGGCGAAGCTGCGCGCCAGAAGCGCGGCGCGCGCATTTTCGCCCAATCCCAAGCCTTCGACCACGCCGCAGGCAATGGCATAGACATTCTTGGCGGCGCCGCCCAGCGCCACGCCCACGACATCGTCGCTGGCATAGGGGCGGAAGAAGGGCGCGCTGAGGCTTGCCTGCAAACGCGCCGCCGCGTCGCCGGGCGCGGCGATGGTCACCGCCGTGGGCAAACCCTTGGCGACATCGCGCGCAAAGGAAGGGCCGGACAGGATCGCGGGGGTGGCTTGCGGTGCTGCTTCGGCGAGCACTTCGTTCACCAGCCTGCCGGTTTCTTTCTCGATCCCCTTGGCGCAGATCACCAGCGGCGTACCCGGCGCGATCAGCGGCGCAAGCGTGGCTGCGAATTCGCCCAGCACCTGCGCCGGCACCGCCAGCAGCAGCGCATCGGCCTCCACCGCTTCCGCCAGCATGGTCGTGGCCCGCAAATTCCGCGGCAAGATGATGCCGGGCAAGAAGCGCTTATTCTCGCCCTGGCGGATATCGGAAACGACATCGTCTTCGCGCGCCCATAAAAGCGTATCGCGCCCGGCGGCAAGCGCGGCCGTCGCGAGCGCGGTGCCCCAGGCGCCGCCACCAAGAATTGCGATGCGGGAATATGGCGGAAGCATGGTCATCGGATTTCGGAGTGCGGTTGCGTGGGCAAAGGCGAAATGGTTTGGTGGATCGGCAACGCGGACTTTAGACCGATCATGCGCCGTCTCGCCATCCTTGCTGTCGCCGCCGCTGTCGCGTTTCTGGGCGGCGCATCGCGTTATCCGGGCACCTACAGCGCCGAGGATGGTGCCAAGCTCGACAAGGTCAGCGCCTATCTCAATGCGATCCACACGCTGAAAAGCAATTTCGTCCAGCTCGGTCCCGAAGGCGATATGGCGCAGGGCGAATTCGCCCTTTCGCGCCCGGGCAAATTGCGCTTCTCCTACAACCCGCCCAGCGCGGTGCTGATCGTGGCGACGGGAGGGGACATCTATGTGAAGAATTCCCGCCTCAATACGGTGGACCGGACATCCCTGTCCGACACGCCTTTCGACATCCTGCTGAACAAGGACATCGACCTTCGCCACAACCCCACCATCACCGGCGTTGAAGAACAGCCGGGCGCGCTTCTGGTGAAAGCCCGCGCCAATACCACCCGCAGCCAGAGCAACATCACCCTGGTCTTTACCTATCCGGCGCTCGAACTGCGGCAATGGATGGTGAAAGACAACCAGGGCGGGGTGACCACGGTGGCTTTGTCGGGGGTGCAGACAGGCGTGAGCCTGCCCGATGGGCTTTTCGCGGTACCGGTGAAGGACGCCAAAGCTCCCGCGAAGTAAGCTTATTGGCTGCACGGCATAGCGGCTGGTTCATGACAGCTATGATATATTCGCAACTGTCACGCTTAAAAATTTGTAAAATCAAAAAACTTGAAAAGTGTGGCTTCGGTGCATAGGTTGTACTCGGAAGATAGTTGATCCGGCAGGCTCTGCCCCCCCGCTCGCAAGCTGGGTCCTGTTTTCCGCGGGTGTCGGTTATCCCCTCCAGACACCCAAGCGCGTAACGGCGCATTCAACGCCCGGTCCTTTTGGACCGGGCGTTTTTTTATGTTGGTCGCACGGCCTACGCGCTGGCCGATGCTCCATGCCCGGTCTCATTGAGATCGGGCATTTTTTATGTGCTCGTCACCCGCCGCAGGGTGAGGTTGATGCGGCCGCCGCCGGGGACGAGCGCGGAGCTGCCCGGCTTGATCCGGTCGATGCCGTGATAGGCCAGCCGGGCCGGACCGCCGAACATCACCACATCGCCGGAAGACAACGGCACGCTGCGGGTCGGGCCGCGCCTTGTCTCACCGCCGATGCGGAACAGCGCCTCGTCGCCCAGCGAGACCGAGACCACCGGGGCCTCCATCGCTTTCTCGTCCTTGTCCTGATGCAGGCCCATGCGCGCGGGCCCGCGATAGAGATTGACCAGGCAGCATTGCGCGTCCGGTGCGTCCGCAATCTTCCGCCAAAGATCCATCAGCGGGGCGGGAATGCCGGGCCAGGGTTCATGGGTGAGCGGATGCGTTGGCTGATAGCGATAGCCGTTTTTGTCCGACATCCAGCCCAGCGGGCCGAAATTGCTTTCCTCGACCGAGAAGGGCTTGCCCGATCCCGGCATCACCGGCCGATAAAAGGGTGCGACAGCGATCCGCGCCATCACCTCGTCGAGCAATGCCTGTTGTTCGGTTCGGGAAAAATATTCCCGCCACAGGGTCACGCCGGGCGCGACCGCAATGCCGCTCACCACTTCACCATTGAAACGGGCTGCGGGTCGGCACCAGGAAAATGCCGGCATAGGTTTCGCCCATGCCATGACCGTCGAGCCATGCCTTCAGCCGTTCCGGCGCGTACTGTTCGGCGATCCAGCGTGCCAGCGGCAGCCCGTGCGCATCCTCGGCGGCGAAGTCCAGAAAGGGCTTCAGCCAACGCTGATGCTTCTTGGGGAAATGCAGATAGGGAAAGCGCGCGAATTGCGCCCGCGCCTCTGCCATTGCGCTCCAGCCGCCGCGATGGAGGAGATAAAGCGCGGCGGCAAAGCTGGTGCGGTCCTGGCCGCCGGAACATTTGAGGACAAAGGGCCGGGGTGCGCTGTCAAAGGCTTCGATCAGGCGCATCAGCATGGCGCGGGTGGGCAACTTGCGCGAATCCAGCATGGCGTCGAGATGGGCGATGCCGCGTGCAGACGTGGCGCCGGTTTCCGTCTTCCACCAGGACAGATCGTCGTTGCGGCCGCGCAGATTGATCAGGGCGCGGACGCCGCGCTTTTCCAGATAGGGACCGGTGCCCCCCGCCCAGGGCTGCGCCATGCGGCCGCATTCGCCGGGCGCCACCCAGTGGAAATTGTAGAGAATATCGCCGAGGGGCCGCATAATGCGGCGCTTATAGCAGAGCGGGACGATCGATGCGCATCTCCAAAGCCACCCTGAACAATGGCTGGGCCTGGTCGACGGGCCTGGGCCTGATCGTGTTCGCGGCCGTGGGCGGCATGGATATGTGGCTGAAGGCGCTGACGGGCGTTTCCACCACCGATCTGCAAGGCTTTTCCAGCGCGGCCCAGTATCGCCTGGCTTTCCACGCCTGGGCGCCGGAGCCTTATGCGGTGCGGGCGGGCTTCGCGCTGGGCCTCGATTATCTCCTGATGCCGCTCTATGCGATCAGCTTCTTCCTGTCCGGCGTCATCGTGGCCGAAAGCTTCACCCCCGGCAAAAGCCGGTTCCGCCGTTACGTCCTGATGGCGGCAATGGTGGCGCCGGTGGGCGCGCTTCTGGACGCCGCCGAGAACGCGCTCCAGCTCTCCATGCTGCTCTCGGGTGTGCAGGACGATATGGTCCGGATCGCGGCCGGTGTCTCCAGCGCCAAGACCGTGGCGGTGACCATCGGAATGGCGCTTTTGGTGGGGGCCGTGGTCGCCAAAGTCGGCATGCGCAAGGCGCGCGCCCGGCCTGTTGTGGAGCCTTGAAACTTCCTGCGTTCCAAGGCTTGACCGTCAAGCGCCTTTCCGTATAGTGCGCCGCTCTCCGGAAACCTGTGGTTTCTGGAAAACCGTTTCATTTCAAGGAATTAGACCATGTACGCGGTCGTCCGCACCGGCGGAAAACAGTATCGGGTTGCCAAGGATTCGGTCCTGAAGGTCGAAACCCTGACGGGCGATGTCGGCTCCAAGCTGACCCTGGGCGAAGTGCTGATGCTGGGTGGCGACAAGCCCAAGCTGGGCGCGCCGCTGGTCAAGGGCGCTTCGGTCGAGTGCGAGATCCTCGAGCATGGCCAGGGCGAGAAGGTCATCGCCTTCAAGAAGAAGCGCCGCAAGAATACCCATCGCAAGCGCGGTCATCGCCAGCATTTCACCAAGGTGAAGGTGCTCGGCATCTCGGCCGGCAAGGAATAAGTCATGGCGCACAAGAAAGCAGGCGGCTCATCGCGTAACGGTCGTGACTCGGCCGGTCAGCGCCTGGGCGTGAAGATGTTCGGCGGCGAGAAGATCTCCGGCGGCAACGTGATCGTGCGTCAGCGCGGTACGAAATTCTGGCCAGGCGAGAATGTGGGCATCGGTAAGGATCACACCCTTTTTGCCCTGTGCGACGGCGCCGTTTCCTTCAAGACCGGTTTCAAGCGTCGCACGTTCGTATCCGTGATTGCCGCCGCCCAAAACCCGGCGACGAAGATCGCGGCAGAATAGGCGGCTGAAGACATAGGCCGCCAAGAAATTGGCGGCCCATATATGCGAGGGAGATGGTCCGCCATCTCCCTTTTTTGTTTCCCTCGCAAGAAAAACGAAGCGGGGAAACGTCATGGCTATTCTGGAGAGTGAAAGGCTCATATTGCGGCCGCCCAGGCCCACCGACATTCAGGCGATGGCGGTCTGGCTGGGCGATCTTTCGGTGTCGCGCAATCTGGCCAAGGTGCCGCATCCATACGGCGAGGATGATGCGGAGGATTTCGTGACCCGCTATGGGCGCCACGGCAATGGCCAGTATCACTTCACCATCCTGCGCAAGGCGGATGGGGTTTTCCTGGGCGGGATCGGATTGCACCTGGAGAGCAGCGGCTACGAGTTCGGCTATTGGCTGGGCCGGCCCTTCTGGGGCCTGGGCTTCGCCAGCGAGGCGGCCCGCCTGCTCACCCGGTTCGCCTTTGATAGCCTGGATGCGCCTTCGGTCTGGGCGGGGTGGTTTCACGACAATCCCGCATCGGGCCATGTCCTGGCCAAGCTGGGGGCGCGGCACAATGGCAGCCGGATGCGCGATTGCGCCGCCCGGGGCGTCAAAGTGCTGTGCCATGAGATGCTGTTGACGCGGGAGACTTTCGTCTCGAAAAAGGCGGCTTGACGG
>CAYWWT010000045.1:1540-6814 GCA_964461855.1 uncultured Rhizobium sp. | reverse complement strand
GCATCGGCCCCGCGAAGTTGGGAGACTTCGCGTCAGGCCGTGCGACCAGGAAAGAATTCTATGAAGTTTCTCGATATTGCCGTGGAGCGCGGCCAGGAAAAGTGGACTTCCGGTTTTCCGTCCGGCCGCGCGACCATCAGAAAAGGCTTCGGAGTATGAAGTTTCTGGATATCGCAAAAGTCTATGCCTCCAGCGGCGCTGGCGGTAACGGCTGTATTGCGTTCCGGCGCGAGAAGTTCATGGAGTATGGCGGTCCTTATGGCGGCGATGGCGGGCGCGGCGGCAACGTCTGGGTCGAGGCGGTCGATAACCTCAATACGCTGATCGACTATCGCTTCCAGCAGCATGTGAAGGCCCAGAACGGCGAAGGCGGCAAAGGCAAGGTCATGACCGGCGCCAATGGCGAGGACGCCGTGATGAAGGTGCCGCCGGGAACGCAAGTCTATGAAGAAGACGGCGAGACGCTGATCGCGGACCTGGCCGAGATCGGCCAGCGCGTGCGCCTGCTGCGCGGCGGCAATGGCGGCTTCGGCAATGCGCATTTCAAAAGCCCGACCAATCAGGCGCCGCGCCATGCCAACCCCGGCCAGCCGGGCGAAGAGAAGACGCTTATTCTCAAGCTGAAGCTGATCGCCGATGCCGGGCTGATCGGCATGCCCAATGCCGGGAAAAGTACATTCCTGTCGCGGGTTTCTGCAGCGCGGCCCAAGATTGCAGACTATCCATTCACCACCCTGGAGCCGCAGCTCGGCGTGGTGAAGATCGACGAGAGTGATTTCGTGCTCGCCGATCTGCCCGGACTGATCGAAGGTGCGCATGAAGGCGTGGGCCTGGGCGATCGTTTTCTCGGTCATGCCGAGCGCTGCAGCGTGATCCTGCATCTGGTCGATGGCACCGGCGATGCCGTGGCCAAGACCTACAAGACCATTCGCGGCGAGCTCGAGGCCTATGGCCATAGCTTGAGCAACAAACCCGAGCTCGTGGCATTGAACAAGATCGACGCCATTCCGAAGGCGGCACTAGCCAAGAAGAAAGCGGCGCTGGAAAAAGCCTGCGGCAGCGAAGTGCATCTCATCTCCGGCGTTTCGGGCGCAGGGATCGACACGGTGTTGCGCATGGTCGTGAAGGAAATTCGCAAGCGCCGCGCCCCTCTCGCCAAAATCGCGAAACCCGTCAAAGCGGCGAAAGACAAATGGACGCCATGAGCGGGCTTTTCTCCGGCGCCAAGCTGATCGTGGTGAAGGTGGGGTCTTCGCTGCTGGTCGATGGTACGACGGGCGAACTGCGGCGTGACTGGCTGGTGTCGCTTTGCGCCGACGTCGCGGCGCTGAGGAAAGACGGCGTCAAAGTCATTCTGGTGTCGTCCGGCTCCATCGCGCTGGGCCGCAATCTTTTGAAATTGCCGCGCGGGCCGCTCAGGCTGGAGGAAAGCCAGGCGGCCGCCGCCGCCGGTCAGGTGCGGTTGGCACGGGCCTACTCCGATTTGCTGGCGCGCGAAAACCTGGTCGCGGCGCAGGTGCTGTTGACGTTGGGCGACACCGAGGAACGCAACCGTTATCTCAATGCCCGCGCCACGCTCAACACCCTGCTCGATCTGGGCGCGGTGCCGGTGATCAACGAGAATGACACGGTGGCGACGGCGGAAATCCGCTTCGGCGACAATGACCGGCTGGGCGCGCGCGTCGCATCGATGATGGGCGCCGACAAATTGATCCTGTTGTCGGATGTGGACGGGCTCTACACCGCCAATCCTTCGCGCGATGCGTCCGCCACGCATATTCCCGAAGTCGCCGCCATCACCGCCGAGATCGAAGCGATGGGCGGGGACAGCATTTCCGGGTTGGGGCGCGGCGGCATGGCCTCCAAGCTGATCGCGGCCAAGATCGCTACCGGCGCGGGCTGTGACGTCATCATCGCCAAAGGCGAAAGCCTGCATCCCGTCGCGACGGTGGCGGGTGGCGCGCGCCATACGATATTCCGCGCCAGCCTGTCGCCCACCCTGGCGCGCAAGCGCTGGATCGCGGGCGGGCTCAAACCCGAAGGCGTGCTGGTGATCGACGAGGGCGCGGTCAAGGCCCTTGGTGAAGGCAGGAGCCTGTTGCCGGCGGGCATCCGTCAGGTCGATGGCCGGTTCGAGCGCGGCGACACCGTCCTGGTCAAAGACAAGCAGGGCAGGGAAATCGCGCGCGGTCTTGCCGCCTATAATGCATCGGACGCAGAGCGGATCGCGGGCAAACGCACGGTCGAAATCGAGGCCATTCTGGGCTATCGTGGCCGGGACGAAATGATCCATCGCGACGATCTGGCGCTGACGGGACAATAGCCATGACCTTGCACGACAAGAATGATGCGCTGGCCGCGGAGATGATCGCGATCGGCGCCGCCGCGCGGGATGCGGCGCGGGCTGTGCGCGAGGCCAATGATGCGACCAAGACCAAAGCCTTGCGCGAGGCGGCGCGGGCAATCCGGGCGCGCAAAAGCGAAATTCTTTCCGCCAATGCCCGCGATATCGAAGCGGCCAAAGCAGGCGGGATGTCGGTCTCGATGCTGGACCGGCTGGCATTGAACGACGCACGCATCGAGGCGATGGCCAAAGGCATTGAGGATGTGGCGGCGTTGGCCGACCCCAATGGCCGCGAACTGGCGCGCTGGACCCGGCCCAATGGCCTGGACATCGCGCGGGTGGCGACGCCGGTCGGCGTGATCGGGATCATCTATGAATCGCGGCCCAATGTGACGGCGGATGCGGGCGCCATTGCGCTCAAGGCCGGAAATGTCGCCATTCTGCGCGGCGGCTCGGATTCGGTGCATTCCGCCAGCGCGATCCATGCCGCGATGGTGGAAGGATTGAAGGCGGCGGGCCTGCCGGAAGCGGCGATCCAATATATCCGCAACACCGACCGCGCCGCGGTCGGGATGATGCTGGAAGGCCTGAACGGCACGGTGGACCTGATCATTCCGCGCGGCGGCAAGGGCCTCACCGGCCGGGTGATGCGCGAAGCACGCGTGCCGGTGCTCGCCCATCTCGAAGGTCTTTGCCATGTCTATGTGCATGAGAAGGCCGATGCAGAGATGGCGCGCAAGGTCGCGCTGAACGCCAAGATGCGGCGCACCTCGGTCTGCGGCGCGGCGGAGACGCTTTTGCTCGACCGCGCCGTGCTGAAAAGCCATGGGCTTCCCATTCTGGAAGATATGGCCAAAGCCGGTTGCGAGATCCGTGGCGACGAGGCCGTGCGGGCGATCTTTCCCGCCGCCAAGCTCGCGACCGAAGAGGATTGGCGCACCGAATATCTGGAAGCCATCATCGCGGTGCGGACAGTGGATGGGCTGGAAGAGGCGATCCGGCATATCGAGCATTACGGCTCGCATCACACCGACTCCATTCTCACCGACGACGAAGCGGTGGCGGAGACCTTTCTGAACGCACTCGACAGCGCCATCGTCCTCTGGAACGCCTCGACCCAGTTCGCCGATGGCGGCGAGTTCGGCATGGGCGCGGAAATCGGCATCGGCACCGGCAAGATGCATGCGCGCGGCCCCGTCGGCGTCGAGCAGCTCACCACGTTCAAATATGTGGTGCGTGGCACGGGTCAGACCCGGCCTTGACATGGCTTGTTCCTCCCGGACCGGCGGCGGACGGTCTTCGCATCGGTCTTCTGGGCGGCTCCTTCAATCCCGCGCATGACGGCCATCTCTATGTCAGCGAAACCGCGCTGAAACGCCTCAAGCTGGATTTCGTCTGGTGGCTGGTCAGCCCGGGCAATCCGCTGAAAAACAAGACATCGATGGGCGCTTTCCGCGCGCGGCTGCAAAGCGCCGAGGCGGTTGCGGCCCATCATCCGCGCATCCGCGTCAGCGCGCTCGAAGAGACTCTGCACACGATCTATACGGTAGACACCGTCGCGGCGCTGCGCCGCCGCTTTCCGGGGGTGAATTTTATCTGGCTGATGGGAAGCGACAATCTGGAACAGTTCGGCCGCTGGCGGCGCTGGCGCGATATCGCCCGGCTTGTTCCCATCGCGGTGGTGCAGCGGCCGGGCAGCATCCTGGCGGCGCTCAACGCGCCCTTGATCCGCCGGTTCGGCATGGTCCGCGATCCGGACGGGCCGGTCGGCCCGTCGCGGGTTCTGATATTGGATGGCGCGCGGAACAAGCAAAGCGCGACACGGCTGCGCGCTCAGGGCCTTGGGTCGCCATCGCCGCCATGTTAGATTGGCTCCGATCGCTGGAGATACGCCCCTGAAAGCCTCCAAAAAGCCTGTCAAAAAGGCCGCCAAGACGTCCGCTTCCAAGCCCTCCAAGGCCACTCCGCGCAAATCCGCCGCGGCCAAACCGAAGCCCCAGGCGAAGCCGAAGCCCCAGGCAAAGCCAAAGCCAAAGAAAACCGCCAAGGCGCTTGCGCCAAAGCCGGCGAAGCCTGCGCCGTTCAGCGATCTGCTGAAGCGCATCGTCACGTCCCTGGAAGACGATAAGGCGGAAGCCATCGTCACCATCGATCTGGAAGGCCGCTCCTCGCTCTGTGATGCCGCGGTGATCGCCAGCGGCCGCTCGTCGCGCCATGTCGCGTCTATCGCCGATCATCTGGCGCGCCGCTTGAAAGAGCAGGGCTATGGCACCCGTCCCGTCACCGGCGCAGCGCAGGGCGACTGGGTGCTGGTGGATGCGGGCGACATCATCGTCCATGTCTTCCGTCCCGAGGTGCGCGACTATTACGACCTCGAAGGCATGTGGAACGTGGCCTCGCCGAGCCGGGGCTGATCTGTGCGCCTGACGATTCTGGCAGTTGGCCACGCACGCGGGACCTCCGAAGGGGCGCTTTGCGACGAATTTCTCGATCGCGCCGTGAAGATGGGCCGCAACATGGGCTTCACCGCCGTCACGGTTGAAGAACTTGTCGTGGGAAAGGCGCGCGATGCCGCAACCCGCATGAATGACGAGGCGGCGCGCCTGGCCGCCCGGCTGCCGGATGGCGCGCATATCATGCTGCTGGATGCCAAAGGCAAAGGCATGATCTCGGAAGATTTCGCCGAGACCTTGGGCAGTTTGCGCGATGTCGGAACCAAGGACCTGGCCTTTGTGATCGGCGGCCCCGACGGGCTGGCGCCCTTGCCGGGCAAGAAAGCCAGCCGCAGTCTGGCATTCGGGCCGCAGACCTGGCCGCATCTGCTGGCGCGGGCGCTTCTGCTGGAACAGATTTACCGCGCCATGACCATCCTCGCAGGCCATCCGTACCATCGGGCTTAGTCTACCCCCATCTGTCTTCCTCGGGATAAA
>CAYWWT010000045.1:0-1530 GCA_964461855.1 uncultured Rhizobium sp. | reverse complement strand
ACATCTTCCCCCGCCAATGGCTTTGCCATGCGGGGGAAGAAAGTCTCGGCCAAGACGCACTGCCCGCTGTCACAGTAATAAAGTCTTTCTTAACCACAATCAGCGATGCTGGCGTGTCGCAATGGGACACGTTGCCCATGGAAATCAAAAGCACAGGCCGTGTTGAATCGGGCGCTATCCGGCGCAAGCCGGCTGCCGGCAGCACGGGCGGGAGCTTTTCCGTCTCCGACGCCGCCGAAAGTCACGCCCAGATCGTCGCCGGTCCGGGTCCGATCGCGGCGCTGGATTCCATCCTCGCCCTGCAGGACATGGGCGACGCCTCCGACGGCCGATCCAAAGGCCTGGCCCATGGCGAGCAGCTTCTCGATATCCTGGATTCCGTGCGTGACGGCCTTCTGGCGGGCGGCATTCCCCGCACCACGTTGAATAAGCTCGCAGTGGCGGTGACGCGCCGCCATGATGTCTTTGCGGATCCGAAATTGCAGGACGTGCTCGATCAGATCGAATTAAGAGCACATGTCGAGCTGGCCAAGCTGGAACAGCTGGACAAGAGAATCGCCTGACGCCGAAAAGCGCCGGCCAATCGACCAATAAAAACTTCGAGCTGGCCAAGCTGGAACAACTCGACAAACGTATCGCCTGATCGGCGTCAGCGGCCCAAAAAGGGCTTGAAACCGCCATAGATCATGCGTTTGCCGTCGAAAGGCACGCTGCTCTCATATTTCTTCAGGCGCGGATCCTCCATCACCTTTTTGTTGACGGTGTCGCGCGTCTCGCGGCTGTCATAGACGATCCAGGAAAAGATCACGACCTCGTCCTCCGTGGCCTGCACGGCGCGGGGAAAGGAGGTCAGCTTGCCGTAAGGCACATCGTCGCCGACACATTCCACATAATCGAGCGCGCCATATTCCTTCCAGATCGGCGCGCATTCCGCGGCCATCGCCTTGTAGGCGCCGAGCTTGTCTTTGGGGACGGCAAGGATAAATCCGTCGACATAGGCCATGGCGTTCTCCTCTGGTTGAACTCTCAGGACGTTCGGGCCCAGCCGGTCCCGACAGCATCATCCATTTTTTCGATCAGGCAAAGAAAAAGGCGGCCAACGGCCGCCTTTTGTCTTTACGTTCCGGTTCAATCCGGAAAGTTAAACGTCCAGAATGAGGCGCTCGGGGTCCTCAAGGTTTTCTTTCACCCGCACCAGGAAGGTGACGGCGTCGCGGCCATCGACCAGGCGATGGTCGTAGCTCAGCGCCAGATACATCATCGACCGGATCTCGACCTTGCCGTCGATCGCCATCGGGCGGGGCTGAATCTTGTGCATGCCCAGGATGCCGGACTGGGGCGAGTTCAGGATCGGCGTGGACATCAAGGAACCGAACACGCCGCCATTGGTGATGGAGAAGGTGCCGCCCTGCAATTCCTCAAGCTTCAGCTTGTTGTCGCGGGCGCGCAGGCCGAAATCCATCACCGCCTTTTCGACGCCGGCCAGCGAAAGCTGATCGGCATCGCGCACCACCGGCACCACCAGGCCGC
>CAYWWT010000044.1:5564-14106 GCA_964461855.1 uncultured Rhizobium sp. | reverse complement strand
GTCATCACCCGCAAGGCCTATGGCGGCGCCTATGACGTGATGGCCTCCAAACACATGCGGGCGGACGTGAACTATGCCTGGCCCAGCGCCCAGATCGCGGTGATGGGGGCCAAGGGTGCGGTCGAGATCATTTTCCGGCGCGAAGCGGGCGACGCCGAGGCCCTGGCGGCGCGCACCAGGGAGTATGAAGACCGTTTCCTCAATCCCTTCGTCGCCGCGTCGCGCGGCTATATCGACGATGTGATCCGGCCGCATTCCACCCGCTGGCGCATCGCACGGGCCTTGCGCATGCTCAAGAACAAGCAGGTGGCGCAGATCTGGAAGAAGCACGACAATATTCCGCTTTGAAAACCGCCATGCAGCGCCGGCGCCCGCTCAGGCGGGAAGCAACTCTCGAAGATCTGTTGTGGCTCCGGCTGAAAATGCTGGAGGGCTGGCATTTTCGCCGGGACGCGGTGTTTCAGACTTTTCCGCTGGCCTTCGTGGAACATGACGCCTTGCTGGTGATCGAATTGGAGATCAGTAGCCAGACACGCAGCCCGGTGCGCGACCGGTTGCTGCGCGAGGCGGACTATACGATCCTGCGCTTTCCTCGTTCCGACGCGGAGGAGAATCTCGACAAGGTCATGACGATGATCAAGGCCGTGCTGGAAGACCGCAAAAGCTAGGGCAGGCCGGGCCGAGCGGAATTGATCTGTTGCAGAAATCCGGCCAGAGAATCCGGATAGGATTTGTAACGGATGTCTGCCAGGCAATTGCCCTTGGCATCGCGCAACGCGCAATCGGTCAGGCCCCAGTCGCTCTTGCGGTCATAATGATCCAGCATGAAGCGCCAGGCTTCGTCGCGGCGGCCCAGGCGTGAGGACGCCGCGACATAGGCCGCACAGGCGCCATTGTCGTGATTGGCGCAGCCTTGCTGAAAATTCGGCAACTCTCTTTCGTCCCGCGGACGATAAAGCGGGCTCAATGTCACGTCCGCCAACGTTCCCTGCACCAGCTTGAAAGTTCGCGCCGGGGTTCCGGCACAGGCATAGCAGGAATAGCGGTATAGAAACCGGTCGTCGCCATGCACGATCTCCTGCTCGCCATCGCCATCCGCATCCTCGGGAATGATCTCGCTGCCATCCCAGCTTCCGCCATTGACGATCCGCCACTGGCCCGCCACCAGATCCAGGATCTGAACCTGGGCGCAGCAATGCGCGCCGCCGGAAAAACGCGAGATGAAAAATTCCGGCGTGGTGTTGGCCGCGTCCATTTCCACCATGGAAATGCTCGGCGGGAACTCATGCATGTCGGGATGGTGATCCAGAGACAGGGTTACGGGCTTTGCCCCTGGCGCGGAGGCGGTGATGAGGATGGGAGCTGCAACCTCCGGGGCCGGCATGCTTATGGTCACGCTGGCGGTGCCGAATTGGAAACTCTGTTGCCCCGGTGCGTGAGGCAGGGGCAGTCTTTCCGGAACCTGGGCCAGGACCGGCAGCACCAGCAGCATCCAAAATCCGGCCGACAGGATATTAATGCGCAATGTCATTGTCATGGACTCCAAGCGGCCGGGCGGCGAGCCGTGCCACTCTAGCAGCCGTATGCTCGATATGCGCCAGCCGCCGGGCAAGAACGGTCATGGCGAAATTCTCTTTCAGACCAGCAAGGCTTTCGCGCGCGACCGGCGCGGACGTGGCGGGTACTTCGCCCGCCAGCACTGTCATCACTCGGTTCCGGGCCGCGAGGATCTTCGCATCGGCGCGTTCGGCATCGAGTTCCGCGCCGCGAACCTTCATCAGGATCGGCATGGAGGTCAGATCCGAAGCCAGGGCGTAATTGGCGCCCAGAAGCTCGTTGAGCGTGGCCAGGGTGCGCCTGTCGGCATTGGGTTCCCCGGCCATGCGGCGGACCGCGCCGGAAAGCTGCGCCACGGCATCCAGGATACGCTTGCGGGCGAGGCGATAGGGCTGGCGCAGATGGACCGACCGCAGCGCGGCTTCGGCAAAGGCGCGATCCGCGGCCAGCAGCCCCTTCACCAGGCGCGGAAGATCGTCCCGTTCCCAGCTGGGCAGCAGGAAGCTGAAGGCATAGGAGAGGCCGGCGCCGATCAGGGTGTCGACAACCCGCTCAAAAAATTGCGGATGAACGCTTGGGTCCGAGAAATGCAGCAGGACCAGCGAAGAAACCGACGCCGCCGCCGCAGTGATGCGATAGCGCACTCCCGCATAGGCGTGCGACAGGCCGATGGCCAGCACGATCGCGGCAAGGAGCAGACCCGCTGGTGATACCGCAATCAGCGCCACGGCGATGGCGCAGCCGATCAAGGTTCCGGTGATGCGATCCAGGCGCCGTTGGCTGGTGACGCTGTAATTGGCACGCATGATCAGGGCGATGGTCAGAAGCACCCAATTGGCATGTGCAAAGCGGGGAAAAATGAAGGTCAGCGCAAGGCCAGTCAGCATCGCGAGCGACAGCCGGATGCCGAAGCGCAGGGCCGGGCGGTCGAAGTCGAATTGCCGGATCAGAACGCCCAGACCGCGTGGGATGCTCTGCTGGAATGGCGCAAGGTCCAGTTCGCTCGCCAGTTGCGACGGCGGCGTGTCCTTGTCCAACGTCTTCGCCAACGCTGCGATATGGGAAGAAGCCATCACCAGCTTGTTGGCGGTGACGTAATAGGCGTGATCCACCGCTTCACTCTCTGGTGCTTCGCGGTTGCCCTCTTCGACGGCCGCCATCAGAGCGGCTTCGTCTGCGTCGCGAACGCTGCTCGAGACTTCGGCCCGGCGCTGGCGCAGCGCCAAGGTCAGATTTTCGACCTCATCCGCGGCTGTGAGAATGAAAGCATTGAGTTGCCACTTCAACTCGCGCCGGTGCGACCGGCGCAGTAGTTCGAAATCCGCATCGCTGGACAACATGGTTTCGAACGAGTCCAACAGCGCGATCAGGGAATCGATGCGCTTCTTTTGCAGCGCATGGGCGCGGCGGGAGAAGATGGCGTCGCGTGCGGATTGCAGCCGTTCGATCAACGCGGCATGCGCATCGATCAGGCCCCGGAAGGCCGAAGGACCTTCCATATCAGGATTGTAGAGTGCGGCCTTGGCGCGCAGATAGGTCGCAAATCCCCGCATCGCTTCCGCCAGAAGCAGGCGGCGGGCGCGATCGTCGAAAGCGGCCGCGAAAGCCCCCGCATAGAGCGCATAGATCAACGCTCCGGCCGCGAAGACATCGAGATAGAAAAAGGCGTCTCCGGCGGTCTCGAAACGCCGTCCCATGGCATAGACCAGGGTCAGGACGCCGGTCATGGAAAGGGTCAGCGCGCGCTTGCCGTAAGCCGAGATCAATCCGGTCGAAAGCCCCGTGAAGCCGACCACAGCCGCCAGGGCATATGGCGCGAACCAGATTTGCGCGAAGCTGGTCAGGGCCGTGAAGCCGACAGCGATCGCCAGCGCCCAGCCCAGAACCCAGGGTTTGAGGTGCAAGGGATCGGGCTGGTCGGAGATGCTGACGCAGACTGCGCCGGCAGCGGCCATCACGGCGGCGTCGAAGCCCAGCGCCGCGCCCCCCAGAAGCCCTGTCAGCCCCACGCCGGCGGCGACCGACAGGCCGTTCTCGATATGGACGCGGAAAAGCGCCAGGGCGGCGGCGCGGGAGATATTCGCCATTGTCATGGGCGTACAGCGGTTTACCGAAACTTCGCAACCCCCTAGAGTCGGTCAACAACAGCACAAGACCCATGCGCGGGCGGGAGCGGGACGTCCTTGTTTCGAAAGATTCTGATCGCCAATCGCGGCGAGATCGCCTGCCGGATCATCCGGACCGCCCGCCGGATGGGCATCGCCACCGTCGCGGTTTATTCCGACGCCGACCGGGACAGCCTGCATGTCGAAATGGCGGACGAAGCCGTGCATGTCGGGCCGGCGCCCGCCGCTCAGTCCTATCTCCAGACGGACCGGATCGTGCAGGCCGCGCGCGAGACGGGCGCGCAGGCGGTGCATCCCGGCTATGGCTTTTTGTCCGAGCGTGAAAATTTCGCCGCGGCGCTTGAAAAGGCCGGCATCGTCTTCATCGGCCCCAATGTGCGGGCGATCGCCGCCATGGGCGACAAGATCGAATCCAAGAAGCTGGCAAAGGCAGCCGGCGTGTCGACCGTCCCCGGCTTCATGGGCGAAATCCGGGACGAGGGCCATGCCCGGGAGATCGCGCGAGAGATCGGCTATCCGGTGATGGTCAAGGCCTCGGCTGGCGGCGGCGGCAAGGGGCTGCGCATCGTCCATCATGAAAGCGAATTGGCGCAGGCGATCCTATCCTCCCGCAACGAAGCGCAGGCGAGTTTTGGCGACGGACGCCTTCTGGTTGAGAAATTCGTCACCGAACCACGTCATATTGAAATCCAGCTGATGGCCGACAAGCACGGCAATGTCGTGCATCTCAACGAGCGGGAATGCTCGATCCAGCGTCGCCACCAGAAGGTGGTCGAGGAAGCGCCGTCACCGTTCCTGGACGAAGCAACCCGCGCCGCGATGGGCGGCCAGGCTGTCGTGCTGGCCAAGGCCGTCGGTTACGACAGTGCCGGAACGGTCGAGTTCATCGTCGATGCGGAGCGGAATTTCTATTTCCTGGAAATGAACACGCGCCTGCAGGTCGAGCATCCGGTAACCGAGCTGATCACCGGCCTCGATCTGGTGGAACTGATGATCCGTTCGGCGGCCGGTGAGAAATTGCCGCTGGCCCAGAAAGACGTAAAGCGGGAAGGCTGGGCGATCGAAGCCCGTGTCTATGCCGAAGATCCCTATCGCGGCTTCCTGCCTTCCACCGGACGGCTCACCCGCTATCGTCCGCCATCGGAAGGCATTCGGGGTGACGTCACCGTCCGCAACGATACCGGCGTCACGGAGGGAAGCGAAATCTCGGTCTATTACGATCCCATGATCGCCAAGCTTTCCACCCATGCCCCAAAGCGAAGCGAAGCCGTGGACGCCATGGCCGCGGCGCTGGACCGCTTCGAGATCGCCGGCATCGCCCATAACGTGCCGTTCCTGGCAGCGATCATGCACAATGAACGGTTCCGGGAAGGCCGCCTCACCACAGGCTTCATTGCCGAAGAATTTCCGCAAGGCTTCAAGGGCGCGGCCTTGTCCGACCGTGACACGCGCCTCTTCGTCGCCGCGGCGATGGCTGCGAAACTCATGCGGACGGCCCGTGCCGGTCGCATCAGCGGAGCGCTGAATGGCGGCATGAAGATCGGCGACTCTTTTGTCGCCAGTTTTGGGGCACATGATATCGCGGTATGCGATGCTCATCTGGCGGTCGGAAATCTGCATCTGGCCATCGATGGAAAGATTTTCGAAGCTGTGGTGGACTGGTTTCCCGGCCGCCCGCTGATGGTCCTGAAGCACGGGGGCACCGAAACCGCTTTCCAGATCGCGCGCCACGCTGGTGGCTATCATCTCGTCCAGGGTGGGCGCGAGCTTTCGGTCAGCGTGCGCTCGCCACAGGCCGCGCGCCTGGCGAAACTGATGCTGGCGAAGCCTGTGCCCGACACGTCTCGGCTGCTTTTGTGCCCCATGCCTGGTTTGGTCACGGCCTTGCCCGTCGCGGCCGGGCAAGAGGTCAAGGCCGGCGAGCCGCTGGCCGTGGTCGAAGCGATGAAGATGGAGAATGTGCTGTCCGCCGAGCGCGATGGCGTTATTGCGAAAATCCTGGTGAAGAAAGGCGACAGCCTCGCCCGCGATGATGTGATACTGGAGTTCAAATGAGTGAAGACATCACATCCTTGCGGGTTTGCGTCGAAGGCATCGTCCAGGGTGTCGGGTTCCGGAATTTCCTGCTGATGGCGGCCATGCGCAACAGATTGGATGGCTGGGTGCGCAACCGGTCCGACGGATCGGTCGAGGCACTGGTCAGCGGGCCGACCAAAGCGGTGGAAGACTTTGTCAGCGCGGCGACGCAAGGCCCCCAGGGCGCGCGCGTCCGCTCCGTCGATCTGCACAATAGCGAGCCGCCGCCCGAAAAAGGCTTTCAGCAGCGCGAAACGCTCTAACCGAAGATCTTCGCGAAGCTCCGCTTCATCGCCACATCGACATCCGCCATCGTCACCGGAATGCCGAGATCGGCCAGGCTGGTGACGCCATGCTGGCGCACGCCGCAAGGCACGATGCCGTTGAAATGCGAAAGATCCGGCTCGACATTCAGCGCCACGCCATGAAACGTCACCCAGCGCCGGATGCGCACGCCCAGGGCCGCGATCTTGTCCTCCCGGACGCCTCGCGCGACCCAGATTCCGACCCGGCCTTCCCGCCGCTCTCCTTTGACGTTGAATTCCGCCAAAGTCTCGATCAGCCATTGTTCCAGATCGTGCACAAAGCCTCGGACATCGGGCTTCCGATCTCTCAGATTCAGCATGACATAGCCGACCCGCTGGCCCGGACCGTGATAGGTGAACTGTCCGCCCCGGCCGGTACGATAGACCGGGAAACGCGCATCAATCAGATCGGCGTCGTTGGCACTGGTGCCCGCTGTATAAATCGGCGGATGCTCCAGCAGCCAGATCAACTCGGCCGCACGCCCATCCGCAATGGCGGCGGCGCGTTCTTCCATGGTGGCCAAAGCTTCGGGGTAGGGAACAAGACCGTCGGAGATCCGCCATTCGGTCGGGGTTTTCAGGGGCGTGTCCAAATTAAGCTTTCCGAAACCATAATCCGGCACGCTCGCCGGTATTCATCTGCAATATAGGCATGCGCCATGGCTTCCAACATCGACAGTATCAAAGTGGAGATTTCGGTGGTGTTGGGCCGTTCCACCATTCCCATGCACCAGCTTCTGCGCATGGGCCGAGGCGCGGTGATCGAGCTGGATTCCCATCAGGACGACCCCGTCACCATCTTGGCCAACGACAAGCCGGTTGCGAAGGGTGAGATCCAGATCCATGGCGACAAGATCGGGGTTTCGGTCGTGGAACTTCTGCCCAATTACGAATAACACAGGCTGTAAGTGTTGAATTATTTATTCTCCACTGAATTGTTGCAATTCATGGAGATGGAGCCTAGGTCAACTGTCCAATTCAAGGGCAGGACCGCATGCTCCCGCTTGTTCTTACCCCCCTAAAGTTGAAAGCCGGCCTGGCTGGCCGTGGAGCGGCTCTGGCGCGGCGCGCGACCATGCTCGCCGAGGCGGGCATCGAAGCCCGGCTCTTGTCCACCGACGTCTCCGACGAGGTCCTGGCCACTCTGACGCTGCTGTTTGTGGCGGGCCTGGAGGAAGGCGAATCCCGCGAATTGGCCCGCCGTGCCCGTGCCCAAGGCGTTCTGGTCAATGTCGAGGATGTCCTGCCGCTCTGCGACTTCCATGTTCCCGCCATTGTCCGGCAGGGCGACCTGCTGTTGACGGCTTCCACCGGTGGCGCGGTCCCGGGTCTGGCCCGGGCATTACGCGAGCATCTCTCGGAAAGCTTCGGGCCGGAATGGAAAAGCCGCCTCGAAACCCTCTCACAAGAGCGGGCCAAATTCCGGGCCCAGGGCCAGCCGCCTGCCGAAGTCTCACGCAAGGTCCGCGCCCTGGTGGTGGAGAAGGGCTGGCTGTGAGCGTCACGGTGATCGATACCCGCCAAGGCATCAACCCGCGCCGGTATGATGTCCCGAAAGCCGAGCTGGCGGCGCTGCAGGAAAAGGCCCGGGGGCGCGACGCCAGCGGCATTCTTGAATTGGCGCTCGCGGGCCCGCTCGAAGGACGTTCTGCGGTCGTATCGTCTTTTGGCGCAGAATCGGCGGTCCTTCTGCATCTGGTTGCGTCCATCGATCCGGCGGCGCCGATCCTCTTTCTCAGCACCGGCAAGCTCTTCGGCGAGACCTTGCGCTACCGCGACCGGCTTCAGGAGATGTTGGGCTTGTCCGATGTCCGCAGCCTTGCGCCGACCCTGGCCGCACGCGCGGCCCTCGATCCCGATGGCACGCTCTGGTCTCGCGACACCGATGCCTGTTGCGGCCTGCGCAAGGTCGCGCCTCTGGCCGCAGCCTTGAAGGCGTTCGCTGCCCAAATCACCGGCCGGAAACGTTTCCAAACGCGGGAGCGCAGCTTGATGCAACCGGTGGAATGGTTCGAAGGCCGTTTCCGCTTCAATCCGCTCTGGGAATGGAATTTGGCGGATCTCAAAGCCTATGCGCAAACACACAAGCTACCGCTCCATCCTCTGGTCGATGACGGCTATCCCTCGATCGGGTGCATGCCCTGTACCCGGCGCGTAGCGGCGGGCGAGGATTATCGGGCCGGGCGCTGGGCCGGGCTCGAGAAGGACGAATGCGGCATCCATGTCGGCACCGATGGCGACGGCATCTGACCGGCCAAAAGGGCCTGTCCAGGCGACTTGTCTAATGCCAGCCGGGTTGCTAAACCCCGCCGCCTACCAGCTTTTTCCTGACTGTGCGGTCGTGGCGGAACGGTAGACGCGCTAGCTTGAGGTGCTAGTGGGGCAACCCGTGGAAGTTCGAGTCTTCTTGACCGCACCATTCATTCCGCGACGCGTGAACGCGATTCATCCCGCGACGCGCGGGCGCGCCCGTGGCGT
>CAYWWT010000044.1:0-5554 GCA_964461855.1 uncultured Rhizobium sp. | reverse complement strand
CTTGAGATCTAACCCATTGTTTCAGTTTGCTCTTACGACTCTTCTCGACCGTACCATTCATTTGTCCGCGGGAAGCGGACAAATGAATACCAAGCATGCCCACGCGACAGTGTCTTGGGGCATGCGCGGCAGGATGCCATGCTCTCCTGCATTCACGTATTTCCTTGCGAGATTGAAATCTCCAGCCCGCTTGCGCTCTTCTTTCCCGAGCGACAAGCTGCACCCGCTGACATTATCTCAGCACATCGCGCCAGCCGCAAAGGGACACATCCTGTCCCGCCAACTAGGGGAGATTATTTCATGACCGCTTTCAGGCTGCTTCTTGTCGCCGGAACCGCCGCTGCATTTTGTCTTTTTGCCGGCACGGCCATGGCGCAGAGCGTCACCCACAATCAGGAAGCAGCGGCGTCTCCCTTCGCCAGCGCGGTGATCGTGCCGCCCGGCTACACCACTTATTACATCAGCGGCAGCGGCCCCACTGTGACCAACGCCAAGGCGCCCAAAGACTCGATCGAAAGCTTTGGCGATACCGCGACCCAGACCCGCACCACGCTGGAAGGGCTCAAGGCCAAAATGGACAAGCTGGGCGTCACATTTGGTGATGTCGTACAGGCACGCGTCTATCTGGCGGCAGATCCGATGAATGGCGGGAAGATGAACGCCGCAGCCATGAATGCCACCTGGATGAAATTTTTCGGCACATCCGCGCAACCCAACAAGCCCGCGCGTGCGACCATTCAGGCGGCCAATCTCGTCAAGCAAGGCGCGCTGGTGGAGATCGAGTTCGTTGCGGTGAAGAAAGTTGGCGCCCGATAATTTTGTAGCGCATCCTATCGGAAAAGGTCTGCTGCCACAGTAGACCTTTTCGATTTGCTATAATGGATCGAAAAAAAGAGATAACCGGAATGAACACAATTCCCAAAGGTGAAATCACGCGCGTGGCCGAGACCAGATTGGGCCGCTATCAGGTCGAGGCGCGGGTGGGCCAATCGGCCTTCCTGATCGACGAACCTGTGGAGGCGGGCGGACTGGGTTCGGGGCCCAACCCCTATAATCTCCTGAGCGCGGCATTGGGCGCCTGCAAGACCATGACCATCCGGCTTTACGCCAACCGCAAGAACTGGCCGCTCAAGCATGTGGAAGTTGCCGTTCGCCATCGCCGCGCCGCTTTGAACGCCCGCGACATTTTCGATGTCGATGTGACACTGCAAGGTGCGCTCGACGACGCCCAACGCGCCAGGCTGATGGAGATCGGCGAGCGTTGCCCCGTCAGCATCACCCTGACGCGCGGCGCGGACGTGCACAGTGTGCTGGAGCCCGATGTCGAAAACCTGTCCCCGCCGCTGGAAGATGTGGCGCACATGAAGTGCATGGAAGAATCCTGCGCCGACTGAGCGGCCCGAATCGATCATCCATCCCCATCTTTCGGCGCCGCCGCAGTGGCCGCCATTGACGAAACGAAAGAGAATTCGCGGAATGAAGGTCAGATTTTCTCAATGCTCCATTTGATCAAACTCTGTGTCGGCGTTGATTCCCTTCAGGAATTGGCGGACTGGCAAAAACAGCGGCTGAAGGAGAAGCGGGCCAAAAAGCAGACGCCCGAACTGATCCATGTCACGCGCCAGATGCCGAAAAGAGCGGAGGAGCTGCTGGCGGGCGGTTCTCTTTATTGGGTAATCAAGGGCCAGATCATGGCGCGCCAGACCTTGCTGGAATTGCGCGAGATGAAGAAGAACGGCGTGCCCCATTGCGGCCTGGTCTATGACAAGACCCTGGTGCCGGTCCGGCCGCGCCCAAAGCGGGCGTTCCAGGGCTGGCGTTATCTCGACGCGAAAGAGGCACCGCCGGACATGGGCGAAATCAAAGGTGGAAAGAACCTGCCGGAATCGCTGAAGCGCGAGCTGGCGGCTTTGGGGCTGCTTTAGCGCGCAGCGACGGCCGCGAAGCAGGTCTGGCCCCGCTGGGTGAGCCGATCACAGACTTCACGCGCCTTGCGCTCCGCAAACAAGCCAAAACGGGCGCGGTACATGGTGTGGCCGTCGCTGGACTGGAACGGCACCACCAGCCTTGCGGCCTGGCCCAGAACATCCATGGATTTCTGTGCATAGGCGTCAAGCTGTGCCTTCGCGAAAGCGCGGTCGGCATAAGCGCCGATCTGGATCGTCCAATTGCGGCCCGGCATGGCGGCTTCGGTCATATCCAGCTCGCCTTCGCCCTGATCGCTCTGCAGGCTTGGACGAATTTTCGGCAGGACCGCAACCTTTACCGGCTTTCCCTGTGCTTCGCCGCTCTGCGCCGGGCGCGCCTGCGGCGGCGCCGGCATCAGCCGGTCCGCCGCGTCCAAAGTGGCGGGCGCGACGCTGGTAACCGGGGCAGGCCTTGGCGGTTGCGCCACCGAAGCCAGTTGCGGCGCCTGGGAATGCAGGGTCTGGAAATTCTCATCCGGCGCGCGGCGCGCTTCCGCCACATCTTCGTCCTCGGTATCGGACACCGGCGGCGGCACCGCGGAGAGGGCGGCAAATTGAGTGCCCTGTGACGCCGGCGTGGTCGAAGGCAATGTGAAGCCCGCCACGGCCGGTTGCCACTGGCCGGCATCGGCAATCGCCGTCCAGGGTACGGGCCTGCGCGCGACCAAGGTGGGATTGGCCTCGATCTGCGCAAAAGCGGCGTCGAGAATACGCATCATCTCTACGTCGCGGCGCACCGCCGTGCGTCCACCCATCACGATACCGATGAGATGAACGCCGCCGCGAACCACCGAAGAGGTGAGATTGAAGCCGCTGGCGACGGTGAAGCCGGTCTTGATTCCGTCGGCGCCGGGATAGCGGCCGATCAGATTGTCATGGGTGGGATAATAGACCCCTTTGTACTTGAAGCCCGGCAGGGAGAAGTACGGATAATATTGCGGAAAATCGTAAGCCAGATGCCGCGCCAGTACCGCCAGATCCATGGCGGTCGTGATCTGCAGCGAATCGGGGAGGCCGGACGCGTTGTGATAATAGGTTTCGCGCATGCCCATGGCGCGCGCCTTTTCCGTCATCATCTGCGCAAAATGCAGTTCCGTGCCGCCCAGCGCTTCAGCGATCACCACGGCAACATCGTTTGCCGAACGGATCACGATGGCGCGGATGGCGGTATCGACGGTGATGGTTTCGCCGCGCTTCAGATAAAGCTTTGTGGGCTTCTGCTGGACCGCATGCGCGGAAACCGGCATCGGCGTCTGCATGGTGATCTTGCCCGCCTTCAGGGCTTCGAACAGCATGTAGAGCGTCATCATCTTGGTCAGCGAGGCCGGATGACGCTCGGCCGTCTCGTTGCGTGAATAGAGAATTTTGCCGGTGGCACCGTCGATGATCAGGGCGGCGTCCTTGGCGGGATCGGTGGCGCTTCCGCGCATGGCGGCCGCTTTGCGGGCGGGCTTCGCCTTGTGGGTTGAAGCGGCCTGGTGGCGATGGCGTGTTGCTGCGTCGGCGGGGGCACCAAAAACCAGCCCGGCTACCGCCAGACCGATGCCCAAGAGGATCAAGGTTTTCCTCACGCCAACCAACCCGCAAACCCCGAAACAGCCGTCTGCCGCCAAAAGACCAAATTGTATCACCCCTTGCAAGGAGGAATGACGAATCGCCTTTATTTTACGGATGTTTAGGCCAAGGGTCTGGAAAAATCAGGGTTTTTAATTATTTTGTTGCGCCGCAACAAAACATACTTGACGGTCGGGATAGGGAGGGGCATATAGGTTATGTTGCAGTGCAACAGGCGGCCGGATATCCGGGCCGTGCCGGACATGATTGTAACCATGAAAGGTATGACAGATGACCAAGGCAAAGACGGCCGCCGAAAATGAATTCGCCACGGCCGAAATCAATTTCAACGCTGGTGCCGATGCCCTGAAAGCCGGTTTCGACCGGGCGGTCGCCAGCTATGACAATATCGTGGGCTATAACAAGGACACCGCGGAAGCGTTGATCAAATCGGCCACCGTCGCTGGCAAGGCCGCTGAAACGCTGCACAACGAAATCTACTCTTACGCCAAGCAGTCGCTGGAAGAATCCATTGCGGCCGGCAAGGCCCTTCTGGGCGCCAAGTCGGTGCACGAAGCGATCGAACTTCAGACCGGCTTCGCCAAGTCCGCGTTCGAAAATTATGTTGCGGAACTCTCGCGCTTCAACCAGCTCGTCACCGGCACGGCGAAAGACAGCTTCGCGCCGCTTCAGGGCCGCGCGCAGGCCTGGGTGAATGTGGTGCAGGCCAACACCACCGCTTGAAATCGGCGTAACACCGCCAAATATTGGAAGGCCCGGGGCACGCGTCCCGGGCCTTTTTATTTAACCCAAAAGAGATTTTGGCTTAGTCTGGAACGGCGCAAGGGCGGATCCTTGCACCTCCAGGGATGTGGAACCCGTGCGGGATCAAGGTGACGGCAACAACAACGGCAAGGACGACGGAACCGGTTCCGGCATCGTCACCCGTACGCGCGCCAAGACCAAAAAGCCGTCGCTCTACAAGGTCTTGCTTCTGAACGACGACTACACGCCGATGGAATTCGTCGTTCTTATCCTGGAAAAATTTTTCGCCAAGAGCCGCGAGGATGCCGTCGAGGTCATGCTGCATGTCCATCGTCACGGCGTGGGCATTTGCGGCGTCTTCACCTTCGAGGTGGCCGAAACCAAAGTGGCCCAGGTCATTGAATTTTCACGCAGGCATCAACATCCTCTACAATGCACGATGGAGAAAGAGTGATGCCATCCTTGTCGCGTAGCCTGGAACAAGCACTTCATCTGGCCATCAAGCTGGCCAGCGAGCGGCATCACGAATACGCCACCCTGGAACATCTGCTGCTGGCGCTGATGGACGATGCCGATGCCGGCCAGGTGATGAAGGCCTGCAATGTCGATATCGAAGCGCTGCGCCGGGCGGTCCTGAAATACGTCGACGAAGAGCTCGTCACTTTGGTGATCGAGGATGGCGAGGAAGCAAAGCCCACGACCGGCTTCCAGCGCGTGGTTCAACGCGCCGTGCTGCATGTGCAGAATTCCGGGCGCGACGAAGTCACCGGCGCCAACGTCCTGGTCGCGCTCTTCACCGAGCGGGAAAGCCATGCGGTCTATTTCCTGCACGAGCAGAACATGAACCGGCTGGACGCGGTGAGCTACATCAGCCACGGCATCGCCAAGCGGCCGGGCATGAGCCAGCCCAAGCCCGCGCGCGGCACCGACGACGATGACGAGCCGGAAAAGCCCAGCAAGCAGGGCACCGATGCCCTCGAGGCGTATTGCGTCAATCTCAATGAAAAAGCCAAATCGGGCCGCGTCGATCCCTTGATCGGGCGGGCTGCGGAAGTCGAGCGCACCATCCAGATCCTGTGCCGGCGCCAGAAGAACAATCCGCTTTTCGTGGGCGATCCCGGCGTGGGCAAGACGGCGATCGCCGAAGGCCTGGCGCGCAAGATCGTGAACAATGAAGTGCCCGAGGTGTTGCGGGGCTCGGTGATCTATTCCCTCGACATGGGATCCTTGATCGCGGGCACGCGCTATCGCGGCGATTTCGAGGAACG
>CAYWWT010000043.1:0-14108 GCA_964461855.1 uncultured Rhizobium sp. | reverse complement strand
TGGAATTCACCCTCTTTAAGGGCTTCACTCTCCCGCCTGAGCGCGATCAACAGGCGCGCCGTGGCAAGCACGGACCGGCTATCGCCGTCCTGCAGCGAAACCGCGCGCGCGACATGGTCCTTTGGAATAGGCAGCCACGGCTCCACGGTGGAGAAACCGGCGAAAGCCTTATCGGACACCCAGGGCATTGGAGTCCGCGCCCCGTCGCGGCCCAACGTCAGCGGCCAGTTGGCAATGGCTTCGGGATCGCGCAGCCGGTCGAACGGAATTTCCGCCTGCGGCAGGCCCAGCTCTTCACCCTGATACAGAAAGACGTTTCCGCGCAGCCCCATCAGAAGCGCCAGCAGAAGCGGCGCCCAGGCGGGGTCCGGATGCGCGCCACCCCAGCGGCTGACCACGCGCGGCGCATCATGGTTCGAGAAGGCCCAGCTCGGCCAACCCTCTCCCGCCTTCCCCGGCCAGTGCGCCAGCGCGTCCAGAATAAGCGCGGGGTCCAGATGATCCGCGTAAAGGAAATCGAAGCCGTAAGAGGTGTTCAACCGGTTGTCCCCGGCCGTATAGGCCTGCCGTTCCTCGATGGAATTCTCGCCGCCCACTTCCGCGACGGTAAAACGGTCGGAGCCGAAGCTTTGCACCAGCGCGGAAAGATCCTCGATGAACGGAATCAGTTCGGGCTGCGACTGGTTGTGAAGATGATGCTGGTAATCGAACGGGCGCTTGCGGGCGGCATCATCCTTCAAAACCGGTGGATTGTCGGTCAGGGCCGGGTCATGCATGGCGAAATTGATCGCATCGAGGCGGAAGCCATCGACGCCGCGGTCGAGCCAGAAGCGCGCCGTATCGAACAGAGCCTTTTGAACCTTCGGATTGTGAACATTGAGGTTCGGCTGGGAGGGAAGGAAATTGTGAAAATAATATTGGCCGCGCCGTCCATCCCAGGTCCAGCAGGGGCCATAGAATACCGATAGCCAATTGTTCGGCGGCGTACCGTCGGGCTTGGGATCGACCCAGACATACCAATCGGATCTGGGATTGGTGCGATCCGAACGGCTTTCCTGGAACCAGGCATGCGCATCCGAGGTGTGGGCATAGACCTGATCGATGATCACACGCAGGCCCAAGGCATGGGCGCGCGCCACCAGCGCATCGAAATCCGCCATTGTGCCGAACATGGGATCGATGGCGCGGTAATCCGACACGTCATAACCGAAATCGCGCATGGGAGAGGCGAAGAAAGGTGACAGCCAGATCGCATCCACGCCCAGCGAAGCGACATAATCCAGCCGCGCGGTAATCCCGGCCAGATCGCCGATGCCATCGCCGTTGGAGTCCGAGAAACTGCGCGGATAGATCTGATAGATGACGGCGCCATGCCACCAGGGCCGAGCGGCTGGCGCGAAAGACGAAATCGGCTTGTTCATGCGTTTGTTGCCGGGGGGATACGGTGTTGACGTGAATGACGGGTTTTAAGGCTCTTTTGGAGCGATCGGGACGCTTAAACGTTCCTGAAATCTTCCCCGGAAGATATTAAGCTTGTCAAACACCCCGCATGCGTACAATCCCCTATCAAGGTCCAGGTTATGTCATCTTCTTCCGCGCCGGCATCCCGTTCGCCCATGGCCGAACAAATCCTGGACACGCTGGTGCACCGCATCGGCAAGGATGAAAACGCCGCCAAGCCGCATGACTGGCTGTCGGCCACGATCCTCACGGTGCGGAACCAGATCATCGAGAAATGGCTGGCATCGACCAAGGCGATGTACGCGGCGGGCGCCAAGCGCGTCTACTACCTCAGCCTGGAATTCCTGATCGGACGGTTGCTGCGCGACGCCTTGTCCAATCTCGATGTCACGAATGAAATTCGCGACGCCTTGAGCGAACTGGGCGTCAATCTGGCCGAGATCGAAGCGCTGGAGCCGGATGCGGCACTGGGCAATGGCGGCCTGGGCCGTCTGGCCGCCTGTTTCATGGAAAGTTTGGCGTCTCTCGACATTCCCGCCTGCGGTTACGGCATTCGCTATCTCAACGGCATGTTCCGCCAGCGCATCAAGGACGGCTGGCAGATCGAATATCCCGAGACCTGGCTGTCGCACGGCAACCCTTGGGAATTCGACCGCCGCGAGACCGCCTATCTGGTCGGGTTCGGCGGCGAAGTCGTGGGCAATGAAAATGGCTCGGTGCGCTGGCAGCCGGCCGAAGCGGTGCGCGCGGAAGCGATCGACACGCCGGTGGTGGGCTGGCGCGGCAAGCGGGTGAACACATTGCGCCTGTGGAACGCGCAGGCCCTCGATCCCATCCGGCTCGACACTTTCAACGCCGGCGATCATCTGGGCGCGCTGGCAGGAGAAGCGCGCGCCGAAAGCCTGGTGCGCGTTCTCTATCCGGCGGATTCCACGCCAGCGGGCCAGGAGTTGCGGTTGCGCCAGGAATATTTCTTCTCCAGCGCATCGATCCAGGACATCGTGCGGCGCCATCTGCAATATTACAACGATATCCGCACATTGCCGGACAAAGTCGCGATTCATCTCAACGACACGCATCCGGCGGTCGCGGTGACCGAATTGATGCGGCTTCTGATCGACTATCACAAATTCAGCTTCGCGGAAGCCTGGGATCTGGCACGCGCCACCTTCGCCTACACCAACCACACGCTGCTTCCAGAAGCGCTGGAGAGCTGGCCGCTGCCCCTGTTCGAGCGGCTGCTGCCACGGCACATGCAACTGATTTACGCGGTGAACGCCGATCTCCTGCGCGCGGCGCGCAAGAAACACGGGCTGGACGGCGCCGCCATTTCCGCCCTCTCCCTGATCGACGAGGCCGGCGAGCGGCGGGTGCGCATGGCGAATCTGGCCTTCGCGGGTTCGCACAGCATCAACGGCGTCGCCGCGCTTCACACCGAGCTGATGCGGCAGACGGTCTTTGCCGGCCTGCATCATCTTTATCCCGACCGGATCAACAACAAGACCAACGGCATCACGCCGCGCCGCTGGCTGCAGCAATGCAATCCCGGTCTCACCGGCCTCATTTCAGAAGCCATTGGACCGAAATTCCTCGATGACGCGGAAGAATTGACGGCGCTGAACGATTTCGCGACCGATACCGGGTTCCTGGAAAAATTCGCCGAGGTCAAGCAGAAGAATAAGATCGCGTTGGCGCAGCACCTCAAGGATCAGTTCGGCTTCATCGTCGATCCCACCGCATTGTTCGATGTGCAGGTCAAACGCATCCACGAATACAAGCGCCAATTGCTCAACATCATCGAGACCGTGGCGCTTTACGATCAGATCCGCAGCCATCCCGAAAGGGACTGGGCGCCCCGGGTCAAGATTTTCGCGGGCAAGGCGGCCTCCAGTTATCACAACGCCAAGATGGTGATTAAGCTGATCAACGACGTCGCCCGGCGGGTGAATTCGGACCCGGCGGTGGACGGCCTGCTCAAGATCGCTTTCCTTCCCAATTACAATGTCTCGCTGGCGGAAATCATTGTGCCGGCGGCCGATCTGTCCGAACAGATTTCGACCGCGGGCATGGAAGCGTCCGGCACCGGCAACATGAAATTTGCCCTTAATGGCGCCATCACAATCGGCACTTTGGACGGCGCCAATATCGAAATCCGCGACCGCGTCGGGGCCGATAACATGTTCATCTTCGGGCTCACCGCCGACCAGGTCGCATCGCGGCGCGCCGAAGGGCACAATTCCCGCGCGGTCATCGAAGGATCGCGGGAATTGTCGCAAGCGTTGGCGGCGATTTCCTCGGGTGTCTTTTCGCCCGACGATCCGGGGCGCTTCGCCGGGCTGATCGGCGGGCTCTATGATCACGACTGGTTCATGGTGGCGGCCGATTTCGACGCCTATAGCACGGCGCAGCGCGATGTCGACCGGCATTGGGGCGACATCCAGGCCTGGCAGAGCGCGGCGGTTCGCAATGTCGCGAATGTCGGTTGGTTCTCGTCCGACCGGACCATTCGCGAATATGCCAAAGATATTTGGGGCGTGTTGTGAAACCGCCCGGCGAGGCGATTCAGGCCTTGCTTGAAGGCCGCCACGCCGATCCCTTTTCGTTGCTGGGACCGCATGCCGGGCCTTCCGGCACCTTCGCGCGTGTCTGGATCCCCGGAGCCGAGACCGCGGAAGCCCATGACGTCAGCGGCAAAAGCCTGGGCGTCCTGTCTCGTATGGACGCGCGCGGCCTCTTCGAAGGCAAGATCAGCGGGACACCACAGCCCCTGAAATATAAAGCGCAAGGCGGCGGGGTCGAATGGTGGATCACGGATCCCTACAGTTTCGGCCCGGTGCTGGGACCGATCGACGACTTCCTGATGGCGGAAGGAACGCACAAGCGCCTTTACGACAAGATGGGCGCGCAACCGATCCATCATCAGGGCGTGGACGGTATTCACTTCTCGGTCTGGGCGCCTAATGCCCGGCGCGTTTCGGTCGTGGGCGATTTCAACGATTGGGACGGGCGGCGGCATGTGATGCGCCTGCGCCGCGATGTCGGGGTCTGGGAAATTTTCATCCCCGATATCGCCGAAGGCCGTGCCTACAAATTCGAGATCATGGCCGCGGATGGCACGCGCCTTCCCGAAAAAGCCGATCCCTTCGCCTTTGCTGCCGAATTGCGGCCCGCCACGGCGTCCCTCACGACCCAATTGCCGAGCCATGTCTGGGGCGATGCCCGTCATCAGGCGCATTGGGCCAAGACCGATCCCCGGCGCGTGCCCATCAGCATATATGAAGTGCATGCGGGCTCCTGGGACCGCGATGCCAACGGGCATTTCCTCAGCTGGGATGCGCTCGCCGACCGGCTCATTCCCTATGCGGTGGAGATGGGCTTCACCCATATCGAATTCCTGCCCATCAGCGAGCATCCCTTCGATCCCAGCTGGGGCTATCAGACCACGGGCTTGTTCGCGCCGTCCGCCCGCTTCGGCGAGCCCGCCGGCTTCGCCCGCTTTGTCGAAGGCGCGCATCGCGCGGGCCTGGGCGTGATCCTGGATTGGGTCCCTGCGCATTTTCCCACCGACCCGCACGGGCTGATTCAATTCGACGGCACCGCGCTTTACGAACATGCCGACCCACGCCAAGGCTATCATCCCGACTGGGGCACCGCGATCTACAATTACGGCCGCCGCGAAGTGGCATCTTATCTGATCAACAACGCCCTGTTCTGGGCGGAGCGCTACCATGTCGACGGACTGCGCGTGGATGCGGTGGCGTCGATGCTCTACCGCGACTATTCCCGCAAGCCCGGCGAATGGATCCCCAATCCGGAGGGTGGACGGGAGAATTGGGAAGCCGTCTCGTTTCTGAGAGAGATGAACCGGGCGGTTTACGGCGCCAACCCCGGCCTCTTCACCATCGCCGAGGAATCCACCGCCTGGCCGGGCGTGACCCGTCCCGTCCACGAAGACGGGCTGGGCTTCGGCTTCAAATGGAATATGGGCTTCATGCACGACACCCTGCGCTATATGGCGCGCGATCCCGTGCACCGGGGACATCATCACGACGACATCACGTTCGGGCTTTTATATGCCTTCAGCGAAAACTACGTCCTGGCGCTGAGCCATGACGAAGTCGTGCATGGCAAAGGCTCCCTTCTTTCCAAGATGTCAGGCGACGACTGGCAAAAATTTGCAAACTTGCGGGCCTATTACACGTTGATGTGGGGATATCCCGGAAAGAAGCTTTTGTTCATGGGCCAGGAATTCGCGCAGCGCCGGGAATGGAGCGAGGCCGGTCCGCTGGACTGGCACCTGCTGGACAGCCCCGCCCATGGCGGGGTTCGCCACCTGGTGCGGGACCTGAACCGGCTTTACCGGGATCATCCGGCCCTCCATGGGCGGGATTGCGAGGCGGAAGGCTTTTCCTGGGCCATCGCCGATGATCAAAAAAATTCGGTGTTTGCCTGGATCCGCCGGGCGCCCGGAGCCCGCCCCATCCTCATCGTGTCCAACCTGACCCCGGTGGTGCGCCAGAATTACGAGGTCCCGGTCCCCGCAAATGGGCCCTGGAGAGAGTTAATTAACAGCGACGCCTTAGTTTATGGCGGCAGCGGCCAGGGCAATCTAGGGGGTGCGGAGGCGCGAAATGGCCTTATCCGGCTCACACTACCGCCGCTGGCCACAGTCATGCTGGAGTACCACCCCTGAAGACCGGGATCGAGCCGCGGGAGGAAAGATATGCCTGATTGGCGGGGCCAGCCGCTTGCGCGTGACGCCATGGCCTATGTTCTGGCCGGCGGACGCGGCACGCGCCTGGCGGAGCTGACCGACAGGCGCGCCAAGCCCGCCGTCTATTTCGGCGGCAAGACCCGCATCATCGATTTCGCCTTGTCCAACGCGATCAATTCCGGCATCCGACGCATCGGCGTCGCCACGCAATACAAAGCTCATTCCCTGATCCGGCATCTGCAGCAGGGCTGGAACTTCCTCCGGCCCGAGCGCAACGAAAGCTTCGACATCCTGCCGGCATCGCAGCGCGTGTCGGAAACCCAATGGTATGAAGGCACCGCCGACGCCGTCTATCAGAACAGCGACATCATCGCGAGCCATGGGCCGGAATACATCATCATCCTGGCCGGCGACCACATCTACAAGATGGACTATGAAGTGATGCTGCGCCAGCATTGCGACCAGGGCGCGGACGTCACCATCGCCTGCATGGAAATTCCCCGCATGGACGCGACAGGCTTCGGCGTGATGGCGGCCGACGCCAATGGCCGGGTCACCGCCTTTGTCGAGAAGCCCAAAGATCCGCCCGCCATGGAAGGCAAGCCCGATATCGCGCTGGCGTCGATGGGCATCTATGTCTTCAACACGAAATTCCTGCTGAAAGAACTGGAACGTGACGCCAACACGCCGGGCTCCAGCCGCGACTTCGGCAAGGACATCATCCCCTATCTGGTGCGTCACGGAAAAGCCGTGGCGCACAGTTTCTCTCAATCCTGTGTGCGCTCCGGCACGGAAAAACACGCATATTGGCGTGACGTCGGCACGGTGGACGCCTATTTCGATGCCAATATCGACCTGACCGACGTGGTGCCGCAGCTTGATCTTTACGACCGCAGTTGGCCGCTCTGGACCTATGCGGAGATTCTGCCGCCGGCCAAATTCGTCCATGACATGGATGGACGCAGGGGCGTGGCGATTTCCTCGCTGGTATCGGGCGACTGCATCGTTTCGGGCGCCGCCATCACCCGCAGTCTTCTCTTCACCGGTGTGCGCGCCAACAGCTATTCCAATCTGGAGGAAGCTGTGGTGCTGCCGCATTGCCAGATCGGGCGCGGCGCGCGGCTGCGCCGGGTGGTGATCGATCGTGGCGTCAATATTCCGCCAGGCCTGGTGGTGGGCGAAGACACGGAGCTGGATGCGCAGCGTTTCCGCCGCACCGGGAACGGCGTCTGCCTCATCACCCAAGAGATGATAGATCGACTGGCATGACTGAGGTGCTGTCCGTCGCATCCGAGGTCTTCCCCCTGGCGAAGACCGGGGGGCTCGCCGATGTTACGGGCGCCCTGCCGGCCGCTGTCGCGCCGCATGACGTGACCATGACGACCTTGGTGCCTGGCTATCCCGCCGTGCGCGCGGCGCTGGGAGAGGCGCGCGTGCTGCATCGCTATGACAATCTTCTGGGCGTGGAAGCCCAGTTGTTGGAATCGCGCCTGGGCAGCTTCCCTTTGCTGGTTCTGGACGCGCCGGCGCTTTTTCAGCGCAGCGGCGGCCTTTACGGCGACAGCCACGGCGTGGATTGGGCCGACAATTGGCGGCGTTTCGCAGCACTGGGGCGGGCGGCAGCGGATCTGGCGTCCGGTCTGCTTTCCGACCGCCGTTACGACATTCTGCACGCGCATGATTGGCAGGCCGCAATGGGCGCGGCCTATCTGCAATATTCTCCGATCTCACCTTCCCGCGCGGCAAGCGTCGTCACCATCCACAACATCGCCTTTCAAGGCCGGTTCGACCGCGCCATTTTCGACTTTCTCGGCCTGCCGCCGCACGCCTATTCCATCGACGGCGTGGAATATTATGGCGGCGTCGGCTTTCTCAAGGCCGGCCTTTTCAACGCCGACGCCATCACCACCGTCAGCCCGACCTATGCGCGGGAAATCCGGATGCCGGAATTCGGCATGGGATTGCAAGGCCTGATCACCACCCGCGAAGACAGCGTTTCCGGCATCGTGAACGGCATCGATCCCGCGATCTGGAATCCCAAGACCGACACCGATCTGGTCAAACGCTACACTGCGGCGACACTTGACGACCGCAAGGCGAACAAGAAGGCGATTGAAGCCGGTTTCAATCTTTCGCCGGGCGACGGCCCGTTGTTCACGGTGGTCAGCCGCATCACCTGGCAAAAGGGCATGGATATTCTGGCGGGTCAGCTCGACGCGCTGGTTGCGGCGGGTGGCCGCCTGGCGCTTCTGGGCGCCGGAGACGCGAGTTTGGAAGCGCAATATCGCGCCGCGGCCAGCCGCCATCCCGGCAGGATCGGCGTCGCCATCGGCTATAACGAGAAAGTCTCCCATCTTCTGCAGGGCGGCGCCGACGCGATCCTTATTCCCTCGCGCTTCGAACCGTGCGGCCTCACCCAACTTTATGGCTTGACCTATGGTTGCGTTCCGGTGGCGTCGCGGACCGGCGGCCTTGCCGATACCATCATCGATGCCAATGACGCGGCGGTGACGGCGGGCGCGGCAACCGGCATTCTGTTCGAGGGCGTAACGGCCGAGCGCATTCGCGACGCCATCAACCGTACCATCGCGCTTTACGAGCAGCCATTGGTGTGGCGCGGGTTGCAACGCCAGGGCATGAAGGCGGATTTTTCCTGGCAGCGCAGCGGCGCGCGGTATGCGGCGCTGTATCGGGGACTGCTGGAACGCGCTCCATCCTGATGCCCAGGCTTGGCGCACATCTGGTCCCGGGCGGCGCCGAATTCGCGGTGCGGGCGCGCGATGCAACGGCCGTTGAACTCTGCCTCTTCGATGGCGACCGCGAACGGCGCATCGCGCTGACACGCGAAGGCGACATCTTCACCGCCTTCGTCCCCGGCATCGAAGCGGACCAGCGTTATGGCTATCGCGCCGCCGGCCTTTGGATGCCCGAGCGAAGCCATCTGTTCGATCCCTCCAAGCTCCTGGTCGATCCCTATGCCCTGGTCCTGGACCAACCGTTCCGGTTCGATCCCAGCCTGTCGGCTCATGGCGCCGACACCGCCGCCCTGGTGCCCAAAGCTGTCGTGAGCGCGGAGCAGCCCGCGAAAGATGCGAATCCTCCGGTCTTCTCTCCCGGCGGATTGATCTATGAATTGAACGTGCGCGGCTTCACGCGCCTGCATCACGAGATCGCACCGCATCTTCGCGGCACTCTCGCTGCGCTCACCCATCCCGCCATCCTTTCGCATTTCAAGAAATTGCATGTCGCGGCCATCGAACTGATGCCGGTGGTCGCCTGGGCAGATGAACGCCATCTGCCGCCACTGGGGCTGCGCAATGCCTGGGGCTACAATCCCGTCGCGCTCATGGCGCTGGACCCGAGGCTGGCGCCCGGCGGGCCGCAGGAATTGCGCGAGACCGTGGAGGTCCTTCATGATCATGGCATCGGCGTCATTCTCGATCTGGTTTTGAATCATACCGGCGAAAGCGATCTTGCCGGCCCGACGCTCAGCCTGCGCGGGCTCGACAATCGCTGTTATGCGCGCGGCCCCGATGGCGCGCTGATCAACGATACCGGAACGGGCAACACCTTGAATGCGGCCGATCCGGTGGTGCAGGACCTTATTCTGTCCACGCTTCGCCATTTTGCGGGCGCATGCGGCGTGGACGGCTTCCGCTTCGACCTGGCGCCCGTCTTGGCACGCCAGCCGGGCTTCAATCCCCATGCCGCGATCTTCGACGCGATTGCACAGGATCCACTCCTTTCCAGCCGCGTCCTGATCGCCGAGCCTTGGGATGTCGGGCCGGGCGGCTATCAGCTCGGCCATTTCCCCGCCAATTGGCTGGAATGGAACGACCGCTTCCGCGACGATGTCCGCCGCTTCTGGCGCGGCGATGCGGGAATGGCAGGAACATTGGCGACCCGCCTCGCCGGATCGTCCGACGTTTTTTCCGGCAATCGCACCCGCTCGGTCAATTACCTGGCCTCGCATGACGGCTTCACCTTGGCGGATCTGGTGTCGTACGAAAATCGCCACAACCAGGCGAACGGCGAAGCCAACCGGGACGGTCAGGCCGAAAACCATTCCTGGAACAATGGCGCGGAAGGCCCCAGCAGCGATCCCGAGATCCAGGCGCGGCGCGGACAAGACCTGCGTGCCCTGCTGACGACATTGTTCGCGTCACGCGGCACCATCATGCTGGCAGCGGGCGATGAGTTCGGCCGCACCCAGAAAGGCAACAACAACGCCTATGCCCAGGACAACGCCATCAGCTGGCTGGATTGGAGCAATCGCGATTCCGCGCTGGAAAATTTCGTCGCGCGCCTTGCCGCCTTCCGGGCGAGTTGCCCGAAATTGCGGGACCAATCCTTTCTGATGAACGCGGATTGGCGCGACCTGGACGGGGCGGCCATGACGACGGAAAAATGGGAAGCGCCGGACTGCCCCGGCTTTGAGCTGCGCCTTCCGTGCGCAAACGGCGATACGCTTCGCTTGCGGTTCGACCGGCGCAAACACACGGCAGGCTTCACCTGTTCCAAAGCCCCGGCCGCAGACCGGAATCCGTGACGCGGCCCTAAATCTCAATTTCGCAGGCCAGCAACACCGCGCAACGATCCGCGACAAAATAGGGCGACGGCGCGGCCGCGGTTTCCAGCGCCGGATCGCTGGTGTCTATAAGGCGCTTCCAGGGATAATCGCCGGGAAGCGCGAAGGCCATGCCATCGCCGCCGCCATTCATCATCAATGCCGTCAGTTCGACACGTCCGTCCCGAAGCCGCAACGCGCGCCGTAGAATGAGCGCGCGCGCCTCCTGATTGTCCCAATCGCCCGGCGCCAGTTGCCGTCCCCGCTCGTCCCACCAGCTCAATTCCGTCAGCCCCGGCGCGATTTCGGCTCCGTCCAGAAAGCGATTGCTGCGCAAGGTCGCAAGATTGCGGCGCAGTTCCGACAGGCGCGAGACAAACGCCGCAAGATCCCGGCCGGGCGGGGTGGCAAGAAGCGTCCAGTCGAACCAGCTCAATTCATTGTCCTGGGCATAGGCATTGTTGTTGCCTCGTTGCGTACGTCCGCACTCATCGCCCATCTGCAGCATGGGCGTTCCCAGCGAGCAGAGCAGCGAGGTCAGCATCGATCGCTTCACGCGCTCCCGGTAAGAAACAATCACCGGATCGTCGGAAGGTCCTTCGACGCCATAGTTGGAAGACAGATTATCATGCGCACCGTCGCGATTGTCCTCGCCATTGGCCTCGTTATGCTTGCCCTCATAAGAGACCACATCCTGAAGCGTGGCGCCGTCATGGCAGGCGACATAATTGACCGACGACTAGGGCCGCTTGAGGCGCGGATCGAACAGATCACCCGAACCGCTCAGCCGCGCCGCCACTTCCGGCCGCATGGAAGGATCGCCGCGCCAGAAGCGCCGCATTCCGTCGCGATAGCGGTCGTTCCATTCGGCGAAGCCGGACGGGAAATGACCAAGCTGGTAGCCGCCCGGCCCCACATCCCAGGGCTCCATGATCAGCTTGAGACGCGAGAGCACCGGATCCTGCCGCAGAATCGCGAAAAAGCTGGCGCGGGTATCGAAACCCCATTGCTCGCGGCCCAAAGTCAGTCCCAGGTCGAAGCGGAAGCCGTCGATATGAAAAGATTCCGCCCAATAGCGCAGCGAGTCCATCACCATCTGCAGGACACGCGGATGGGAAAGATTCAGCGTATTGCCGGTTCCCGTATCATTGATCGTGTAGCGTTTTTCATCGGCCAAGCGGTAATAGCTGGCATTGTCCAGGCCCCGCCATGAGATTGTGGGGCCGAGTTCGCTGCCCTCGCAGGTATGGTTGTAGACCACGTCCAGGATGACCTCGAGGCCGGCGGCATGATAGCGGCGCACCATCTCGCGCATCTCGCGCGGATTGCCGTCACTGAGATAGCGCGGCTCCGGTGCGAAGAAGGATAGCGTGTTGTAGCCCCAGTAGTTCCGCAGTCCTTTTTCCAGCAGATGCCTGTCCTGCAGGAAGGCGTGTATGGGCATCAGTTCTATGGCGGTGACGCCCAGCCGCTTCAGATGCGCGATGATGTCCGGATGCGCCAGCGCCGGGAGCGTGCCGCGCGCCGGCACCGGAACCTTGTCGAAAAGCCGGGTCAGGCCTTCAACATGCGCTTCGTAAATAAAGGTATCGCTCCAATCGGTGTCCGGACGCTTATCGTCGCCCCAGGAGAAATGCTCGTCTATCACCACCGCCTTGGGCATCGCCCCGGCATTGTCGCGGCGATCCATGGTGAGATCACCACGGGCGGAGCGGACGCGATAGCCGAAGACGGCATCCGTCCAGCGCAGCGATCCGGAAATCGATTTTGCGTAGGGGTCTAAAAGGAGCTTGGCAGGATTGAACCGGTGCCCCTGTTCCGGCTGATAGGGTCCATAGGCGCGGAAGCCATAGACCAGTCCGGGTGAAGCCTGGGGGAGGTAGCCGTGCCAGACCTCTTCATTACATTGCGGCAGCGGGAACCGTGCGATCTCTTTCTTCCCCGCATTGTCGAAAAGACAAAGCTCGATCTTCTCGGCATGCGCCGAGAAAACCGCGAAATTGACGCCCAGACCGTCCCAGGAAGATCCCAGGGGGTAGGGTTTGCCGACCTCCAATCTCTCGGGTAAGTGCAGCATGGATCAATTGACTGCGAAAAAGGCGGGAAATGGCGGCGGCGCGGCCGGCTTAATGCACGGCCATGTCTGCGCGCGAAACCGTGGGCAGGCACTCGCCATTGTCGTAGCGCTGAGAGGCAATGCCATGAATTTCCGCCCTGCGGGTGTAATAGAGTTCCAGCGCCTGAACGTCCGAAACCTGGAATCCGTTCAACCCGGCCGTCACGGCGGCCCGCTTGACGATGCAACGAACCGGAAAGTCGCCAAGATAGGCCATCACTTGCAGATCGCCCGTGGCCTTTTCCACTTTGACTTCCCCCGTGAATTTCAGAGACATGTGCGCCATCCTATCCACAGGCCCCATAAACGCGCCGACACCGGAATGGTTGCGCGATTTTTTTCAGTTTTGCGAAGCGCCGCACAAATCTTTCCGCTCCTCTTTTTCTCGAGATTGACATGACCGACACCAGCGATCGCATCAGAGACCAGCATTTGGAAATTCTTTCGGACGGCCACTACATCTTGCGAAAGGCCAGCTTCGATTTCCGCCGAAGCGACGGAAGCTGGCAGCATCAGATGCGCGAATCCTATGATATCGGCGATGGTGCCGCCGTTCTGCCCGTCGACCGGGCGAAAGGCCTGCTGTTGCTGGTTCGCCAGTTCCGCTGGCCCGCATTCGCGCATGGCTACCGGGAGCTGTTGATCGAGGCCATCGCGGGCAAGCTGGACGGCGATCCGCCTGAAGTCTGCGTCCTCAAGGAAGCGCGCGAGGAAGCGGGCGTGGAACTTTCCAATCTGCGCCGGGTCTTTCACAGCTTCATGAGCCCGGGCGCCGTTCAGGAGCGGCTGCACCTCTTCGTCGCAAATTACGACGCCGCCCGGCCCCGCCCCGCGGGAAATGGCGTCCATGCGGAAGGCGAGGACATCGAGACTCTGGAACTCACCCTGGCCGATGCGATGGCAATGGTGAGCGCCGGTGAAATCGTCGACGCCAAGACGATCATGCTAATCCAATGGGCTGCCTTGGCATTGCGCTGAGCGGTCCCTCACTCATATCGCAATGCATGGATGGGATTGGCGCGGGCCACGCGAGCAGCATGCGCGATCACAGTGATCCAGGCGATTACCAGCGCGACCGCGCCCGCGCCGATAAAATAGAGCGGGCTTAACGTGATGCGATAGGCATACCCTTCCAGCCAATGGTGCAGATAGAAATAAGCGACCGGCCAGGCGATCAGGTTGGCGATCAGCACCGGCACCGAGAATTGCCAGAGCAGCAGCAGGATAATATCCCGCGTGCGCGCGCCAAA
>CAYWWT010000042.1:0-14487 GCA_964461855.1 uncultured Rhizobium sp. | reverse complement strand
CCTTGGTGAGCTCGCCCACCACCTTATCCTTCTGCGCCATCATCGCGGGCAGATCGAGATCGACCTGGGCCTTGATGCCCAGCTTGGCGAAGTCGCTATGGGCTTCGTGGAAACGCTCGCTGGCATGCAGCAGCGCCTTGGACGGGATGCAGCCCACATTCAGGCAGGTGCCGCCAAAGCTTCCGCGCTTGTCGATGCAGGCCGCGGTGAGGCCGAGCTGACCCAGCCGGATCGCGGCGTTGTAGCCGCCGGGGCCGCCGCCGATAACGATTGCATCGAAACTGTCCGCCATGATCGCCAAGCCTTCCCGAACTCTCATATGGGTGTGATTTGCGGCGGGACCATAGCGGGGCCGGGCGATGGCGCAAACGCCCTTTAGAGCGATTCCGGCGCCCGCAGACCGGCTATTCCCCCGCTGCGGCGATGGGTTTTTCGTCGCTACGCGGGATCTCGCCGCGCTCCTTCAGGGCCGGGTCGGGAAAGACCAGCTCCACCACCGTGCCCCGGCCCTCTTCCGAGCGAACCGAGGAGACCCCGCCCAACTGGGCCCCGAAGGTCCGGATCAGGCGCGAGCCGACGCTTCTGCCGGTCTCGTCCATGGAAAAGCCGATGCCGTCGTCGGCGATGGACAGCTTCAGCTTTCCCTCGGCGTCGGGCCGGAGCGCGACCCGGATCACGCCGGCGGTCTGCCGCGGGAAGGCGTGCTTGAAGATATTGGTGAGCGCCTCGACGGTGAACAGTGCCAGCGCCACCGCGATCCCGCTGGCCACCACCATATGCGGCACATCGACTTCGACCCGGACATGCTCGGTATCGCCCATGCCCTCCGCGATCTGGCCGGACAATTCGTCCAGAAGCTGCTTCAAATCGAGCGTGGACTGGTCTTCCAGCTCATTGAGGATGCGGTGGACCAGCGCCAGCGCGTTGATGCGCATCTGCGCCTGCATCAGCGCCTCGCGGGCATGATCGTCCTTGACCTGGTTGGCCTGGATCGAAAGCAGGCTCATCACGATCTGCAGGTTGTTCTTCACCCGGTGATGGATTTCGCGGATCAAGGTGGTCTTGAGATTGACGGATTCGCGCAGGCGCCGGTCGCGGTCCTGAATGCCGCCCGCCATCTCGCTCATCGCCTCGCCCAACTGCTTGAATTCCGTCGGCGCGTCCGCAAGATCGGGACGGATGGTGTAATGGCCGCTGCGATAGGCGATGGCGATGCGGCGCAGATAGAAAATCCATTGCGTCACTTGGCGGTCGGTCGCGAACCAGATCGCGATCCAGGCGAACAGGATCATTGCGATCGGCAAAAGAAAATCGATGCCGACATGGACATAGGTCTGGCCGAACAGCCGTTGCTCCTGCTCGGCGAAGGCAACGAAAATGGAATTGCCAAGAAGCGCGACATTGCCGAAGCGCCAGGCGCGGCCGGATTGATAGGCATCGAGCGAGACGCTGTCCGGAAAACCTGCCTTCATGGCCGCCTGGGCGATTTGGGGCGCGACATTCTGGTCGTTGGTGGCGAGAATGGCGCCGTTGCGGTCATAGATCACCGCCACCGCGCCTTTCGGCAAAGGGTGAGCGCGGAGCAGATAACCGAACCACTGCACGTCCAGCGTGATCGCCAGGCTGCCGTCGAAACTGCCATCGGCCTTGAGCAAGGGAAGCTGCGTGCCCACCACCGGGCGGCCGGACGCCTGACTGATGGTGCGCGTTCCCACCACCACGCCCTTGGCGGTTTTCACGCGGGCAAAGACCGGAAATTTGGCGATATTGATGCCCTTGGCGAGCGGGACCGCCGAACAGACAAAGGTGCCGTTGGCATCGATGCGGCTGAGATTGGTGAAATAGCTTACCCCGATCATCGCGTCGGCCAGGATGCCGTCGCAATTGCCGCTCATGTCGCGAACATCCTGCAGCGAGCCCATGGCGCGCAAAATCTGTTCGCCCGCATTCAGCACTTCCTGCTGGTTTGCGGATGTGGCGCGCGCGGACTGGATCAGCTGGGCGCGGACATCTTCGGTGTCACGCCTCACGCGCTCGACACCTTGAAAGATGCTGACGCCCACCACCGGCAGGAGCGCGATGGTGATGATCAGAAGCAGCCGCCGCCTGAGCGTCCAACCGGGGTCGGGCGCCGTCAGATGCGAACTGTCCTGAAAGCTATTTGGGGCGGCGTTTTCCACCGGTTTCCCCAGACTCGGGCGGGGCAAGCCGGTCCAACTGCGCCATGATCTCACGGGCGGCGTCTCCTTCGGCGGGCCGCGCTACGCCATCCAGCGTATCATCGCCGTCGAGGATTTCCATCAGCGCCTTGCGTGCACGCGCAACGCGACTTTTGACCGTGCCGACCGCGCATTTGCAGATCGCCGCTGCGTCCTCATAGGAGAAGCCGCCGGCGCCCACCAGGATCAGCGCTTCGCGCTGTTCGTCGGAAAGGCAACGCAAGGCCCGCGCGGTGTCTGACAATTGGGCTGAGAAAACCTGATCCTCGCCGCCGCCCGGAATCCGCTCGGCTGCATCCTGGTCCCAGGGCGCTTGCCGCCAGGCACGGCGGCGATCCGAATAGAACTGGTTGCGAAGAATGGTGAAGAGCCAGGCTTTGAGATTGGTGCCGGGAATGAAGGTGGCACGGCTCTGCCACGCCTTGACCAGGGTCTCCTGCGCCAGATCGTCCGCGCCTTCCTGGCTGCCGGTGAGCGAACGCGCGAAGGCGCGCAAGAACGGAATCAGAGCCAGAAGCTCGGTCTTGAAATCGCCGTCGCCGCTATTGTGGCCGACTTCGACATGCTGATGCGCGGAGGCTGCCATCAGGACACCTTCTTGCCCGTGCGGGCATCCTCGGCGTCATCGATCTTCCGCAGCAAATCCAGGAAATCGTCGGGAACAGGCTCCTGCGCCACATCGTCATACATCCGGCGCAATTCGCGCCCGATCGCCCGCTGGCGCGCGCGGATGGCTCGGGCTTTTTCGTTCGGTTTTTCCTCGTTCGACACGGTGTTATCCCATTGCATCTAGGATGAGCACTCCAAAAGGCGTTACCCCCGCCGCTTTGATGCCCCATGGGTCCAGAACGCCCCCTGGCTGGAAAGGTTCCTGGGCGGAGGGAACTTTTTTGGCTGGCGCGAATTTCCAATTGGCGCTTAATCTTAACGCCGAAGGAGCCCTTTTCATGAGCATGACGCAAACCCTTGCGCCACATTTGCCCTATCTGCGCCGGTATGCCCGGGCGCTGACGGGCGCCCAGGCCTCGGGGGACGCCCATGTCCGGGCGGCGTTGCAGGCCCTGCTGGAGGGCGAGGAAAGCATGCCCGAGGGCGTATCGCCGCGGGTAGGCCTTTACCGGCTGTTCCATGCCATCTGGCAGTCCGGTGCCGAGCATTTTGATGATGTTGATGCCGCAAACGGGCCGGAGGGCCGGCTGAAAGCCCTGTCCGCCTCCAAACGAGCCGCCTTGCTCCTGACCGCCGTGGAAGCCTTCAGCCCCGAGGAAGCGGCCTTTATCATCGATGAGAGCCCCGAAGAGGTGGAGGCGGCCATTCTGGACGCCCAGAAGACCATCGACGGCCAATTGGCCAGCAAGGTCCTGATCATCGAGGACGAGCCCATCATCGCCATGGACCTGGAAAATCTTGTCACCGAACTGGGCCATAAGGTGATCGCCATCGCCGCGACCCGCGACGAGGCGGTCGCCAAGGCCAAGTCCGAACGCCCCGGCCTGGTGCTGGCCGATATCAATCTGGGCGAAGGCGGCTCGGGCATCGATGCGGTCAACGAGATCTTGTCTTCCTTCGACATTCCCGTGATTTTCATCACCGCCTATCCCGAAAAGCTTCTGACCGGGGAGCGGCCGGAGCCAACCTACTTGATCGCCAAGCCCTTTTTGCCTGAAACGGTGCAGGCCACTGTGGGCCAGGCGCTGTTTTTCCATCCCGTCGCGAAACAGGCGGCCTGAAAAACCATTATCGTTTGTGAATAGCTGGAGAATTTGACATGGCTGCCAGGAAAAAGACCGCCGTCGGTATCGACACGCGCATGACCCAGTTGCGCCGCGACTTCGAGGCGTTGCAGGACGACATCAAGGGCTTGGCTGGGGATGTCAGTGTGGCCGCATCGGAGCGCGCCCAACTTGCCATGCGATCGGCCGAAGACGTTGCCGACCGCGCCATGCGGCTGGCGGAGGAAGCGGCGCGCGAAGCCAAGGTGATGGCGGGCGAATTCCGCGACGACGCCGAAGAGTGGGCGGAAGAACATGCCGAGGATCTGCGCGCCCAGGTGCGCGAGCAACCCCTGACCGCACTTCTGATCGCCGGCGGTGTCGGTGCCTTTCTGGGTGCGATATTTCTGCGGCGCTAGGTTTGTCGCGGTTCCGGACGGAGTTGCTAGCGACAGCGTGGCAACGCTACACACTTTTCCTGGAACCGCTCCTCATTCCCCTTTCCAGACCCGTAGCGTAAGCTCGGGCATGCAACAGGGTTCAACCAGGCCTTCGGGGGTTTCATGTTCGCGCGCCTAAGCGCAAAAGCCGTTCTGCTGGCGGCCGGGATCGCGCTGGTCTTTTTCGGCGTGGGCCTGATCGGCTTGGGCATCGCGGCTGCCCTGGAGCCGCTGGTCGGCGCAGCCTGGGGCGACGCCATCACCGGCGCGATCTTTCTTTTGCCGCCGCTGATCTGGGCGATCGCCATCATCAGCATCCGCCCGCCCCGCCCGGAGCCCACCGCCGGCTCACGCCAGATCATGGCGGCGATCATGGCGGCCGTCGCCAAGGAGACGCCCTGGATCGCCGTGGTCGGTGCAGGCCTGGCCGGTGCCGCCAACATGTTTCTCAACCGCAACAAAGCCGGCAAATAGGCCAACCGTTTTTCGGGACCGGAACGGGACCCTCGGGCATGCGTTCTTTCGAGCGCATTGCTTGAGGAGCACCGCATGCTGGGTTGGGCCCTGACGTTTCTCATTCTCGCGCTGGTCGCCGGCTATATGGGATTTTTCGGCCTGGCCGGCCTGGCGGCGACCATCGCCAAAATTCTCCTGATTGTTTTTGTCATCCTTTTGATCGTGAGCGCTTTTTCCGGGGCGTTGCGCGGCAGGCCGCCGGTATAGGAGACATCGCATGCGGATTCCTTCCCGTATCATCGAACATCCCGTCGAAGCGGCGATCGCCAGTCTGTTGCTATTGGGATTGTTGTTTGGTTCCGCGGACTTCACCTCCGCCGCCGCGCCCCCAGGCGCACCGCCTGCCGCCACGGCGCAAAAACTTTGAAAAAATCATGGAAAGCCCGGAACGAACCTCCGGGCTTTTTGTTGTCTACCCCGAGCGGACGTCCGTTCCGGAACGCCCCCAGCCCCTTCGACAGCCCGCCTCGGGTGTCCGCTCACTTCCCTTCATCGAGAAAATCTTTTCGCTTCAAGGCATCTTGGCTTGAAGCGCGCGCTTTGGCGCATCCAGCAGCAGGACATCGTAACGCGCGATGACGCGTCCGTCCCGTGCCCGCGAAATATCCGGCAGCCGGGAGACGCTTGCGAAATTCGCCACCAGTACCGGGTCGAGACCGCGCGTTCTTGCCGCGAGATAAAGCAACGGTCCCTTCTCCAGCGGCACAGAGGGGGCTTCCAGATAACGGCCCGGCTGATTCACCGCTGCCAGCGGCAAGGCGGGATCGTAAAAGCGCAGCCAGGCTGTGGTCTCGTAATCGGCAGTCAGGATATAGCGCGCGCCCTGGGCCTGGGCGATCGCACCGGCCTCGCGCGCCGTCTCTCGCATGCCCACGCCCAACAAGCGCGCCAGCGGATCGGACTTGAGCGGGATAAGGCCGCTGGCGGCCTGAATATACGCGAGGAGAAGAATGGCGGCCGCCACCGGCATCGCCGCCTGCGAAAGCCAGCCACGCCCGCTTTTGTCGAACGCCGCCGCCGCCAGGATGGCGAGCATGGGATAGAGGAAGGCTGGCCAATTGCCTTGCACGCGGTCGTGCAGCGCATGGATCAGAAAATAGATCAGCGCCGGCGCCATCAGGGCGAGAAGAAGATAACGGGGATCAGCGCGCCGCCGCGCAGCCCAGGCACCCAGAACCGCCAGCACCAGAATGAAAGGCGTCGCCATTCCCAATTGCGCCCCCACAAACTCGCCCAGGAACCGCGCGGTGAGATGGCCGTCGCTGACCCGCCCGAATTGAAAGGCAAAGGTCATCCATTGATGGCCGCTCTGCCACCAGAGATTGGGCAGGAAAATCACCATCGCCAGCAACCCGCCGGCCCAGGGCCAAGGTGTCGCGAGCCAGCGCCGCTGCCCCGGCGCCGACAGCAGCCAGAACAGCGCACCGGCACCGACGAAGAAGCCTGAATATTTGGAAAGCAGTCCCAGCCCCGCAGCGACACCGGCCCAGAGCCACCAGCCTCCCTGACCGGTCGCTTGAACTCGCGCCAAGCAGAACAGAAACGCGGCCGTGGCGGCGATGGACGGTGTGTCGGGCGTCAGCGCCAGCATTTCGACGCCGGCCATCAAGGTGAGATTGAAGATCAGCACCGCCAGCGCGGCGCGCGCATCATCGCGCAAGATCGCCAATGCCGCCTGCCAGATGAAAATGCTGGTCAGGACCGAAAGGATCACCCCGCCGAACCGCACGCCAAATTCGGTGTCGCCGAACAGCATCGTGCCCAGGCGTATGACAAAGGCGACTGCCGGAGGATGATCGTAATAACCGGCTGCGAGGTGTTTGGACCAAAGCCAGTAATAAGCCTCGTCGGCCGACAAGGGCAGCCATGCCGCCATGATCGCGCGCAGCAGGATCAGCGCCGCCACGCAGAATCCCGCGTTACGCGCAGAAATCAACGCGCCCGCCACACGAACAGGGTGGACATGGCGTAATTCCACAAGGCGCCCATGATCGCGCCGGCCGCGCCCGCCACCCACCAGACCTGGCGCTCGGTATAAAGCCAGGAAGCGAGATCGACATTGGTGAGCGCGCCCACCGATCCGATCAGGCAGAAGAGCAGAAAGCCGCGAAACATCGCGAAGCCTTTGAGCCGCCGGTCGCGATAGGTGAGTTCGTTGTTGAGCAGGAAATTGCTGGTCATCGCCACCAAAGTCGCCAGCGCCTGCGCGGCGCGAAACTGGTCGGGAATGACGGTCAGCGCGAGGCTGAGCGCGATGAGATGAACGATCAGGCCGACCGTGCCCACAATCGCGAAGAAAAGAAACCGCGGATCGACCAGATCGCCCGTCATCTTGGCCAGAAGCAGCCCTAAGAATTCGACACCGATCTGGGCATTGAACTTGCTCTCGCCGTCGAAGCGCGCACCGAAGACATAGGGCTGTTCGGCAATCGCGAGACGCTCCCCCCCCGTCGCCGCGATATCGAGCAGGATCTTGAAGCCCACCGGCGACAGGCGCGGCGCGATCTCATCGAAACGGTCGCGGCGCATCATGAAAAAGCCGCTCATCGGATCGCTGAGATTGGTTCCGACCAGACGGTGAGTGAGTTTGGTGGCAAGACGCGAGATCGTTCCCCGGCCCTGTGAAAAGCTGCCCGCATCCCCGCCTTCGACATAGCGCGTGCCCGCGACCAGATCGGCTCCGTTTTTCAGCCGCGCCAGCATCTGCGGCAGCACTTTCTCGTCATGCTGCAGGTCGGCATCCATCACCGCCACAAAGGGTGAGGCGGACGACAGCATGCCTTCGATGCAGGCCCCCGCCAGGCCCCGCCGCCCGACACGTTTGAGGCATCGCACCCGGCTGTCGGCTGCGGAGAGATCCTTTACCGCCTGGGCGGTGCCGTCGGGAGAATTGTCGTCGACGAATATCGCCTCCCAGGCGATGCCGGAAAGCGCGGCGTCCAGCCGGCGCACCAGCTCCGCCACATTGCCCCGTTCCTTGAAAGTGGGAACGATGATGGAAAGTTCGGCGCTGCGCATGGCTCCGGTCCGGCTCGACACCCCTAGGTGACGGGCATGCGCAGGTCCGTCAAGAGCGGCGGCGGCTCAGAGATCGAAGAAGCTGAAGTAAATGATGACGCCGGCCAGCACCGCCAGCCCCAGGCTGATGCGCAGGACCCAGCGCACGGTCCCGGTTTCGACGCCCTGACGGGCCTCTTCGGTGCTCAAATCTTTGCGGTTGTCCGTCACTGCCATGGTCTCCTCCTACTCCGCCGCATGATCGCTTCTTGTTCCGCGGCGCTCGACTTCAACAATGAGTTCGGCAATCTTTTGCGCGTGCGGGTTCTCGGCCTGAGACGCCCAGGCCTTCAATATCTCCAGACGCTCCTCATCGTCGAAACGGCGATCACGCAAAACATCCGCCGGTTGCCGGTAAAATCGCGGCGGGGACAATTTGATCTCTGCGAACAGCTTCTTTTTCGCCATGGCGTCATAAACAGGTCGTCGCTTCAGATGCGGCCCATCAGTGCCAGCACCACCACAATCAACAACACCAAACCCAATGTGCCGGACGGGTAATAGCCCCAGCCAGAACTGTAGGGCCAAGCGGGCCACGCACCCAGCAACAACAGCAACAGCACGATGATCAAAATGGTTCCAAGCATGTTCAAAATCCTTCCGCGACCGGAACAGCAATCCTTGCAGGAAACTCCCCGGCGCAATCCAGGTTCCTTGGGGACGCCAGATGGTCGACACGATCGCGGGCCGTTGTTTACGATGCGGCGCAGCGAAGTTGCGAAAGCCGCCGCTTTGCATTTGTCAGCCCGTGGAAGCGGCCCTTATACTGGCCGGGTTTTCTGGGGGAAAAGGATGCACCTGGTTCCGTCTTCGATGGTCGAAAAGAGCTGGCGGGAGGCGCTTGCGCGGCTGGAAATCGGCCGCCTGGAATTCGTCGCGCCCAATGGCGAAGTGACGATCGCCGGCGGGAAGGAGCCCGGCCCCGATGCCCGCTTTCACATTCACGACTGGGACGTGATCCGCCGCGTGCTGGCGCGGGGCGATATCGGACTGGGCGAGGAATATATCGCCGGCAGCTGGGAGACCGACAATGTCGAGCGCCTGGTCAGCCTGTTCCTGCTCAATCTCCATCATCTGGAGACTTTCTCGGACGGCAATCTCTTCAACCGGCTGGGCTTTGTGATCCACAATGCCCTGGTGCGGCGCAATTCCATCGCCGGGTCGGCCCGCAATATCAAGGCCCATTATGATGTCGGCAACGAGTTCTATTCGTTGTGGCTGGACGAGAGCATGACCTATTCCTCGGCGCTCTATCAGAACGCCGATGCGCTCTACGACGCGCAGCAGAACAAATATGACCGCATCCTGAGCAAGTTCGAAAAGCCCCACTCCAATGTCCTGGAGATCGGCTGCGGCTGGGGCGGCTTCGCCGAACGGGCCGCGAATGCCGACCACCATGTCACCGGCCTCACCATTTCCCCGGCGCAGCACAAATTCGCCACCAGCCGCCTGGACGGGCGCGCCGAGATCAGGCTCGAGGATTATCGCAAATCCAAAGGCACCTTCGACCAGATCGTCTCGATCGAGATGTTCGAGGCCGTAGGCGAACAATATTGGCCGCAATATTTTGCCACCGTGGCCGAACGCCTGAAAGAGGGCGGCCGCGCCGTGATCCAGACCATCACCATTCAGGACGAATTGTTCGCCGGCTATCGCACCCGCAGCGATTTCATCCGCCATTACGTCTTTCCGGGCGGGATGCTGCCGTCGCTGGGCCGTTTCCGCGGCGAAGCCGAACGGGCGGGCCTCAAATTCGTGGAAGCCTTTTCCTTCGGCAAGGACTATGCACGCACCTTGCGTGAATGGTCGGCGCGGATGCAGGAAAAAAGCACCGAGGTCATGGCGCTGGGCCATGACAATCAATTCCTGCGCAATTGGCAATTCTATCTCGGCATCTGCGCCGCCTCGTTCAACGTGGCGCGCACCGATGTGGTTCAGGTCGAGCTGGTGAACGCCTGATTTTTCGGGCTGCGCATCAATGGCAGTAGCAAAAGCGCCAGCAGGAAAATTCCCCCCAGGATCCACCACGCCTCGTTGCAGGATTGCGCCAGGGCGGCGCGGCGCACCATCGGCTCGATCAAGGCCTGGGTCACCGGATCGACCGGCCCCATGGCCTGATTGTGAAAGAGCCGCGTCGGCAAGCCCGCCAGCGCGGCGGCAGCAGGATCGCCCGCCTGCAACCGCGCCACCAGCGAGGCCACATGCCCCGGCGTGCGCTCCGTCAACAGCGTGTCGATCCCGGCGATGCCGATGGCGCCGCCCAGATTGCGCATCAGGTTGAACAGGCCGCTGGCGTCGGCGACTTCGGCGGGCGGCCAATGGTCCAGCGCCAGCCGCGCGGCAGGGAGAAGGCAGAACATCACCGCCAGTCCGCGCAGCACCTGCGGCCAGAACAGCGCATCGAAATCGCTGACGATGGTGGTGAAGCCGTTGGCGATCAGGCCCGCGCCGAAAAGAGAAAACCCTAGCGCCGTCAGAAGCCGCGCATCGCCCCGCGTCTCCGCCCAGGCCGCCACCGGGGCGGTAAGAAGTTGCGCCGCGCCCGACACGACCAGAATTCCCCCGATCGCCAGCGGCCCATGGCCACGCACCAGCCCCAGGAAGAGGGAAAGAAGATAGACCGAGCCGTAAAGCCCCAGGCCCAGCACGAAGCTGAGGCCGCATCCCGCCGCGAAGCCGCGATTGGCAAAGCGCTTCAGGCTCACGAAAGGATGGGCGACGACAAGCGCGCGACGGATGCCCCAGCCACAGGCCAGCGCCACAAGAACCGCGAGTGCGAAAATCATCCCGCCGCGCCAATGATGGCCGGGACCTTCGTTCAGCAACCATTGCAGCCCGGCGAGAAAAATCGCGAACAGAACAAGAGTTGGAATATCCAACCGCCGAAGCGCTGCAAAATCCGGCGTCTCCTTTTTCAGGAAAACCAGCACCGCAAGCGCCACGCCGAAACCCGGCAAGATGTTGACCAGAAAGATCCAGTGCCAGGATTGTGTCTCGGTCAGCCACCCGCCCAGCAGCGGTCCCAGGGTCGGCGCCAGAAGCGCCGCCACCCCCGCCATGGTGGTGGCGAGGACCTGGTGTTGCCGGGGGATCAGGACGAACACGGCCGTAAAGACCGAAGGAATCAGCATGCCGCCGAAAAAGCCCTGCACCGCGCGCGCGCCGATCAGAACTTCGAAGCTAGGCGACAGCGCGCAGGCCAGGCTGGCGGCGACAAACCCCAGAGACGCCAGCGCGAACAACAGGCGCAGCGAAAAGGCGCGGGTCAGGATGCCGGTCAGCGGTATCGCCACCACTTCGGCCATCAAATAGGCGGTCTGAATCCAGCCCAGTTGTGAAAGCGGGACATGCAGCGCGCCCTGAATGGCCGTGAGCGAAGAGGCGACGACCTGGATGTCCAGGACCGCCATGAACATGCCGACGCACATCGCAGCGAAGCCCAGCCATACCGTCAACGGTCTTGCTTCGCCTGGGTTCAACACGTTCCCCTTCGACTCAGCCCGGCTCGGGCCTTCCGGCCAGCGCCGCCTCTTCCTCGCGGATGCGCCAATACAGCATCGCCGCATTGGCGATGGAAAAGACAATCGCGACCAGAACTTCGCCGAAGACCAGCGGCAGGACCAAAATCTCGCCCGCCACGACCATGTAGTTGGGATGACGGACGAAACGATAGGGACCGCGCCTGACCAGGGTCGCGCCCGGCACGGTAATGATGCGCGTGGTCCAGTAAGGCCCAAGCGTCGCGATCACCCAGACGCGCATCGCCTGCAGCGCCAGGAAGACCGCAAGCCAGCCCCAGTGAATGACGACGGGCGCCGGGATCATCCACAACACCGCCATCAGCCACGCCATGTGCAACAGGATCATGAACCGGTAATGGTCCGCGCCGATCTCGATCCCGCCCCGCGCTTTGAGCTTCTGGGTGTTGCGATTGGCAAGCATCAATTCGCCCGCCCGCTGCAATACGACCAGTGCGATGATGAGATAGGCGGTCAGAATCATCTGCCATCCAACATCAGAAAGGCCGCGGAAAAGCCGGGCCCCAGCGCCGTCAGCAAGGTGCGCTGGTTCTTCTGGCGCAGATTCATCCGCTCCGCCACGAACAGCACCGTCACCGCGGACATATTGCCATAATCGCTGAGAACCGCACGGCTGTCTTCGAGGCCACCGCGCGGCATTTCGAGCGCATCTTCCAACGCATCCAACACCTTCGCCCCGCCAGGATGGCACGCGAACGCATCGATATCGGAAAAACCGATGCCGCTCCGGTCCAGGAAATCGTCCAACAGCGGCCGAAAATCGCTGGCCACCAGGCCGGGAATGCTGGCGGCGAAGCGGGCCTTGAGGCCATCTTCCGCCATGTCCCAGCCCATCACGTCCAACGAATGGGCCCATGTATGTTCATGAGCCGCACCCAGCACCGGACCTTCACCCTCCGTCGACAGGATCGCGCCCGCCGCACCGTCGCCGAACAGGGCGGTGGCGATGATGTTGCTTTTGGAAAGGTCGTTCTTGCGGAAGGTGAGTGCGCAAAGCTCCACCACCAGAAACAGGACTTTGCTGCCGGGACGGGTCTCAGCCATCTCGGCGGCGCGCGCCAGCCCGGTGACGCCGCCCGCACAACCCAGCCCGAAGATCGGCAGCCGCCTGATGTCGCGGCGCAGGCCCATGCGTTCGACCAGCAGCGCGTCGAGACTGGGGGTGGCAACGCCTGTGGTGGAAACCACCACGATACTGTCGATGTCGTCCCGCTGAAGCTGCGCTTCTTCAAGAAGCCTTTGCGTCACCGTCTCCAGCAGAGCGACCGCATTCTCGATGTAGAGTTCGGTCCGGTCCTTCCAGCCATGATCGCCCAGATACCATTCGATCGGCACGCAGGAGTAACGCTGCCGGATGCCGGTATTCTGGAAAACGGGAATGAGCCTTGCGATGTCGCGGACCTGCGCGAACAAGCCCCGGGCATAAGCGGCGGCATCGGCCTGTGCGATGACAAAAGGGGGAACCGCGGATTTGAGAGCCAACAGACGGGGACGCATCAATCCTCGTTTACGCAGTATTTGCGTTTTTCGTTCGCTCGGCCCTCGAGCTTTCATACGTGCAGATGTGACGAAATGCCAGCACCCCGAAGGGCCCAAAGACTGCGCAAGGCAGCGAAACAAGCGCGGAAATGCCGCGTTTTAGACACTTTTGCTATGTTGAAAAGCCTCAAATGCGGATGTAAATCTCCGCTCAATAGGGGCTGGACTTAAGAGGTTACCGTTCATGTCGTATGGGAAAATCGCCGCCGCTTCCTTGATCGCGGTAGGATTGCTGTCGACCCAGGCGTTCGCCGCCGGGGACCCCGTCAAGGGCAAAGCCGTGTTTGCGCGTTGCGCCATCTGCCACAATGTCGAGAAGGATGGCGGCAATGGTGTTGGCCCCAATCTGTTCGGCGTTGCAGGCCGCAAATCCGCGAGCGTGGACGGCTTCAATTATTCCGGTCCGATGAAGGCCGCGAACATCACCTGGAACGACGACAACCTCACCAAGTGGGTTGCCGGTCCGGCCAAGATGGTTCCCGGCAATAAGATGGCCTTTGGCGGCATCGCTCAGAAGAGCCAGATCGCCGACGTAGTCGCCTATCTGGATACGTTGAAATAGCCTGTCTGTGGCGCGATGCCGCAGCGTGTATGCTGCATTGCAACAAATTTGCGCATCTCTCTGGACCCGGTACGTTCCCAACGTGCCGGGTTCATTGACAGTGGGCGAGCCCCGCGCCTAGTTTTTGCGCCGCACAAGAGCCCGGGCGACAGGCGTCCCCGGAAAATTCAACGCCGCGGGATCCAATAGCGTCATGAAAGTGCTCGTGCCCGTCAAACGGGTGATCGATTACAATGTGAAGGCTCGCGTGAAGGGGGACCAGAGCGGCGTCGACCTCGCCAATGTCAAAATGTCGATGAATCCCTTCGACGAGATCGCCGTCGAAGAAGCCGTCCGCCTGAAGGAAAAGGGCAAGGTCACCGAAATCGTCGCGATTTCCATCGGACCGCAGCAAGCTTCCGAGACCATCCGCACCGCCCTGGCCATGGGCGCCGACCGCGGCATCCTGGTGAAAGCCGAAGGCGACGTGGAGCCGCTGGCGGTGGCCAAGATCCTCAAGGCCATCGTGGACGCCGAAAAGCCCATGCTGGTGATCACCGGCAAGCAGGCGATCGACGATGACAGCAACCAGACCGGCCAGATGCTGGCGGCGCTGCTGGGCTGGGGCCAGGGCACCTTCGCCCATAGCCTGGAGATCGGCGAGAACACCGCGAAGGTGACGCGCGAGATCGATGGCGGCCTGCAGACCGTGGCGCTGAAGCTGCCCGCCGTGGTGACCACCGACCTGCGCCTGAACGAGCCGCGCTATGCCTCGCTGCCCAACATCATGAAGGCGAAGAAGAAGCCGCTCGACAAGAAGAGCCCGGCCGATTTCGGCGTCGCCACCGCGCCGCGGCTGAAGGTGCTGAAGACCGAGGAGCCCTCGGGCCGCAAGGCGGGCATCAAGGTGAAGTCTGTCGCCGA
>CAYWWT010000041.1:5272-14857 GCA_964461855.1 uncultured Rhizobium sp. | reverse complement strand
GCGCCAGCATTGCGGGGGCATGGCGCTTGACCGCCAGGGATTGCAAGGTCCGCGCGCCCGCAAACAAACCGCTGTTGCAGGACGATAGCACGGCGGAGATCAGCACCAGATTGATCAGGCTGGCCGTGGCGGGAAGTCCGATCCGGGTGAAGACCAGGACAAAGGGGCTTTCCGTCAAGGTGACCAGCCGCCACGGCACCAGCGCCATGATGATGGTCAGCGATCCGATATAGAAAATCAGAATCCGGAACACCACGCCATTGATGGCGCCGGGCAGCGACCGTTCGGGGTCCTTTGCTTCCGCCGCGGCCAACCCGACCAGCTCGCTGCCGCCAAACGCGAAGAAGGCAATGGGCAGCGCCGCCAGAAATCCTGCCGCGCCGGTAGGGAAGAGCCCGCCATCATTCCAGATATTCGCCAGCGAGGCATGGGCGCCCGTCAGTCCGATGCCCTGAAAAAGCAGAACGATGCCCGCAACCATCATGCCCAGGATGGTGACGACTTTGATCAGCGCCATCCAGAATTCCAGTTCGCCGAACAGGCGCACGCCGCACAGATTGATGCCGTACAAGGTCATCAAGCTGATGAGTGCCGGAATCCATTGCGGCAAATCGGGAAACCAGAATTTGACGAAGATCGCCATCGCCGTGATGTCGACCATGCCCACAAGAATCCAGCTCATCCAGTAATTCCAGCCTACCAGAAAGCCGAAGGCCGGATGGATATAGTCCTCCGCGAAGGCGTCCATGGTAGTGGTCTTGGGGTGGGCCAGAGCCATTTCGCCCAGCGCGCGCGCGATGAAGAAGATCATCGCGCCGCCCACGATATAAGCGACCAGCAAGGCGGGACCTGCGCTGCGGATGCCCGCCGCCGAGCCCAGAAAGAGGCCCGACCCGATTGCGCCGCCGATGGCGATGAATTGCAGGTGCCGCCCGGTCAGGGCGCGATGCAGCGTGCCGCCCGCATTGACCGCCTGAACCGTTTCGTCGACCGCCATCCCCGCCCCCGCGCTCCCCGGATCTCGGCCAGGGTTGCTTGAAATCTCAAACAAGACGGCAGCCTAACCGTCCCGGCGGGTGGCCGGAAGCGTCTTGCCGTTTCAATCGCCCGAAAGCGCTCTTAAGACCGCCCGGACAGGCGAGGCATCCAGCCCCGCCAGGGCCAGCGGCAGCGCGATCAACTCATAATCGCCGGGCGGAACATGATCGAGCACCAGGCCTTCCAGAATCCGCATCTGCCGCGGCACCGCCCGGTGCGCATCCATGGTCTTGGAGGTCTCCGGATCCAGGGACGGCGAATCGATTCCCACCAGGGTGACCCCGCGCGCGGCCAACGCCTGAATCGCGGCGGCGCTGACGGCGGTGAAGGTTTGCGGCCAGCGATCCATGGGGAAGTGTTCAAAAGTGCGGAACAACATCCGCGTGACGCCAGGACTCCAATGGGCTTCGACCAGATCCGCGCCGATGGCCTCACCTGCCCCGCGCGCATCCACCAGCCGGCAGGACCCAAGATAGGGATCGAGCGGCACCGCATCGACGGAAAGACCGGCGGGATCGTAATGCAGCGGCGCATCGGCATGAGCGCCGGAATGCACGGAGAGGGTGATCGAGGCCACATTCACCGGACTGCCGCTTTCACCATAAGACCATCTCGGCGATACGGCGAATGGCGTGTCGCCCGGCCAGACCGGAAGCGAAGGACGCAAGGGCTGAGAGATATCCCAGAGTTTTCTGGACGCAGTCATCCTGTTCTCCGCCGGACCATCGGCGGACAGGCCCGCCCTATTTCTGTTCGGATGGTATGGCGTCCGCCATCAGCGGGTCCAGCGCTTCCAGATGATCCTGGACCTTCTTGCGGAAGGCGCCGGTGGCGCCCAGCGAAAGCGCCGCCAGAACCAGGGGCGGCAGCGCCACCCAGCAGACGATGGTCCAGCCATAGGTCTCCAACAGACCGCCGGAGACGAAAGAGCCGACCGCGACGAATCCGAAAACGACGAAGTCGTTGAAGGCCTGAACCCGGGTGCGCTCTTCCGGGCGATAGCATTCCAGAACCAGCGACGACGCGCCCAGGAAGGCGAAATTCCAGCCCAGGCCGAGCAGGATCAGCACCGTCCAGAAATGCGATTCCGTGATGCCCGAAATCCCCGTCGCCAGCGAAGCGGCGGTGAGCGCCAGGCCCGCCAGCACCATGCGCCCCGCGCCGAAGCGGGCAATCAGGCTACCGGTGAAAAGGCTCGGGGCATACATGGCGATGACATGCCATTCCAGTCCGAGGTTCGAGGAATTCAGCGAAAGGCCGCAAATCTTCATCGCCAGCGGCGCCGCCGTCATGATGAAGTTCATCAAAAGATAGCTGATCACGCCGCAAATGATGGCGGCGATGAATTTGCGTTGGCGTATAATCTCGACAAGCGGGCGTCCGCCCGTGCGTTCTTCGGCCAAGGCCGGCAGCTTGATACCCGACAGGATCAGGCCGCAGATCACCGCCAGCCCCGCCTGCGCCAGATAGCTGGCCAGGAAGAGATAGGGCGGCAAAAGCTTCATCGTGTGGGTGACGATCTGCGGCCCCAGCACGCCGGCAAAGACGCCGCCGATCATCACGAAGGAAAGCGCGCGGGCACGGTTCTCCTGCGGCACGCAATCGGCGGCGGCAAAACGGAATGACAAGACAGCGGCGGCATAGGCACCGCCCAGGAAGGTCGCCGCCGAAAACAGCCAGAACGACCCCAGAAGAACCGCCAGCGCCGAGAGCAGGCCCGAAAGCAGGCCCGCCGCGGTGCCGGTGCGGAACGCGGCCTGGCGTCCATGGCGGCGCGCAATCGCGCCCATCGGCAAGGTGCAGGCGGCCATGCCGACCACGAAAACGGAAATCGGAAAGGTGGCGAGCGCCTTGTTGGGGGCCAGCATGTCGCCCACGATGGCGCCGGTGGCATAGACGATGACGGAGTTGGCGCTGCCGAAGGCCTGCGCCACCGTGAAACGGGCGATGTTGTTGCGGATCTGGGTCTTTTCCGGATTTGCGCCCAACCAGTCGGATATGCCCGTCATTTTACAGCCTGTGAAAGGTGAAACCCGTCCGGCTTTATCCCAAAGCCGGTTTCCCCGTCCAGTAAAGAAGGGCCGCGCAACCCTCCCTTGAGAATTCCCCGGGGCTTCGCCGACAATGCGGAACATCGGGAGGCCGGCATGGCGGGACGGACGGAACGGGCAGCAATCGTCACAGGCGCTGCCGGCATGATCGGGTCGGCGACCGTGCGCCATCTGCGCCAGGCCGGATGGTCGGTGCTGGCGGTGGATCTACGGGAACCGGACATAGCCGATGGCATCGCCGCACTGGCCGCCGATGTCACTGACCCCGAACAGGCCGCCCGGATCGCGGTCCAAGCCAGGACTCTGTTCGGTCATGCCGATGCACTTGTGCATATTGCGGGTGGTGCGGGCCCGACGCGGGCGCCCGATCTGGCATCGACCGATCTCGATGTCTGGAACCATGTGATCGCGCTGAACGTCACCAGCGCTTTTCTTCTGTGTCGCGCCTTGATTCCGCCGATGCGCGAAGCGGGCTTCGGGCGCGTGGTGCTTCTGTCTTCGATTATCGCGCGGGGCGAGAAGGGGCCGCCCACCACGGTCGCCGCCCGCCTTCCCTACGCGGCCGCCAAAGCCGCGCTCGAAGGACTGACCGCGCAACTCGCAAAAGATTGCGCCGCCGATGGCGTGACGGTGAACGCCGTCGCGCCGGGATTAGTTCTGGGCGAAATAGGCACGCGCATTCGCGACCGTTTCGAGGCGCTGCCCCAAACAGAAAGAGCGCGGATGATGCGCGCGATTCCGGCGGGACGATCCGGCACCGCCGACGAGGTCGCAGGCCTGATCGCATTCCTGCTTTCACCTGAGGCGGCCTATCTCAACGGCGCCACCATTCCCGTGAATGGCGCGGCCTAACGCAGGCTCGCGAACAATCCCGCCAACAGCCGCGCCCGCTCCGCCAGGCTGTCGATCACGATATGCTCTTCCAAGGTGTGCGGAAAATCACCCCGCGGTCCCAGCGCATCGAGCGTGGGAACGCCCAGCGCACCCGTGAAATTACCGTCCGAGCCCCCACCCGAGGCTTCGCAAGGAAGATCGAAGCCGATATCCGCAGCGATGCGCGAGGCGAGTTCGTGCAACGACAGATCGCCCTTGCTGGTATGCCAGAAAGGGCGGACCGCGCCAGGCGTGACTTCGACTTCGGTTCCGGGCGCCGAGGGACGCAGATCCTGCAAGGTCTTTTGCCCGCGCGCCTGCGCCGCTTCGCTGGTGGAAACGGAAAGTAGTTCCGCCTCACATTCGCGCGCGACGCAATTGACCCACTGCCCGCCATGCACCACGCCGGTCGAGAATGTGCAGTCCGGCTGGCTCAGCCGGTCGATGGCGATGATCTGGTGCGCCATCTCTTGAATGGCGGAGCGGCCTTCATTGAGGCGCAGGCCCGCATGACTGGAGCGCCCCCGCGTGACCAGCTTGAAGCGCGACACGGCGTGACGCCCCACCACAACCCCGCCGCTGCGCCGGGCAGGTTCGGCGATCAGCACATAGCGATGCCTCGCAGCCTCCGCTTCGACCCATTCACGGGTGCTGGGGCTTCCGACCTCCTCGTCCGAATTGAGCAGAATGGTGACCGGCAAGGGAGGCGCGATCCCGGCCCGCTGCAGCATCGCCAGCGCTTCCAGCGCGATCACGATGCCGCCTTTCATGTCGAGAATGCCGGGGCCGTAACAACGCCCCTCGCTTTCCCGCCACGGCAATTCCTCCAGCGTGCCCATCGGATGCACGGTATCGAGATGGCCGATGAACAGAATGCCGCCCTCATCCTGGCCCGGTTCGCCCAGCCGCGCACGCACGCAATCGCCATAACCCTGGCGCCCGGGAATGCGGGTCACTTCCGCGCCCAGTCCTGCAATCTCCGCTGCCGCGATTTCCGCCATGCGGTTGACGGCATCGGCGTCGTAGCTGGGGCTTTCGCATTCCACCCAGCGCCTAAGGCGCGCCAGCACCGCCTGCGTATCGAATGGCAAGGACCCCAAATGCGCGAAATCCGTCATCAGCCTATTTCAGCTTCAATTCCAGACGTGAATGTCCATCGGCCAGGCTCGCCGTCAAGTCCGTCGCCAGGAAGACCCGGGCCGGATCGATAGCCTGCCCCGTCAGCAGCGCGTCACGAACGGCCGTCGCCCGCGCCAGGCCGAGCGCCGCAAGTTCCGCCTGGGAGGGTGCAAAGGCGGGCCGCAGTTGCGCGCGCATCCATTCCGCTTCCAGGAACGTCTTCTGGCCGTCCTCGTCACGCGCCGGTGTCGCGCTCGCGCCGGCCTTTAAGGTGTCTTCGGGAAATTCCGGGAATTCCGGATCCTTGCCCAGCTTGGCGCCGTACAGGTCCTCCAGGCGGTCATGCCGGTCATCGAGCGACAGCTTCGCGATATCGGCGGGAGTCCCCTTGGAGGCTTCCTTTTCCATCAGCGCCGCATTGATCCTGTTGTCGGCGATACCGGTGGCATCGGCAGTGATTGCTGGCCCTGCGGGTATGTCGAGATTGATCGCCGGACGCTCCACCAGCGCTTTGGCAAAAGTGCCTAGCGCTTCCGCCGAACCCGGCGGCAGGCCGGATGCACCGGGGGCGAAATCGACAAACTGCGCCTTCTCTGCGCCCGCGAACAGCGATCCGATCAGCTGAAAGGGCGCGGTGACGGCTTTTTCGATGATGTTTCCGACGATCTGCCAGACGATCGGCCAAATGCGGAATTTCGGATCATCCAGCGAGCCGACCACCGGCAAATCGAGGTCGATGACGCCATCCTTGTCTTTCAGCAGCGCCGTCGCCAGACGGATGGGCAGCGGCACCTTCTCCTTACTGTCGGTCGCTTCACCCCATTCCAGTTGATCGATCACGACATGATGGTCCGCTTTCAACGCGCGATGATCGATGTGATAGGTCAATTCCGTCGAAAGCTTGCCCTTGGCAATGGCATAACCGGCATAGCGGCCCGAATAGGGATTGAAGACCGGCAGTTCGATGTTGCGGAACGCCAGATGCAGTTCGGTCTGCTGGTCATAGCCGAACGGGTCCATCGCGCCCTTGATCGTGACCGGCGAAAACCGGTCGATCACCTGGCCGGTGAAATCGATGGCGGCGATCTGGCCCGGCCGGCTGGAAATATTCGTGATCGAGCCCTGCAGCGCATCGATGCGGGCTTCGAAATTGGGCTGCATGGAATAGTCCGCGAAACTCATCGTCCCGGCATCGACATCCAGCCGTTTGAGCTGGAAGGTCATGGCCGGCGCGCTTGAATGTTGCGGCACAGCCTTAAGTGGCAGCGGAGCCGCCGGCGCGGCCCCATCGGCGGCGGGCGGCGCCAGAAACGACATGAAATTGAACCGGCGGTCGGGAAGGACGGCCACGCGGCCCAAAGGCCGGCTGAGCCGCGCCCGGCTGATATTCAGGCGATTGGACCCGTAATCGATGCCCTGCAAATCCAACGCACGCCACGCGACCAGCGAAGAATTGGCCGTCTTTTCATAAAGGTCGAAACGGTCGATGGCGGCACGCCCCTTGAACCGCAGCTTCGCCAGATCGCTACCTTCGGCATGAAGCGTGCCCGCCGCGCTCGCCGTACCGGACTTCAGATCGAGATCGGGAACAAGCGGCGCATAGGCAATGAAGCTCCGCAACGGCAAACCCGAAAGCTTGAAAGAGAGATCGGCGATGTTGCCGGCGGGGACTATCGTCCCCTCACCTTCCAGCGCCGCCTTCGCATCGATCCGCGCCGAAAAACGCAGATTCACCGGCTGGCTGAGATCGCTGCCCGCACCTGCGGCGGAAATATCGATCGGCGCAATCGTGAAGCGGGCCATCGGCGACACAGCCCGGTCCTCGAACTTCAAGGTGGCGCCATGGAGTGCGAAATTGTCGAGCTTGATGGCCCAGGGTTGCGCCGGCGCCGCAGGCGGCGCTGGCACGGATGCTGCTGCCTTTTCTGGCATCAGCGCCATCAGGCTCAAGGTGCCGTTGCGCGCGCGGCTCAGGGGCAGATTGGCGCCATCCAGACTTACGCTGCCCAGATCGATCCGGTGTTCGCCATAGTCGAACCGCATGTCCTGAAGCTTGCCGCTCGCCAAGGCGATTGCGCGGTCGCGCATGCCAGCCGCCGGCGAAACACGAACGCCCCGAACTTCCAGCCCCGGCATCGCCACATCGAATTTTGGCTGCGCCCCGTTACCGCCCGCAAACGCGATCCGGCCGATATTCGCAGTCAACCGGTCGACAGCCACCGATCCGCGAAACAATTCCGGCTTCCCGTCAAGGGCAATGCCCGACAACGCAAGCCGCGGCACCGACGCGGTCATCTGCGCGCCAGCGGAACCGTAAGAAAAATTGTAGGCGATGTCGAAACCGGCGGTGCCCGCCGTCAGCACCACCGGCAAATTCTCGCCCAGGAATTTTTGCACAGAATCGGCCAGAAGATTGCCGACGCTCAGCCGCCCCTGCGACGCAATCGGCGCGATGGAAAGCGTTCCATTCCATTTGAAGCTTTCGCCCCGCTCGCTCTTGGCTTCGAAAGCAAAGGCGCCACCCTCCGCGCTATTGGTCTGGAAGTCCCGGAGCGTGAAGCTGATTGGCGAAAGCGTCTTTTCGGGGCGCAGCGCGCGACTGTGGTCGGCATAGACGACCCTGCCCTGATCGACGGCGAAAGAATCAATCCGCACCGCAGGGCCGGGGCCTTCCGAATGTGTTCGCGGCATCAGTTCGACCAGGTTCAGCGAGCCGTCCGGCCGGACCAATGTGTGCAGGAATGGCTTGTCGATGCGGACCTCCGTGAAGCGGTAGGCCGATTGGAACAGCGACAGAATGGAGAAGCCGACATGCAGATGCCCCACCGCCACCAAAGGATCGCGACGATCCGGGATTGCCAGATCGTCGATATCGAGCGTGAAGCGCAGGGGATTGAACTTGATTTCACCGATCGCGACCGGCTTGGCGAGATTGGTCTGAACCCAGTCTGTCGCCTGAGAGCGGATCAGGCCGGGCACGAGAAAGAACCCGGCGCTTATATAAAGCGCTGCAACCGCCGCGAATGTGGCCGCGCCCCAGATCAATTTCCGCATGGAAAAGCGGCGGGAGAAATGTTCGCGCACCCGCGGCAAGAATTGCCGCTGCGGATCGCCCTCTGTCTTTTCGTCTCGCACGTGCCGTCATGCCCGCAAAATCGGGGCGATGATGCGAATATTTTCACGTCAACGCAAATGCGAGTTACGCGGACTGTTTCTTTTCAGCACAGAGTGCAACTGCCCGTTGCGCCGCAAACATCGAGCGCCGCCAGAGTCAATCCGGTTTCAGAAGCGCGCGCGCAATGACGGTCTTCTGGACTTCGGACGCACCTTCATAAATTCGCATCGCCCGGACTTCACGATACAGGCTTTCCACGACAGATCCGTTGCGCACGCCTTCGGCGCCCCAGATTTGCACCGCGTCATCAATCACCTGCTGCGCCATCTCGGTGGCATAAAGCTTCGCCATCGCCGCTTCGCGTGTGATGCGCGGTGGGCCGGCAACATCTTTCGTCCAGGCGGCACGATAGACCGCCAACGCCGCCAGATCGACCTTCAGGGCCATGTCGGCGAGTTTGACCTGTATAAGTTGAAGATCGGCCAGCTTGCCAGCAAACATGCTTCTTTCCGAGGCGCGCTTGAGGGCTTCCTCCAGCGCACGGCGTGCCAGGCCCAGCGCCGCCGCGCCGACACTGGGACGGAATATGTCGAGTGTGCCCAGCGCCACCCGCATGCCGGCGCCGCGCGACCCGATTACGCCATCGTCCGGCACAAAACAGTCGCGAAATTCCAGGCTCGCCATGGGATGAGGCGCAATCGCGTCGATCCGGCCGGTGACGGTGAGGCCCGGCGTGTCGGCCCCGAGCACGAAAGCGGTGTATTTCGCATCGTCGCGGGCGAAGACGACATATTGTCCGGCGATGCCGCCATTGGATATCCAGGTCTTGGCGCCATCAAGGACAAAACCGCCCGGCATCGGGCGCGCCGTCATCCGCATGGCGGCGACATCGGAGCCGGCGTGGCGCTCCGACAGGGCAAAGCCCGTCAGGATCGTGCCGTTGCGCGGCCCGGGCAGCCATTGTGCGCGTTGCGCTGGCGTGCCGAACAGGGTGAGCGATGCCGTGCCCAACCCCTGCATCGCGAATGCGAAATCCGCCAATCCGGAATGCTGGGCCAGGATTTCGCGGATCAGGCATATACTGCGCAGATCGAAGCTTTCGCCTTCCGGCGGCACCGCATAACGCAGCCAGCCATCCTTGCCCATCGCGGCGACCAGGCGGCGGCAAACCGTGTCGGTATCGTCATGACCGTCTGCGTGGCTGCCGGCATGGGCGCCGGCCCATTGCGCCAACGCATCTGCGAGATCGCGATGGCGGGGTTCAAAAAAAGGCCAGCCGAGATAGCTCTTGTCGCTCATATCTCACCTCACCCCGAGCCGGCCAGGGCCCTTGACGTCTATTATTTTAAGCATGAAATTCTCCCGCATGGCAATCCGGCCTTCGTTTCA
>CAYWWT010000041.1:0-5172 GCA_964461855.1 uncultured Rhizobium sp. | reverse complement strand
GGCCGCGCGCTTGAAACCGCGATGGCCGCGAAGCCGGATCGATTTTCCGCCGCACCCACGAGCCGCGACGATGTCTGTCTGATTGCCTTCACGTCCGGCACGACCGGACAGCCCAAGGCGACGATGCACTTCCACCGCGACGTCCTCGCCATGTGCGAGACCTTCGCCCGGCACATGGTCCCCGCCGGACCCGACGCCGTCTTCACCGGCACGCCCTCCATCGCCTTCACCTTCGGGCTGGGGGGCATTCTGGTGTTTCCGCTTTATTTTCATGCCGCCATCGCCTTGCCGGAAAACGCGACGCCCACCGCGCTCGCCGAAACCATCCAGCGCCATCGCGCCACCCATGTCTTCACATCGCCGACCGCCTACAAAGCCATCCTGGCGCATATCCAGGACTTCGACCTCTCGAGTCTGAAGGTCTGCGTTTCCGCCGGCGAGAGTTTGCCGAAATCGACATCCGATGCCTGGTTCGATGCGACAGGCCTGCGCCTGATCGACGGCATCGGCGGAACGGAGATGATCCATATCTTCATTTCGGCGGCCGGCACGGACATACGCCCCGGCGCCACCGGTAAGCCGGTGCCGGGCTATACCGCGCAATTGTTCGACGCCGACATGCACCCCATTGCGGGCGCGGGAACCGGACGCCTCGGCATTCGCGGACCGACCGGGTGCCGCTATCTGGGCGATCCGCGACAAAGCAATTATGTCGTCGATGGATGGAACATGACCGGCGATCTCTATCGCCGCGACGAGGACGGTTATTACTGGTTCGTGGCGCGTGCGGACGACATGATCGTGTCCGGCGGCTACAATATTGCCGGACCGGAAGTCGAAGCAGCCCTTCTTGCCCATCCTTTTGTCGAGGAATGCGCCGTGGTCGGATGGCCGGACCCTGAGCGCGGCCAGATCGTCAAAGCCCTGGTGGTGTTGAAGCCGCAGATCGCCGCCGACAGCGCGACCGGCCGCACGCTGCAGGATCATGTCAAGCAGATCCTGGCGCCCTACAAATATCCCCGCGCGATCGAATTCCGTAGCGCCTTGCCCAAGACCGTAACGGGAAAATTGCAGCGCAACGATCTGCGTTTCCGCGGCAGCTGACGGCTATCTCGCAGCCTTGCCGCCCACCGGCTTTGCCCGCTGCCGCAGATCGGCCAGATCCTGGCGTTCCCGCCGGGCCAACGAAAGTTGCGCGCGATAGCCCAGTTCATATTGCGGCGCCACCGATACATCGAGGTTATACCAGGCCGCCGCGCGCAAGGTGAGCGATGGATCGATCAGATGACCCCGCCCGACTGCCACGAGATCGGCGCGCCCCGCCGCCAGGATGGTGTTGATCTGGTCGGCAGAGGAAACCGCGCCCACCGCCATGGTGGCGATACCGGCCTCGTTGCGGATGCGGTCCGAGAAAGGCGTCTGGAACATCCGTCCGAACACCGGCTCGGCGTCATGCACCGTCTGGCCGGTGGAGACGTCGATGAGATCGCAACCGGCCTCGGAGAACAGCCGCGCAACCTCCACAGATTCTTCGCCCGTCAGGCCGCCGGCCTTCCAATCCGTGGCGGAAATCCGCACCGACATCGGCTTGTCCGCCGGCCAGGCCGCACGCAGGGCACCGAACACTTCCAGAGGATAGCGCAACCTGTTCTCCAGGCTGCCGCCATATTCATCCCGGCGCTGATTGGTCAGGGGCGAGATGAAAGACGCCAGCAGATAGCCATGGCCGCAATGCAGCTCCAGCATGTCGAAGCCGGCCCTGGCGGCGCGCCGCGCCGCCTGCACGAAATCCTCTCGCACCCGATCCATGTCCGCGCGTGTCATCGGGCGCGGGATCTGGCTGTGCGGAGTGTAAGGTACGGCCGACGCCGCGATCAGGGGCCAGCCATCCTCTTCAAGCGGCTCGTCCATGCCCTCCCAGATCAGCTTGGTCGCGCCTTTGCGTCCGGCATGGCCGAGCTGCATGCAGAGTTTCGCGTGGGTGTTGCCATGCACGAAATCCACCACCCGCCGCCACGACATTTCCTGCGCGTCTGTATAAATTCCCGCGCAGCCGGGACTGATGCGCGCCTCGCGCGACACATTGGTCATTTCGGTGAAGATCAGACCCGCACCGCCCAGGGCACGCGCGCCGAGATGCACAAGATGCCAGTCGCCGGGAAGGCCCTCTTCCGCGGAATACATGCACATCGGAGACAGAACGACCCGGTTGGCCAGCGTCATCCCGCGCAGACGAAAGGGTTGGAACATGGGCGGCACATCCGGCCCGCGTACCGGCAGCCCCAGCGCCTCCTGCTCGCGCGCGAAATTGCGCGTCACCGCGCGGACGAATTCCGGCGCCCGCATCGCCAGATTGTCATAGGTGATGGATTTCGAGCGCGTCATCAATCCGAAGGCAAATTTGATCGGGTCGTAATTCCAGAACCGCTTGAGATGTTCGAACCAGACCAGCGAGACATTGGCGGCATGCTGGGTCTTCTCGACATCCTCGCGCCGGTCGCGCTCGAAACCCGCCAAAGCCGCCTTGACGTCATAGGCGTGCGCTTTAAGGGCCTCAAACAACGCGATGGCATCTTCCATCGCCAGCTTGGTGCCCGCGCCGATGGAAAAATGCGCCGTCGCCTTGGCATCGCCCAGAAGGACGATATTATCCTTCACCCAGCGGGCATTGCGGATCATGGGGAAGTTGCGCCAGGTCGAACGATTGGTGATCAGCCCATGCCCATCCAGCTCTTGAACGAAGATCTTTTCCAGGAATCGGGCGGACTGCTCTTCGCTCATGGCATCCAGGCCGGCGCGCGACCAGGTCTCCGGATCGGTCTCGATCACCCAGGTCGAATGGCCCTCTTCATATTGATAGCAATGGGCGATGAAGACGCCGTACTCGGTTTCCCGAAAAAAGAAACTGAAGGCATCGAGCGGCTTGGGGGAACCCAGCCAGACGAATTTGTTCGGCCTGACATCCACCGATGTCTGGAAATGCGCTTTATGCAAGGTACGCACCCGGCTGTTGATGCCGTCGGCTGCCACAACCAGATCGCTGCCGGCGAAAATGCCGGGGTCGTCGACTTCATGCTGGAAATGAAGACCGACTCCCAACTCCGCCGCGCGCTCCTGCAAGAGACGCAGCAAGGTCTGACGCGAGCAACCGCAAAAGCCGTTGCCCCCCACCCGGACAATTTCGCCTTTGAAATGCACGGCGATGTCATCCCAATAAGCAAAATTCTTCAGGATGGCGGCATGACTGGGCGCGTCATGGCGCTGGAAGATGTCGAGGGTTGAATCGGAAAAAACCACGCCAAAGCCGAACGTGTCGCCAGCCCCGTTGCGCTCGTAGAGATCGACCTGGGCGTCCGGGCGGGCCTTTTTCAGCAGGATGGAAAAGTAAAGTCCCGCCGGTCCGCCGCCGAGGATCGAGACCTTCATCTTTGTCTCATGGGATAAAGGCCCCGGTGGTCCACCCGCAATATATTTTAACCTTGAAATATCTCGCCGACAGAGTCAAGTTCAGGCGACCTTGCCCGGGGGCAGAATGGCGGATTTGGAAGGCCTGAATGCGCTGGTAACCGGCGGAGGACGCGGCATCGGCGCGGCGATCGCCGCCGCCCTCACGCGCGGAGGGGCGCGCGTCACCGTGTTGGGAAGGAGCGAAGCCGCTCTCCGGGCACGGGTGGAAGCAGGCGAAGCCGCCGCTTTCGCGATCGCCGACGCGAGCGATACCGCCGGTTTCGAAGCCGCGCTACGGCGGATCGTGGCACAAGCTCCTGTCGACATCCTGGTCAACAATGCGGGCGCCGCCATTTCAGCGCCCTTCCTCAAGACCGGGCATGACGATTTTCAGAAGATGCTGGATATAAATCTGCTGGCACCGGTGATCGCGGCCCATGCCGTTCTTCCCGCGATGACGGCGCGCGGCTTCGGCCGCATCATCAACATCGCATCGACTGCGGCCCTCAAGGGCTATCCCTATGTCAGCGCCTATGTCGCAGCCAAGCACGCGCTTCTGGGGCTGACCCGATCGCTCGCTATGGAACTGGCCAAAACCGGCGTCACCGCGAACGCCGTCTGCCCCGGCTTCACCGATACCGATATGGTGGCTGCCGCCGTTGAAGCCATTGTTCGCAAAACCGGCCGTCCCGAAGATGCCGCGCGCGCGGAACTGGTCAAGAACAACCCCATGGGGCGGCTTATCCTTCCCGATGAAGTCGCGCGCGCGGTGTATTTTCTGGCCAGCCGCGATTCTGGCGCTATAAACGGTACGGCGCTCGCGATCGCGGGGGGAGAGATATGAATTCGGCCATAGGGAACCTGGATTCGGAGACCAAGGTCCTGGAATCGCCCCATGCGCACAAGGATGAATTGCGCCTCTGGCTCCGGCTGCTCACCTGCACCAATCTGATCGAAACCGCGGTCCGCAAAAGGCTGGCTGAACGGTTCGACACCACGCTGCCGCGCTTCGATCTTCTGGCACAGCTTGAGCGCGCGCCGAACGGTATGACCCTGGGCGATCTTTCCAAGCGCATGATGGTGACCAACGGCAATGTCACCGGCTTGGTCGACCGGCTGGTGCAGGCCGGTCATATCAAGCGCACGGCCCTGCCCAATGATCGGCGGGTGCAGATCGTCAAGCTGACGCCGAAAGGTCAGGCACATTTCAATCGCATCGCCAGCGCGCATGAGGATTGGATCGCGGAGTATTTTGCCCTTCTGTCGCCCAAGGAGATCGGCGCCCTTATCGGAGCGCTTGGCAAGCTCAAGGAATCCGTGAAAGCCGGAACCGAGCAGGTGCCGTGACAGCTTCCTTTCCGGAACATTTCGAATTGCGGCTCGAAAAATCGATCGCCTTTGTCACCTTGGCGCGCCCGGAGAAGAAGAATCCGCTGACCTTCGAAAGCTATACCGAGCTTGTCGAACTGTTCCGCAACGCCGCATCGAACGACATGATAAAGGTCTTCGTCCTGTCCGGCGCGGGCGGGAATTTCTGTTCCGGCGGCGATGTCTTCGAGATCATCGGACCGCTGCTTGAGAAAGATGCCAAAGGCCTGCTCGCTTTCACCCAGATGACGGGCGATCTGGTCAAGGCGATGCGCGCCTGCCCGCAACCTATCATCGCGGCTGTGGATGGGGTCTGTGCCGGCGCCGGGGCGATTCTGGCGATGGCATCGGATCTTC
>CAYWWT010000040.1:0-15228 GCA_964461855.1 uncultured Rhizobium sp. | reverse complement strand
CCAGGCCGACTTTGCTGGTGGCGATGGGGGGCAGCGATCCGCAAGGCCTGACCTTGCGTGCCGCCAAGGCGCTCGCGGCTCTCGATCCCATTTTTCGCATCCGCTTTGTCATCGGCACCGGCATGGCCAATGCCGACAAAGTCGCCGCCGGGGTGGTGGCATTGCAATCCAATTATGAAACCGTGGAAGGCGCCGACGATCTTGCCACCGAATATGCCGCCGCCGATCTGGCGCTCTGCGCCTTCGGCGTCACGGCCTATGAACTGGCCGCCTTCGGCGTGCCCGCGATCTATCTTGGTCTCTCACCGGACCATGCCCGATCTGCCGACGCCTTTGATGAAGCGGGCATGGGCTTGTCGCTGGGTATCGCAAGCGAAGTCTCCGACGAACAGATTCTGTCCGCGGTGAAAGCATTGATCGGCAATGCGCCGCGGCGGCGGGAAATGCGCCAAGCCGGTCTTGCCAATCTGGACGGCAATGGCGCTCACCGGATCGCCGCTGATCTGGCCATGGCTTTGAAAGAGGAAAAAGCGCCGCTCAGGGCCGCGCGATAGGAGCGCGGCCAGGAAAAGTGGTCTTCCGGCTTTCCGAGTGGCGCCGGAGGCGCCCTTAAATAATGGGGCGCACCTGCGCCCGGACCGCGCGACAATTAAATGAGCGCGGCGGCTTTCTCGAAAACACCGCGCCAGTCGCCGCGCGCTTTCGGCATGATGCAGCGGCAAGACGGCGCTAGCGGTTCGTAGCTCTGACCGAAGGCGGTCCAGCTTGTATCGTAGAGAAGCTTCAAGGTCGGCGTTCCCGTCCCCGCACTGAGCCAGGATACGGCTGTGGGGGCGCTCACAACCATGTCGAGTGCCGACAGCATCGCGGCGGTGCGGTCCAGTTCACGCTTCTGGTCCAGTGCGGGCGGCACGATGATGCTGCGGCCGCTGGATTGTTCCAGCGCGGCAATCTCTTCGGCGGTGGCATCGTATTGGCAGGACACCAAGGTTCCCGGCAGATCGCGCAGGAACGCGCCCCAGGCCTCCAGCGGTGCGTATTGCACGCTGCGATGGCCGCCCGATTTGCCGCTGCGCCAGCAGAGCCCGATATGCGGGCCAGTCCCCGCAAAGAAATTTTTCCAGCGTGCATGCTCGGCAATGTCAGGCACGAGAAATGTATAGGGTTGGGGAAAGGACTCGATATCGCCGCGCAGCCACCGCGGCAGGGAGCCCATCAAGGTCACGGCATTGGCACCGCCCGCCGCTTTCAGCCAGCCATAATCCGCGGTGGCGACACCGTTTCTGCTGGCGAGACTTTGCGGTCGAATCGCCGCGGCGGGAAAGGACCGCGCCGCCAACGCAACCAGGCGCGGTTCGCATTCCAGGATCACCGATCCGCCATCCGTTGCGGCCTGCGTCAGAAGATCGGGTATTGCGCTCAGGAACATGATCTGGTCACCGACACCTTGTTCGGCGCGGACCAGAAGGCGGCTGCGCTTCAGGGGGCCGCCGCGCCATTCCGGCAAATTTAGATCTGACCTGGGTACTTTGCCGGCGATCTCGCTGCGGGCGGCATAGTCGCGCCACCCATCTCTGAGGTTGCCGCAAAGCAGATGCAGGATGGCGCGGTTCAGGCGCAGCTGCGGATTTTTCGGCGCCGCCTTGATGGCACGGTCATAAAGCGCGCGGGCCTCTTCAACCGCACCATCATCGGTCAGCAGGTCGGCGAGATTGGACAGCGCGGCGGCATTGCCAGAATCCACAGCCAGCGCGGCGCGATAACATTCCATCGCGCGGGTATTATCACCGCTTTCGCGGTGGGCCGAACCCAGGGTCAGCAATAGATCGGGATCGCCCGGATTGCGCGCCAGGGCCGGCTCGAGCAAAGCCTTGGCGGCATCGAACTGGCCTTCCACCCGCAGCAGATTGGCCAGATTGACCAGGGCCTCGATCCGCCCCGGCTCCTGCGCCAGGACCTTGCGGAAGAATTCGGCAGCGGGCTGGGCCAAGCCGAGGGCGCGGGCGGTATTTCCCAGCGCGAACAGTGTTCGTGTATCATCGGGCTGATCCGCCAAGGCTTTTTCAAAGCAGGCAATGGCTTCCAGATGCCGCCCCTCGGACGACAATTTCAGGCCCTGGCCATAGGCGGGGGAGGCGGATTGCATCGCGCCAGTTTCGACCGACCGGCTTAAGGCCGCGTTAAGCGTGTTTTGCAGCGAGCCCGAGGAGAAATTCGCCTTCCCATTATCCCCGCCTTAACGCTGGAAAAGCGATCCTGCGGCCCATGTCAGGCATCGGCTTTCCCAGCTTGGACTCCTCGGTCCTGCTGAACTACTACCAGACGCAGTTGACGTCTTCGCCGGCGGCAGTGGCGGCGCGCAATGCCATTGCCGGTCAGTCGCGCACGGGCAGCGCAACCGCCAATGACGAGCCGCCCTGGCAGAAAGCGCAACTCACCACCAACGCGCAGACCGCGAAAATTCTTTCGACCAAGAATTTTCTCGACACCTCGAATGTTCCGCTGACCGGCGGCGCGACCACCGATTCCAAACTGGAGCAGGACAACCAGAAACTCTTCTCGCTCTACAGCGCCGTCAACAGTCTCGCCTATCTCGCCAAGCTGGCCCAGGGTTCGACCGAAACGCCGGGCGTGATGGCGGGATTGAATGCGCGCTTTCAGGCAGGATTGGCGCAGGTTCAGAGCTATCTGAAATCGACCAGCTTCAACAATTATACGCTGCAGGCGGCCACGCCCGCCGCGACCGTGAGCTCAACCGCCAACATCTCGCTGGGCGGATTCACCTACAACACGCGCCAGCTGGTGACGAATTCCAATATCGACAACCCCGTGCCCGGGCTGTCGGCATCGGACCATTTCACCATCACGATCAAGAAGGGCGGCGTCGCCACCGACGTGGATATCGATCTCGGCCAGGTGCCGGGTTCGCTGACCCTGGGCAATGTCGTCAGCTATATCAATTCGCAGCTTTCGGCGGATGGCTTTTCCACCCGCTTCCAGAAAGTGCAGAAGGGCGGCACCGCGACATCCACCACCGGCGCGACCTATGGCTTGCAGATCACGCCGGGCGGTGTTGAAAGCGTTTCCCTGTCCGCCGCGTCCACGCCGTCGCTCTACATGGTAGGCAATTCCGGTACCGCCAGCGAAACCAACACCACCACGGCGGGCAAGGCAGGCGCGACCAACACCACCACGACCGCCGCCGATCAGACCGGTCGCTTGATCAAGCTGTCCAATATTTCCGGCACGCCCACCGCCACCGTCACCGCGACCACCAAGGCCACCTCCGGCACCACCACGGCGGCGGGCACGGTGGTGGATGCAAGCGGCAATATCTATGTCATCGGCAATGCCACCGGCAATTTCGGCAGCCAGCTGAACCAGGGCGACCAGGACTCCTATCTCACCAAATATGATTCCGCCGGCAATGTGGTGTGGCAGAAGCTTCTGGGAAGCGCCGGTACCGCCAATGGCTATGGCCTGGCGCTCGATCCTTCGGGCGGCGTGGTCGTCACCGGCAGCTCGACCGCGGACCTGGTGCCCGGCGCCGTCGCCAACGGCAATGAAGATTCCTTCGTCGCCCGCTACGACACCAACGGCAACCAGATGTGGATCAAGCAGATCCAGACCTTGGCCAACAACCGTTCCAATGCGGTCAGTGTCGATGCCAGCGGCAATATCTATATCGGGGGTTCGGTCTCGGGTTATCCCATCGCCAATCCCGTCAATGGCCAGACCACCATTCCCGGCGGCGTGATCGGCGCGCATCAGACCGCGCAAGGCGGCGCCGACGCCTATCTCGCCAAATTCGATTCCAAGGGCAATCTTCTGTCGGAAAACCAGTTCGGCACCAGCGGCGACGATCAGGTCGCCGCCACTGCGACCGGCACCGATGGCAGCCTCTATGTCGCCAGTGTGCAGAACGGCCAGGCCGTCGTCGCGAAATACGCCAATGGCGACATCACCACCGCGCCGGTCTGGACCGAGACTTTGGGCGCCCTGGCAGCAGGCGGCGCGATCGGCGGGCTCACCGTCTCGGGCGGCAAAATCTATGTGTCGGGTACCACCTCCAATGCCGACCTGACGGCAGGCGGCGCGGCGAGCGTCGCCGCCGCTTCCACTGGCGGCATGGATGCTTTCGTCTTCGCAATGACCGACAATGGCACCAGTGTCGCCGCCGACCGCGTCTCTTATGTCGGCACCTCCGCGACTGATCAGGGCGGTTCGGTGACGGTGGGGCCGGACGGCACGGTTTATCTGACCGGCTCGACCAAGGGCACGTTCGCGGGCCAGCAGCGCAACATCCAGAATGTCAGCAATGCTTTCGCCACCGCGCTCAACACCGATGGCAGCGTCCGCTGGACGCAGCAATATGGCGGCGCCGACGGCCAATCCACGGGCGCAGGTGTCGCCATCGACACGCAAGGCTCCAGCGTGCTGGACGCGCTGGGCTTGCCGCGCGGCACCATCAATCTCAACCAGTCGGTCGACCTCACATCGCTGACGACCTTGCGCGCCGGCGACACCTTCAAGATCAAGATCGACGGCATCGCACCGCGCACCACCACGATCACCATCGACAAGGGCGAAACCATCAATTCGCTTTCGACCAAGATCAACGGGCAGTTGGGCGCTATCGGCAAAGCCGCCGCGGACTACAAGGGCGGCAGCGAAGGCATCAAGCTGACGGTCAATCCTGGCCGCACCATCGAATTGATCGCGGGCCCCGCCGATAACGACGCGCTGGCGCGGCTCGGCATCGCCCCGGGCGTTCTCACGGCGCCCGACAATGATACCAAATCGGTCGCGTCCACCGCGGCGCAAAAGAAAGACGACCCGGTCATTTACGGACTTGGCTTTGCCGGCATCCTCGACATCTCGACCAAGACCGGCGCCAATGCCGCGCGCTCGCAATTGCTGGGCGTGCTGTCGAACATTCAGGGCGCCTATCAGAAATCCAACGCGCCGCCCCCAGCCGCGACGGCGCCGGGCAACACCAGCGGCAAGGCATCCGCGACCACAACGGCGCAGCTCGCCAATTACAGCATGGCCTTGTCCCTGATGGGCACCGACCCCAACAATGCGGTCGCCAATATTCAGGCTATCGTATCGGGCCAGGGTGGCGGCAGTGGCGGCGGCCTGGGCGATCTTCTCTCGCAGCTCGGCGGCTAAAAGCAAATCTGTAAACGGGCTTATCGCCGTTTGTGCCCCAGCGGTCGTGCGGAAGGGACGAGAACTCCCCTGTCATCCCCGGCCGAGCGATGACGGCACGTCATCGAGAGGGGAAGGGGATCCAGGTGTTGAAAGAAATGCCGGTGTTGTTACCTGGATTCCCTTCCCTCGCACCGCGGCCTGGGCCGCGATGCTCGCCGGGAATGACAGAGAGGGGGCGAAGGTCGCAGGGCGCGATCAAATCACCTTGTTAAAAACCATCGCGCCCGACGGCTGGGTCTTGTAGCCGGATTGCGGCCCATAGGTCCGCGTCGGCGCGTTCATGCGCTCCACTTCGCGGGCAATCGCCTGGATCATGCCTTCCGAAGCGTTCTTCACGCGCGCCAGCATGCGGGCATGCAATTTCAGCACGTCGCGGAATTGCGCGGTGATGAGCAGAAAGCGTTCGCGCAAGGATGGCGGCGCGGCCTTGGCGATGCGGATGTCGAAATTCTGTGCCTCGCGGCCATAGATTACGGAGAGTTTCTGGATCTCGGGATCCATGCTCTGCATCTCGGCGGGCTTGCCTGCTTTCAGCGCGGCAATATCGGCTTCCAGAGCCACGACCAGGCGCTCGGCCAGCATGATCAGCCTTTCGATCCGGGGCGTGTCTTCCAGCTTGGTCTCGCTCATGGCGCGGCTGCTTCCGGTTGCGGCGATTCCTGATTGCGCAGCAATTGGCGCGAGACCGCATCGGCCAGGCCGAAGCCGCCCTTGTCGGCAATCGACTTGGCGTATTCATTGACCATCAACGAGCGGAACATCTCTTCGCCCTGGCCGCCGCCCATCGGACCGTCGGTGGGAATGCCCTGGAACATGCTGCCGAGGAACTGGGCGATGAAGACGCCTTCGAATTCCTTGGCCGATTTGGTCGCGGCCGCGGCATTGCCTGTCGCGGATGGCGCGCGCACCGATGCGGGCTGGGCCGCGAACATCGCGGTCTGAAGGGTCGCGTCCATCAGCCGATCACCTGGATATCGGCCTGCAGCGCGCCCGCCGCCTTGATCGCCTGCAGGATCGAGATGATGTCGCGCGGACCCACGCCGAGAGCGTTGAGGCCATCGACCATGCTCTGGAGCGAAACGCCCTGGTTGAGCACGGCCATCTTGTTGCCTTTCTCGTCGTCGATCTGGATCGACGTGCGCGGCACGACCTGGGTGGTGCCGGTGTTGGAGAAGGGCGAAGGTTGGCTGACCTGCGGCGTTTCGTTGATGCGGATGGTGAGATTGCCCTGGGCGATCGCCACCGTGTTGATGCGCACATCCGCACCCATCACGATCACGCCCGATGTCTGATCGATGATGACCTTGGCGGGCTGGTCGGGATCGACCTTGACCTGCTCAATGTCAGTGAGAAGCCCCATCACGCCGCCGGGATAATTGGCGGGCACGCTGAGTTGCACATTGGAAGGATCGGAGGCCACAGCCACGCTGCCGCCCAGATAGGTATTCACCGCCTTGGCGATGCGGCTGGCGGTGGTGAGATCCGGGTTGTGCAGCGAGAGCTTCAGATTGTCCATGCCGGCGAGATGAAAGCCGGTTTCGCGTTCCACGATGGCGCCGTTGGAGATGCGGCCCGCCGTCGGCACGCCGCGAGTCACGCTGGCGGCGTCGCCCTGCGCCGAGAAGCCGCCGACCGCGACAGGGCCTTGGCCCACGGCATAGGTCTGGCCGTCGGCGCCGAACAAGGGCGTCACCAGCAAGGTGCCGCCCTGAAGATTCTTGGCGTCGCCCATGGCACTGACGCTGACATCGATGCGCGAGCCCGCGCCCGCAAAGGCGGGAAGGTTGGCCGTCACCATCACGGCGGCGACATTCTTGGTCTGCATGGTCTGGCCGCGGGTGTTGACGCCCAGCCGTTCCAGCATGGTCTGGATCGATTGCTGGGTGAAAGGCGCGTTCTTGAGCGAGTCGCCCGTGCCGTTCAGGCCGACCACCAGGCCATAGCCGACCAGCATATTGTCGCGAATGCCTTCGATCTCGATCAGGTCCTTGACCCGCGAGAAGGCAAGGACGGGCGCGGGGGCAGCCATCAAGGCGGCGCCAACGGCGAAAGCGGCAAGGCGGATATAAAGAGGTGCGCGCATGAACTCGGCTTCTGCCTGTTTCTGGTGCGGACCCTTGCCAGTTTCGTGCCGCGCAATGGCGGAATAAATCCGTTTCATATCAATGTGTTATGGAATAACCGAACATTGTTCGGTGTTCGGCAGGCAGCTTTTGCCGGGCATTTCGGGTGCTTTATGGTGTTATCGGCCTTCCGCGCCTTCAAGAGAAAGTGACGCCGGGCTTTGGGCAGCGCCTGCCTTTTCGGCCCTTTACCGCACCTGCGAAGTGGCATGGACAGCGCGAGACGGCATTCCTATGTTCGCCGATCATCGCACAGGAGCCTGTATGTCCGCGCCGCGTCCCGCCTTGCTTTGCATTCTCGACGGCTGGGGATGGCGCACCGATGCGGCGGACAACGCCATCGCGCAGGGCAGCACGCCCAACTACAGCCGCATGCTGCAGGATTGCCCGCATGCGCTGCTCCAGACGTCGGGCAACGCCGTGGGATTGCCGCAAGGCCAGATGGGCAATTCCGAAGTCGGCCACATGAATATCGGCTCGGGCCGAATCGTGTCCCAGGATCTGCCCCGCATTGATGTGGCGATCGAAGACGGTTCGCTCGCGATGCGCCCGGGCTTGCGCGAACTCATCGCCAAGGTTGAAGCCACCAAGGGCGCGGTGCACCTGATGGGGCTCTTGTCGCCGGGCGGCGTGCATTCGCACCAGGACCATATGGCGGCGTTGGTCCGGATTTTGGCGCAGTCGGGCGTACCGGTCTTTGTTCATGCCTTTCTCGATGGCCGCGATACGCCGCCGAAAAGCGCGCGCGGCTTTCTGGAGAAGTTCGCCAGGGATATCGACGGCATTGCCGGCGTGCGGATGGCGACCTTGTCGGGGCGCTATTACGCCATGGACCGCGACAAGCGCTGGGACCGGGTGCAGAAGGCCTATGACGCCATGGTCGATGCCAGCGGTCCGCGCCAGGCCGATGTCTTCGCCGCGCTGGAGACCTCTTATGCCGACGGCATCACCGACGAATTCGTGATCCCGGCCGTCTTGGGCGATTATGCCGGCATGGGCGATGGCGATGCTCTGCTGTTCGCCAATTTCCGGGCCGACCGTGCCCGGGAAATTTCGCTGGCGCTGCTCGATCCCGGCTTTGACGGCTTCGAGCGGGATCGCGTCGTGGATTTCAGCGCCGCGGCGAGCCTGACGGAATATTCGGACGAACTCGCCAAATTGATGACCGCGATTTTCCCGCCCGAAGACGTGCGCGAGACCTTGGGCGAAGTGATGGCCGAACATGGCCTCACGCAACTGCGCATCGCCGAAACCGAGAAATACGCCCATGTCACCTTCTTCCTGAATGGCGGGCGCGAGGAACCTTTCGCGGGCGAGGATCGCATCCTGGTGCCCAGTCCCAAGGTCGCGACCTACGATCACAAGCCGGAAATGAGCGCCTATCAGGTGACGGAAAAACTGGAAGAGGCCATCGCCAGCGGCAAATACGATCTCATCGTTGCCAATTATGCCAATCCCGACATGGTGGGTCACACCGGCATCATGAAGGCGGCGGTGGAAGCGGTGGACACGATCGATGTGTGCCTGGGCCGCCTTCGCGCCGCCATCGAAAAAGTGGGTGGCGTGATGCTGCTGACCGCGGATCATGGTAATGTAGAGATGATGAAGGATCCTGAGACCGGCGAGCCTCACACCGCGCACACTTTGTTCGATGTTCCGGTGGTGGCCATCAACGCGCCCGCGGGCACCGCATTGGAAAATGGCCGGCTTGCCGATATCGCGCCCACCATGCTGGCTTTAATGGGTATTCCCCAGCCCAGGCCGATGACGGGACATTCCCTTTTGAGGAAAGGCTAGGGTTGCGCGGCGGTCGGCTTTTTCTGCTGTGTGTCGCGGCGCTGCTGGCGCCGCCGGCGCTGGCCGCCGACCCGCCCTATAAGAAAGTGACCGCGCCGGCCACGCCGCGCGCGCGTCCGCAAATGAAAGGCGATGCCGGGAAAGAGGCCGCCAAGTCTGCCCCGGATATCCCGCTCGACATGTCCAAGGCGGTAAAGCCGGAAGCACTGAGCAAGCTTCCCTCCACCGCGTCGCAGCTGAATACGCTGAAGGCCGAAGTCGCGCGCGATAAGCCCGCGGTCGACACCGCCCGGCAGAAAAGCGAACAGCTTTCCACCGAAGCCAAAAGCCTGCGCCAGAAGCTGATCGCCACCGCGGCCAAGATCGAAAGCCTGGAACAGGAGACTGTCTATCTGGGCGAAGAGATCGATCACCTGGAAAAACAGAACGCAGAACTGACCGAAGGCTTCCGGCGCGACCGGATATCCGTGACCAGGCTTCTGGCGATTCTGGAACGGCTGCAGCACGACATGCCGCCGGCCCTGGCGGTACGTCCCGACGATGCGCTGGCGGCGGCGCGCGGCGCCATGCTGGTGGGCGCAAGCCTGCCGCCGGTCTATGCGGAAGCGGCGCGCCTGGCCCGCCGTATCGAAACCCTGAAAAAGACGCGCGTCTCGCTCCTGGCGCGCCGCGTCGAGGCGACCAAAACCGCCTCCGAACTCACCGCCGCGCGCACGGACCTGGAAATCCTGACCACGCAGAAGGAATCCGAAGCCCAGACCGCGGGCGATGAATATGACACCCTGAAATCCCGGCTGGCGGAGATCGCGTCCAAGGCGGCCGACTTCCAGGCCCTGGCGAACCGGGTGGCCGCCCTCAAGCGGTCGCGCGGCGATGACGACGGGATCACCATCGTGACCGCCTCCAATTCCGGATCCCTCGGTCCCCTGTCCAAAGGTTCATTGTTGCGTCCGGTGGTGGGAACCATCGCCCCGCCGGGGACGGATTCCGAGGAAAACAGGCGAAATCCTGGGATCACCTATGTGACGCGCGACAACGCCCAGGTCATTGCGCCCATTGACGGGCGGGTGCTGTTCGCAGGCCCTTACCATAAGTCGGGACAGGTCTTGATCCTGGAGATCACGACTGGCTACGATCTGGTGCTGGCCGGGCTCGGGCGCGTAACTGTGCGGCCGGACGATGAGGTGCTGGCGGGCGAACCCGTCGGCAACATGCCAGCACAAAATGGTGCACCGAAAGAGCGGCTTTATTTCGAATTGCGGCAGAACGGTCATGGGCTCGATCCGAAGCCCTGGCTCGCACTGGAACCGCGGAAGGCAAAGAGATCATGAAGAAAGTTGCTTTGGTGGCGTTGGGCGGGGTTGCGGGTTTCGCGCTGGCCTTAAGTCTTCTGCCGCAGGCGCAAGGCGCCAGCGAAGCCACCGCCTACCGGCAGCTCGATCTTTTCTCCGATGCGTTCGAGCGCGTGCGCGCCAATTATGTGCGCCCCGTCCAGGACAGCGAACTGGTCAGCGCCGCCATCCAGGGCATGGTGTCCAATCTCGATCCGCATTCCAGCTATATGGATGCCAAGTCCTATAACGACATGCAGATCACGACCAAGGGCCAGTTCGGCGGCGTCGGCATCGAGGTGACGCAGGAAGATGGGCTCATCAAAGTGATCTCGCCGATCGACGGCACGCCGGCCGCCAAGGCCGGCATCAAGTCCGGCGACCGCATCGCCGGCATCGACGGCGTTTCCATCGCCGGCCAGCCGCTCAACGAAGCCATCGACAAGATGCGCGGCCCCGAAGGCTCGAAAGTGACCCTCACCATCCTGCGCGAAGGCGAGAAGAAGCCCTTCGATGTCACTTTGCAGCGCGCGGTGGTGCAGGTGGACGCCGACACCTGGCGCAAGGAAGGTGATATCGGTTACATCCGCCTGCCCGGCTTCAACGAACAGACCGCATCAGGCCTCGAAAAGGCCGTGCGCGATTTGAAGAAGCAGATCGGCCCCGGCATCAAGGGTTATGTCATCGACCTGCGCAACAATCCCGGCGGGTTGCTCGATCAGGCGATTCAAGTGTCGGACGATTTGCTCAAGGGCGGGGAGATCGTTTCCACCCGCGGCCGTCATCCCGAAGACACCCAGCGCTATGACGCCAAGGGCGGCGACATCATGGACGGCAAGCCGGTCGTGGTGCTGATCAATTCGGGTACCGCGTCGGCGTCGGAAATCGTGTCGGGCGCTTTGCAGGATCACAAGCGTGCCACCATCGTGGGCATGACCAGCTTCGGCAAAGGCTCGGTGCAGACCATTATCCCGCTGGGCGATGGCGGCGGTGCGCTGCGCCTGACCACGGCGCGCTATTACACGCCGTCCGGCCATTCCATCCAGGCGCAGGGCATCACTCCCGACATTGCGGTGGCGCAGGGCGACGAAACCAACATCCCCAAGATCGCGCGGCCATCGGAAGCAGACTTGCCGGGCCACCTGATCGGCGAGCCGGCGGGCAAGAAGGTCACCGCGCCGGTGATCAAGCCCGCGCCGGGCAAAAAGTATGACGACTTCCAACTCTCTTATGCCCTCGATCTGCTGCACGGGAAGATGACGGTCGCCGCCGCAGCGAAGCCTGTTAAAGCAGACTAACTTAAGCGCCAGCGCGTCTTGGCTCCGGCTTTCTTCCCCCGCGCGGCAAAGCCGCCGGCGGGGGAGTTCGATAGCGACAGCGTATCGAACGGCGGCTAGCGGGCTTGCCCGCGTGGCGGACAGATGGGGGCAAAAATAAATTAACCCCTCCCTAACCATGTCCGGGGCTAAATCCCCGGCATTATGACGGCCATCGCCAACCCCGCCGTGACCCGGGCCGCGCGTGCGCTGGCGTTCGCCAGTGCGGGCGTGTTCGGCTTGTTGGCGGCCGGCGCGTTGGGCATCACGGTCCTTGGGCACGTGAACCGGCCCGGGGTCACGCTGGATCTGACGCCGCTCCCGCCCAAGCCTGCCGCGCCCCCCAAAATCCAGGCTCCGGCTGCTGCCGTTGCGCCATCCCTTTCCATCGACAAGGTGGTGATGGCGGGCCGTGCCCTTCTCGCCGACCCCGCCCTGATCGAGAAAAGTCCGCAAGGACCATTGCCCCGCATCGCCGATGACGGGCGCACGCCGATGGCGGCCTATGCCGCGCCGGCGCGGAGTGGAAAATTCCGCATCGCCATCGTGGTGTCGGGCCTTGGCCTCGGCGCCAAGGCGACCACCGCTGCGATGACCGCGCTCCCTGCCGGCGTGAGTTTGGCCTTCGTTCCTTACGCCGCCGATGCCCAGCGCCTTGTCGGGCAGGCGCGGGCCGGCGGGCATGAGGTGCTGTTGGAAATTCCAATGGAGCCGTTTGATTTCCCCGACAGCGATCCGGGCCCGCACACGCTGCGCTCCGGCATCGAGCGGGACAGCAATGGCGATCGGCTGGAATGGCTTTTGTCGCGCTTCACCGGCTATGCGGGCGTGACCAATCTTCTGGGGCAGCGCTTCATGGCGGACGCCGGCGCCCTCTCGCCGGTGATGACCCAATTCGCCCGCCGGGGGCTTTATTTCTATGACAATGGCACGGCGGCCCAGTCCGCGGCACCCGATGTGGCCGCGCGCCTGACCACGCCTTTCGCCAAGGCGACGCAAAAACTGGACGGCATTCAGACCGGACTGGAGATCGACAAGCATCTCTCCGATCTGGAAACCGAAGCGCGCGCGCATGGCACCGCCATCGGATCGGGCTATCTCTATCCCATCACGGTCGAGCGAATCGCCGCCTGGGCCAAGGGGCTCGAAAAACGGGGGTTTGTTCTGGTCCCCGTCTCCGCCATAGTGAGCCAGCCCTCAAAATAGGGCGCGGGCCTTTGGGTCCTGAGCTCGTCGCGCGTGCTCATGTGCTAACGCACACTCCGCGCGTTGCCTACGCTGGCGCTAGGCAACCCTGCTCAAGCCCAAAATCCCTCGCGCCTTTTTCCTAGAAGTATCCTCATGTCATCACATTCGCTGCTTCCCTATCGTCCGGCCGTCGGCGTGATGCTGCTCAATCGCCAGGGCATGATTTTCGTCGGCAAGCGCATCGACCAGACCGTCGAAGGCTGGCAGATGCCGCAAGGCGGCATCGATGACGGCGAAGAGCCGCGCCAGGCAGCCTTGCGCGAGCTCAAGGAAGAGGCCGGCACCGACCGGGCCGAAATCGTTGCGGAGATGGACGACTGGATCACCTACGACCTGCCCGCCCATCTGGTGGGCGTCGCGTTTCACGGCAAGTTTCGCGGCCAGCGGCAGAAATGGTTCGCGCTACGCTTCACCGGAAGCGACGGCGATATCGATCTTCATGCCCATGAGCCGGAATTTTCCGCCTGGAAATGGCTGGCGCTGGAGGAATTGCCGCGCGTGATCGTGCCGTTCAAGCGCGATTCCTACGCCAAGGTGATCGACGCCTTCCGGCATCTGGCAAAGCCGTTCTGATGGCAGAGGAGCATCGGCCAGAAAAAGTGGGGGCGGCGGAAGCCGCGAGCGGTTTTTCGGGCGGCGCCGGAGGCGCCAATCAAACAATTGGGCGCGAACGCGCCCAGGGACGTGCGACCAAAAAAAACAAGCCTTCGGTCGTCATGATCCATGGAGCTTTTTGCGGCCCCTGGGCATGGGACGGGTTTGCGGCGCGCTTTCGTGACGCCGGCTATACGGTGGAAACGCCCGCGTTGCGGCACCATGATGAAAACAACCCCGCGCTCGCGAACACCAGCCTCATCGATTATGTCGCCGATCTGGACCGCCTGATTGGCGGCCTGAAAAACCCGCCCATTCTTGTTGGACATTCGATGGGCGGATTGCTGGCCCAGATGCTGGCGGCGCGGCGCAAAATCGCCGCCGCCATTCTTTTGGCGCCGACCGCGCCCTGGGGTGTTCCGCCCACCACGCTGTTTGAGATGGCCGCGGCGCAGAGCCTGATGCTGCACGTGGGGTTCTGGAGCGCAATCCTGGAACCGGATTTCGATATCGCCTCCGCCCATTCGCTGGACCGTTTGCCTGCCGCGCGGCGCGCGGAAATCTTCGCGCGGTTCGTGCCGGAATCAGGCCGCGCCACGTTTGAAATGATTCACTGGGGCTTGGACATGCGCCGCGCCAGCGAAGTCGATGTGCGCAAAGTCCAGGCGCCGCTGCTGTTCCTGGCGGGAGGCGCCGACCGCATCAACCCACCCGGCACGGTGGAACGCGCGGCCCGCCTCTATAAAGACCGCGCGCAATTCGAAGTGATGCCCGGCATGAGCCATTGGCTGGTCGGCGAACCCGGTTGGGAAGCCGTCTGCGATCGAAGCCTGACCTGGCTGGATTCTCTCTAATAAATTTATTTGGAAGCCTGCTGAGGCCCGCCTCCCCTGCGCGCGCGTAGCGCTAGGCTCTCGTTCGCCTTGGTCGTGAATTTCTTCCCCCCGCGTGGCGAAGCCACTGGCGGGGGAAGATGTCCGCTAGCGGGCTTGCCCGCGTGGCGGACAGATGGGGGCGTCAATTAATAGCCACCACTTGGTGGCGTTTCCCGAAATCCTTCATGAACGCCTGCAGCGTATCCACCGAGGCGATCTTGGCGGCGGCGTCGCGGAACGCCACGCCATGCAGGTCGATATCCTGCGACAGAACGGCGAAACTCCGGCCATCCGGCGTGTTCTGCATCTTGGGCGCGAAATGTTCGCGCAGGCGGTCGAGGCCGCTTTCGTCATTGGCGAGCGAATAGGATACCGCAACGCGCAGGACTTCGCTGCGCTCATTGTCCGACAGCGGCAACGGATCGCTCCAGCGCGCGCCCAGCAATTCTTCGGTCTTCTGCCCGGCCAGGGTCCAGTTGCCGGCTTCCCAATAAATGTCGGCGCGCAGCCGGTTGGTGTCGGGCTGGTTGTCCACCGCGGTCAGGTCCAGCGCGTTGTCCCACTGCTTGAGCGCGGCGAAGGCGCGCGCTTCCAGGATCATGCGGGCATGGCCGTCGGCATCGGGCAGGCCGCTGATCTGGGAGGCGTGCAGTGTGTTCACTGCATCCTGGGGCTTGTGATCCATCAGATAGATCGCGGCAAGCTTGGCCGAAACCTGCGCCTTGGCGAT
>CAYWWT010000039.1:0-15865 GCA_964461855.1 uncultured Rhizobium sp. | reverse complement strand
GCGCAGTCGGCTTCGCCGCTTAGAAAATCAGGCGCCACCGAGGGCGGCACAACGCGCGACTCCCGACACTCCGATGGGTGTGAGTGAGGACCAGAACCGGTCAGCGAAGCCTGCGCTTAAGTTCGTTGGCGCGGATACCCGTCACGCACTTTCCCAGTTCGACTGGCACAGTGCGCGTCATCAGATCCGGCCAGAATCAATCCGTTCCCGTAGGCCAGCATGAAGCTGGAGCGCCATCCAACCTGTGTTTCACCGCCGGTCGAAACCAGTTCCACATCCGCTCGATGATCTTTGAGTGACGGTCCGGGCAGAAGACGATAGCCGAATGGATTCCGGTTTCACATGAGAACTCGTATCCATTAGTCGCCAGGCTCTGACGGGCGAATAGACGGGAGCGGTACGGCAGAATTAATTCAAATCTTCCCGGTGTCGCTAACGCAGAGTGAGGAAATTCGACCTTAAAGCATAATAATGCCCCGTGGGCTCGCGACGCCGAGCCGTGTTCTGGTCCGCACGATGGCAGACCAGTGCTAGCCAGTGGGTGGGAATGTTGGCTATGAGCTCGAAGGGCGGTCTTGCGTTGCGGTTCCTCAAATCGCGGACGGGCAATGTCGCGATCATCGCGGCGCTTATGGCGCCGGTCCTGATCGGCTTTTGCGGTTTGGGCGCGGATACCGGCTACTGGTTTTTCCGCCAGCGCGAGTTGCAGAGCGCCGTCGACATTGCCGCATATAACGGCGCGATGGCGCTGCAGACCGGAAGCAGCCAGGACACGGTCCGGTATGCGTCCACCAACGGGGCATCCACCAATGGCTGGAGATCCGGTCAGGGCGCGATCTCGGTCAATACGCCGCCCGCCTCCGGTGCCAACCAGAACACGCATTCCGTCGAAGTTCTGCTGAGCGAGAATGAGGAGCGATATTTCACCTCGATCATTTCGAGCAGCCCGGTGCCGATCAGAGTGCGCGCGGTGGCGACGTTCGACAATACCCAATCCGCCTGCATGCTGGGTCTCAACAAGACCCAGGCCGACACGGTTCAGTTTTGGGGCAACGCCGAAGCCAAATTCGAGGGCTGCAACATCGTATCGGATTCCAGCTCCAGCAGGGCGTTCAGCGTGGGCGGAGCGGCGAATGTCACCGCACCCTGCGTCGATGCGGTCGGCGGCGATTATGTCACCGCCACCCTGACCCTGACCTCTTGCAGCAGCGTCAAAACCAAGTCGCCCTACATTTACGATCCCTACGCCAATGTGCCCACGCCGCCGGTGGGGACCTGCAATGCCAGCCCGATCGGTAGCACGCTCAATGCCGGTACGTATTGCGGCGGCCTCAGTTTCAGCGGCGGCACCACACTCAACGCGGGCGTCTATGTGATCAATGGCGGTGTGCTCAAGATCAATGCCAACGCCAATCTCACCGGGAGCGGCGTTACGTTCTATCTTACCAATGGCGCGACCGTGCAGATCAACGGCAATTCGCAGTTGAATCTGGCGGCGCCTACCACCGGCACCTATGCGGGTTTGCTGTTTTACGGCGATCGCACTCAGGCGACCGCCACCAACACGATCAATGGCAATGCCACGTCGCTGCTGACCGGCACGATTTATTTCCCCAGCCAGGAAGTCGACTTCCTGGGAAATTTCAGCGGCTCCAGCGGTTGCATGCAGGTCGTGGCGGACAAAATCTATTACACGGGCTCGGCAACCTTCTCGACGAACTGCACCGGCACGGGCATGAAGACCATACCCGTCCCCGGCAGCGTTACTTTGGTGGAGTGATCACATGCGCGGTCTCTGGAGCCTGGTATCGCGACTGAAAATCTCGAACGGAGGCGTGGCGGGGGTCGAATTCGCCCTGGTGCTTCCCATTCTGGCGGTCATCGTGGTCTGTCTGCCGGATGTGAGCCAGGCGGTGACCGGCGTGATACAGATGGAAAGCGCGGCGCGCGCCAGCGTTCAGTATGCCATGGCCGGTGGCAACGACATGAGCGCGGCCCGGACCATCGGCATGCAGTCCTGGGCCAACAAGCCGGCGGATGCGCAGTTGGTGGCGAACCAGGCCTGCCTGTGTGGCGGCGGGGCGGGAACGTGCGGGCAATTATGCGCGGACGGGACCGTTCCCCAGACCTATTTCACGGTGGTGGCGTCGGGCACCCTCGGCGGATCGACTATCAATTTCCAGAAAACCATCACCCGTTCGGTTCGCGTGCAATGACCATGTGCGTCCCGGGCCGTTTCATTCGCGAAGATACGGGCGCGACGGCAGTGGAATTCGCGCTGGTGTCGTCCGCCTTTCTGGCGCTGGTGTTGGGTGTCTGTTACCTCGGCCTCATATTGTTCAACAACATGACCTTGGAATGGGCGTTGACGCGGGCCGCTCGCTTAGCGGAAATCAACAAGGCAGTGACGGTGAGCGACATCGCACAAGCCGTCAACGGTTACCTGGCCTCCACCGGACTACCCAACGCGACAATCACGTATTCCTCAACGGTTTCCGGCGGCCAGCGCTCCGCCACCATCGCGGCCGGGTTCAGCCGAACCTATGAAGTACCGATGATCTCAACCTTCAATATCAATTTTCACTCCAGTATCACCGTGCCCCAGCCCGGCTAGCCATCCCGGCTCGCTTGGCTTCGCCTGTTAGCGCCACGCAGGATCGCGCAGCGATCCGAGTGGGCGCCAGCAGCGCAGGCGGCTTCGCCGCTTAGAAAATCAGGCGCCACCGAGGGCCGCACAGCGGCCGGAACGGACTGGTAAACCACCTCCGGTACAGCACGGCGAGCTTAGAAAAGCCGAGCGCCGCCGAGAATCGCACAGCGATCTAGCCGCGAATGAAAGCTCTCTTTAATGGACCAGGGCGTCGCTGACATAGAGTTTCTGCTGGCGATAGGCAATGTAGAGATGAAAGCGGGAGAGCACATCATTGCCCAGCACCAGCGAGGCGAAATCGTTCCCCAGAAAATTACGTCCGTCGATCAAAACGATCCGAGCGTTTGGGATTGTCATTCCGCCCATGATCAACGTCTTGAATGTGTAATTGTAGGCGTTAACCGGCTTGCCCCAGGCGGTGCCTGACACCGGATTTCTGGCTTCGATATCGGGGCTGTTTGGCGCGAGGCCGAACATGCTGTTCGCATCTCGCATGCTGAGTACGGAAATGCCGGCCCCGGTATCAAGGATAGCATCAATGTTTCGGCCATTGAGTGTCACGGACACCCGGACATGTCCGTTGCGGGTTAAGCTAAAGGGGATAACGGCATATGAGCCGGTCCAGTACGCGGCGTGGTCGGAACAAGGATGAGACTTGAACAGGCTGAATGTCTTGCCGCCAAAATCGAATTCCGCGTCGTAGCTGGACAAGGTGTCGGGGCCTATCAGGCCATCAACACCGGGAAAGGCCACCATTTCCGGAATATATCCACTACCCAATTCAAGATCGCCGATCCGAAAATCGTCCAGACGAACATTTCCCTTGCTGATCCACGCTCCACCCACTGCGTGAATAATGGCCCCGAGCTTCGCCGAGTATGGCAATCCCAGCCGGTCGATGCCTGCTTGGGTGAGGCTTGTGCCAAACCCACCGGTATCAATACCTAGTGTCAGATCTTTGCCGTTTGCCGATACGGGAATGACGACATGACCGGTTTTGAGTGTCATAGGCACCCGGGCCACGCGCACCAGCTTGCAGTTGTCGGGCCAACCTTCTTGTGCCGATGCAGCTTGAGAAAAGCCCAGCGTGGCCAAAATCAGTGCGACGGAGAAGGCCCGAAACGCCATAGAATATGATTCCGCAATTCAAGCGCCAATCAAAGGGGCCCGTTTGGTGTTTTCTCAAGAAGATGTCGCAATCTGCGCCCATCTTGGCATTGAACGGTGGTCTACATCATAAAAATCGACTTCACCTTCGCGGTTGCGGCAGCGCACGCAGCGATAGACTGCCGAATTTGCGCCATGATATGCTTGCACTCTTGCGGGCGCTTCAAAGCACATCGGGGGATGTCATGCAGAAGTCCATATTGGCCGCGTTCATCGTGCTGCTCGGCACCACCAGTGCCGCGACCGCTGCCACCTGCGCCTTGCCCGATCTGGCCGACAGGGTGGACCTGAAACAGATGCGCGGCAGCAACCTCGTAACAGTGCCGGTGGCGATCAACGGCAAATCCAAGCAATTTCTGCTCGATTTCGGTACGCGGCCCACCAAAATCTCGCGAGCGGCGATTACCGATCTTGGTTTGCCGGAAGCAATGCGGGCGACCGAAAATATTGCTGTGCCGCGGCCAGAAGGCGATCTCGCCTTCAGCTCCGGTTCCGTGCAGGCAACCGTGCGCCAGATCGGCAGTGGCGTGGATCAGGATCGTTACCGCCCCCGCGCCCGACTCAAATCCTTTACCATCGGTGACGCCACCGGCAAGAACCGGTCCTTCATCATCGCCAATGACGGCGAAATTCCCCGCAACGCATCCTATGACGGACTGCTGAGCAACGATTTCTTCCGGCACTATGATGTCGAGATTGACTTCGGCGCCATGCGGATGAACTGGCTTACCCCCACCAAATGCACCGATCCCGACCAGGTGGCCTATTGGTCGAACGGCGGCGTGGCGATGGTTCCGATGATCGTGGAGGACGGCAAGATCACCATACCGGTGCTGATGGATGGCCGCAGCATCGTAGCGGTGATCGACACCGGTTCGGAACGCACGGTGATGCGCCGGGACGTCGCGGAGCACATTATGGGCTTTCGGGCTGACACACCCGACATGGTGCCAGTCGCCAACGTCAAGGACGGCAGAGGCCAGACAGTCTATAGCCATACCTTTCCAAAAATATCTTTCATGGGCGCGGGCGGTGTCACGGCGGGCAATATCCCGGTGCTGATTTCGACCAACAATCTGATCGGCAGCAACGGGGAAAAACTCCTGGGGAGCCAGGCGCTTTCGACTGACGCGCGCATCCCCGATCTGGTGCTAGGCATGGATGTGCTGCATCACCTGCACATATACGCCGTCTTTGCCCAGAAGCGGCTTTATATCACGCAGGTATTTTTCTCGTAGCGTTCGGTCGTGCGGATTTTTCCACTCGGAAGAGCTATTGCGCTAAGGGTACCAAAACCGCAAAAAAAGCGATTGGGAATGGTAGATTTGGAATGAAAGCGCTTTTCCAAAGATCGGTTCTGATCGCCTTTATGGAATCTGGTCTGGCTGCCTGCCGCGATTTATGATGCAGCAACGGGCCGGCAACTGCATGAACTGCAAATCTTTGACCGGGTGCTGGGCTCTTCCATAATTGTCAGCGCGGCCTGTCTGATCGCGGTCTTAAGCTTCGTGCTCCTTGCGCGGCACCTTCACAGAGAGAGCCTGCCGGTCGCATAGCGGTTGATTTAAATCTCGTTGCGGGAAGCCCCAAACCAGCCGGCCAGAGTTTCCACGAGACCGTGGCCTGTTTCGTCGCCCACCCAGGCCACGTACCCGTCGGGCCGGACCAGGACAGCGGAAGGCGCCGCGACCATGCCCACAACCGGAAGCTCCCAGTCACCCGTATAACGAGCATCGACCAGTTGGACCCGATCCGACCAGGGTGCGATATCGAAACGATCCGCCTCTCCGAAATTCAGCAGCGTCGGCCGAGCCTTATGGAGCAGGGTGAAAACCCTGCGCGGTCCATCGGCCGTGATCAGATCGAAATCGGGCATGCGGCGCCCCAGGAGCGGGTGCCCTTCGCCGAGATTGTAACAAATGCCCAGGCCGCACAGCTCGGCGGCCAGCCGCTTGCGCGGTTCCTCCATGCTGAGAAATTCAGAAATAACATCGCGCACCGCCTTGAGCCTGTCGTCGGCGCGGCGAAGAAGCGCGATCTGTGCGACGGTGTTGCGCAACACGCGGGCTGCGATGGGATAGCGCTCGCTATGGTACGTATCCAGGAGACTGTCCGGTGACACGCCCTTGACCACTTGGGCAAGTTTCCAACCCAGATTCACCGCGTCCTGCACGCCGGTGTTCAGTCCCTGTCCGCCGACCGAGTGATGGACATGCGCGGCATCGCCGGCCAGGAGCACGCGGCCTTTGCGATAGGACGCGGCCTGCCGGGCCGCGTCGGTAAAGCGAGAAATCCAGGTCGGGCTATGGATTCCATAATCGGTTCCATAGACCGCGATAAGGGCATCGCTCAGATCGCGCAGGCTGGGCTCGCCGGCGCGGTTGAGATTTGGTTCCGTCACCAGGATTCGTATGGGCCCATTCTCGAGCCTGCTGAAGCCGTGAAAGCCGAACGTGTCGTGCTTGAGACCCCATTGCGGCTCTTCGGTGATCTCGACTTCGGCAATAAGCTGGCTGATGGTCGGGTCCCAGCCGGGAAAATCAATGCCGGCCGCTTTGCGGACCTGGCTGCGCCCGCCATCGCATCCCACGAGATATTCTGCCCGCAGCGACGAGCCGTCCGACAGCGCGACGTCGATGCCGGTCTCATCTTGCGTGAAATCCGTGACCGAGCGCCCGCGATGGATCGGCACGCCGAGTTCGCCAACCCAATCAGCCAGCAGGCGCTCGATATGGTTCTGCCACAGCGCGAGCCCATAATTGTGCCGGGTTGGAAAGTCGCTGATGTCGAGAGGATTCCAGGCGAACCCCGTGACCTGGGCGGGCGCTCCTTCGGCAAGGAAGCGGTCCGCGATGCCGCGCTGATCCAGGATCTCGATGGTACGGGCATGCAGGCCTCCCGCGCGCGAGCCGGCAAGGTCTTGGCTGGTGCGGCGCTCGACGATGACGGCATCGATGCCTGCCAGCGCCAATTCCGCCGCCAGCATCAGCCCCGTGGGACCTCCGCCGGCGATCACCACCGCATGTGCCATTTGCGACTCCGCCGTTTTTGGCTTCGGCGCCGCTTTTAGGGGATGGTCCCGGTCTTGAAGCAACCCTGTCGTGCGCTACATGTAAGAATGGGGGAGCGGCATCAGCCGGCCTCAAACAATATTCCCGACATCGTTGGCATGACCGGACCGGCAAAGCGCTGCCGGTGAAAAGTCGTACCTGCACACCGGTTCCCCCGCGACTGCCTCGCAATCCCAAACGCCTCCGGGAACGCTTGTAGATCGAAACCGTTGCGAGACTGCGGGAGGAATGTCCCATGGAAAGCCGTCGCAGCATTTTGGTTTTTGCCAGTCTTGCCTCCGTCGCTGCTCTGGCAGGATGCGGTGACAAGGCCGATGAAGATGTCGGCGCCGTTGAGGACCTCATGCGCGAGCATGGGGTCTTGCGCCGCGCGATTCTGGTGTTTCGAGAGAGTGCCAGCCGTTTGCGGCACGGCGACAGCGTTGATCCCGCGATGTTGATGAGGACCGCAAGATTGTTTCGCAACTTCGGCGAGGATTATCACGAGCGAAAGTTGGAAGAGGCCCATATCTTTCCGGCGATCAAGAAGGCCGGCGGATCCGCTGCCGGGTATGTGGACATCCTGATCGATCAGCACAACAAGGGCCGGGCCGTCATCGATTATGTGATGGGCGTTACCGGCAACGGGCAAATTGGTTCGGGCGACCAGGACAGCATGGCCCATGCCCTGGAGCAATTCGAGTTGATGTACGCCAATCATGCCGCCCGGGAGGACACCATCATCTTCCCAGCCTGGAAGAAGGCGCTTGGGCCTCATGGCGTAGATGAGATGGGCGAGAGGTTCGAAGACATCGAGAAGGCCCAATTTGGCGGCGATGGCTTTGACCAGGCGGTCACGGAGATCGGTAATATCGAGAACGGCCTCGGTCTTGGCGACATTGCCCAATTCAATGTGCAGCCGCCCCGCTGATCGGTTACATAGCGCGGACACAGTCACCGGTTCGATTGGGCATGGACCGCATTCCGCCGCTACAGATATTCCTCGTGTTCTTGCGCCTGGGCCTCACCTCATTCGGTGGACCGGTCGCGCATCTTGGCTATTTTCATCGCGCCCTGATCGTCAATCGCCGGTGGCTGGACGAACAGAGCTATGCCGAGTTGATCGGCCTGTGCCAATTCTTGCCCGGCCCGTCCTCCAGTCAGGTCGGTTTGGGAATCGGCCTCGCCAAGGGGGGCTGGCTCGGCGCGATCGCGGCATGGGCCGGCTTCACATTGCCATCGGCGGCGTTGATGACCGCCATTGGTCTGGGAGTGCATTATTTCGGAAGCGCGGTTCCGCAATGGCTCATCCATGGCCTCATCCTGGTTGCAGTCCCCATTGTCGCCCAAGCCGTCTGGCTGATGGCCCGCCAGCTCTGTCCCGACTGGCAGCGCCGTCTCCTGGCGGCGGCTGCAGCGACCATCCTTGTCATTGCGTCAACCGCTTTCGCGCAACCTCTTGTCATCGCGGCCGGAGCTTTGATCGGCTCTTTTGCCCTCGCGGAGCGCAGCATCCATGCGGCGAATGCGTCACCACCACGCCGGCATCGGCGCATGGCGTTGCTTCTTTTGGGCCTCTTCTTTGTTTTGCTGTTCCTGCTGCCGGCTGCGGACCATGCCTTTCACAATCATGCCTTGTCGGTTTTCAGCGCGTTTTACCGCGCGGGCGCGCTGGTCTTCGGCGGCGGTCACGTCGTTCTGCCGCTCCTGCAGTCCGCCGTGGTGGCTCCCGGATGGGTGACGGGGACAGATTTTCTTGCGGGATATGGTGCAGCACAGGCCATGCCCGGTCCGCTGTTTTCGTTCGCGGCTTATCTTGGCGCGGTCATGGCGGCACCGCCAACGGGCATTGTGGGCGGCCTGTTATGCCTCATAGCCATTTACGTGCCGTCCTTCCTCCTGGTGATCGGGGCTTTGCCGCTCTGGGAAGCGATCCGCCACAGGCCCGGCATTCGCGGCGCTGTCGCCGGCATAAACGCCGTGGTGGTGGGGCTGTTGGCGGCTGCGCTTTATCGGCCGGTCTTGACCTCCGCAATTCATGTTCCGGCCGACATTGTGGTGGCCATGGCGGGGCTCGTGCTGTTGATCGTATTTAAGACTCCCTCTTGGACCGTAGTTCTCTTCACCATCGCGGCTTCGGGGCTCATGTTTTTTTAGCGCCGCTTGTTCGCATTTTCTTTGGGCGGGCTTCGGCGCGCCGAGAACACGCTCTCGCTCCTGCGGGCGGGAGAACCTTCTCCAGTCCGGTTCCGAGGAGCCCGCCACCAAGCGGGGCCGTTTGCCGGAGCGGCGAAATCCGTTGTCCGGCAAGATGATAGCGTTCCCGGGCAGGGAACCAGAAAAAGCCCCGGGAATGATTGAGTTCCAGCGGCAAAAGCTGGTTAATGAGACCTTACCTCCTGGCTTTTGACCGGGCCTCCATGACAGCAGCGCGAAAAGAAATTCCGCCGAACGAACAGCTTTGGGCACTGCGCCATGCGCGGGACCGCTACCAGGCGCTTGCCGATGGATTGAAAGACGATGCCGATTTCGAAGGCACGCCAGAAGAAAAGATCACGCGCGAATTGGAGGCGCGCCGCATCGCCAGCGCCTACGGAAAAAGCGTGGCCAACATGGTGGCGCACTGCCGCAATCGCCATGTCAATCTTGATGCATCCATGTCAGGAAGCACGCGGACGCGGTTCGCGATTCTGGCTTTCCTGGCTGCGGCGACCGGTACCGGAGCCTCTTTCGTCCTGTCGCATCTCGAGCTTCCGCGAATCCGCGTCGTGTTCGAGCCAGCCCCGGGCAGGGTTGTTCCCGCCGCGGGAAGCCAAACGACGTCAAACCTTGCGCCGAAGCCACCCGCGCCCGTCGTGCAGCAATCCACCTCTTTCGTGCCGCCTGCGCCCGTTGAAGCGCGGCAAGCGGTCCAGCGTGCCCCACGACGCGAACGTTCCCCGCCCACGGCGACCGGACCAGATGATGGCTTTGCCGCCAAGGTGCTTCAACCTGACGGATCGCTCCGTGAAGAGTTCTTCGAGGTCCGCCCCGCGCGTTGACGCGAATGAAAAAGGCGGCGCAACCGCGCCGCCTTTTTCGTCACGAGAAATTTTTCCGCCTACTTCTGGCCGCCCAGGAAATCCTGCTTGCCCAGCGCCACGCCCTTGTTGCGCAGGATGTCGTAGCCCGTGGTGATGTGGAAATAGACGTTGGGCAGGACCCAGTTGTTCAGATAGTCCTTGCCGTTGAAGTTGAATTCCGCCTGCGGGAATTTCAGGTGGATGTGACGGTCCTCCGCGCCCGCGAACTTTGCCGCGTCCAAGCCCTTCAAGAAAGCGATGGTCTTGAGCAGCCGCGCCTTCAATTCTTCCAGCGTGGTTTCCTTGTCCTCATAGGAGGGAATTTCCACGCCCGCCAGGCGCGCTGCGCCGCCCTTGGCCATGTCGGTCGCGATGCGGACCTGGGCGGTCAAAGGCAGCATGTCGGCGGCAAGCCGCAATTCCAGATAGGAATTGGCGTCCTCGCCCTTTTCCTTGGCATGGGCTTCGGCCTTGGTGAGGACGGAATAAAAGCTGCCCAGCATATGAGCCAGGGGCGGGACGGATGCGTCATAGATCGTGAAAGCCAATGGGTTCTCCTTCGAGGAATATTGCGCGGGGCGGACTTGAGCCCGAAACGGCATTGCAATCAAGCCGGGGTTGGGCCTATTCAAAGCCCTGTTTTCGCCAAGGTTTTGTCCATGACCGATACGCTTCCCGACCGGCTTTCCACCGACCCCAAGAGCCCGTTCCACAATGCCGAGCTTCTGGAGAAGGGGATCGGCATTCGGTTCAACGGGGTGGAGCGGAACAATGTCGAAGAATATTGCGTCAGCGAGGGCTGGGTCCGCCTGGCGGTGGGCAAGACCGTGGACCGTCATGGCAATGCGATGACCGTCAAATACAAGGGCACTGTCGAGCCTTATCTGCGCGAGCCGGAATAGCGGAGCATTTGCCGTTCCGCGCAAGGGCGACTAAACCCCGGGCATGACACAGGCCGAAGACGGGCTGCCCTTTCCCCAGCGTTATTGGGCGATCCTCACCATCGTTCTGGGCATCGTGATGGCGGTCATCGATGGCGCCATCGCCAATGTGGCGCTGCCCACCATCGCCCAGGATCTGCATGCCAGCCCGTCCTTCTCGGTCTGGATCGTCAACGGCTATCAGCTCGCCATTACCATTTCACTTCTGCCCCTGGCATCGCTGGGCGAGATCATCGGGTATCGCCGCGTCTATCTGGCGGGGCTGGCATTGTTCACGATCGCATCGCTGCTTTGTGCGCTTGCGGATACTCTGACGCTTCTGACCCTGGCGCGCATCGTGCAGGGCTTCGGTGCCGCGGGGATCATGAGTGTGAATGCGGCGCTGGTGCGCTTTACCTATCCGCGAAACCAGCTTGGTCACGGCATCGGGATCAATGCGCTGGTGGTTGCGGTGTCGGCGGCGGTAGGACCGACCCTGGCCGCGGGTATCCTGTCGGTGGGCAATTGGCCCTGGCTCTTTGCGGTCAATATTCCGGTCGGCATCGCGGCGGTTCTGGTGGGGCGGCGCGCGCTTCCGCTTACACCCAAGGCACCGCATCCGTTCGATTGGCGGGGCGCCATCCTCAGCGCGCTCACCTTCGGCATCGGCATTGCCGCCATCGACAGCGCCGGTCATGGCGAGGCGCCGTTCCTTTTTCTCTCGGAATTCGCCTTCGCCGCCATCGCTTGCACGATATTGGTGCGCCGGGAATTGCGCGCGGCGTCTCCGCTCTTGCCGGTCGATCTGCTGCGCATTCCCATCTTCGCGCTTTCGATCTGCACCTCCATCGCATCCTTCTGCGCCCAGATGCTGGCCTTTGTTGCGTTGCCTTTCTATCTGCAGGGCCGTTTTGGCTATTCGGCGGTGGAGATCGGCCTTCTGATCACGCCATGGCCGATCGGCGTTGCCTTTACCGCGCCGATCGCCGGATGGCTGGCGGAACGCTATCCGGCGGGGCTTTTGGGCGGAATCGGGCTGCTGGTTTTCGCAGGCGGGCTGGCGGCGCTCGCCCTGATGCCCCCGCATCCGGCTGTTGTCGATATTGTCTGGCGCATGGCGCTGGCCGGCGCGGGCTTCGGCCTGTTCCAGTCGCCGAACAACCGCACCATGATCGCGGCGGCTCCGCGCGAACGCAGTGGCGGAGCGTCCGGCATGCTGGGGACGGCGCGGCTGCTGGGCCAGACCATCGGCGCGGCTCTGGTGGCGATGCTGCTTGCCCGCTATCCCGCCGAAGGCACGCGCATTGCGCTGATGGTAGCCGTGGGCTTCGCGCTTCTGGGCGCGGTGCTCAGCGCCTCCCGCCTGGCGCCGGCGGGCGCGCGCGGCCGCCAGGCGGTCAGGGTACTGGAGGCACCCCGCGCCACCGGCGAGTGACAGTCTTCAGACCGTATAGCCCATCCGCCGGAACGGCATGCTGCGCAGCCTTTCGCCGGTCGCCGCGAAAATGGCATGAGCCGTGGCGGGCGCCATCGCGGGCAGCGCCGGTTCGCCCATGCCGGTGGGCGGGTAATCCGACTGGATGAAATGCGCTTCCACGATCTTGGGCGTGAAGGGAATGCGCAGGATCGGATAGGCGTTGTAGTTCTGCTGTTGGATGCGGCCATTCTCGATGGCGATCTCCAGGCCCAGCGCGGTCGAGAAGCCGTCGACGGATGCGCCTTGCGCCTGCGCTTCCGCACCCGCCATGTCGATCACCGGCCCGATATCGGCGGCGACCACGACGCGATGAATCGTGATGCGTTTTTTCTCATCGACGCTCAGCTCCACTGCCTGCGCCACATGACCGGCATGAGAATAGCACCAGGCCAGGCCGATGCCGCGGCCTTTGGGCAGCTTCCTGCCCCATCCCGCCTTTTCGGCGCAGAGCTTGATGGCGGCGGCGGCGCGCGCCGGATTGAAATTCACTTTCGCGTCCTTGGGCGCCAACTCCGGCACGTCACGGTTCACCGCATCCAGCAGGAACTGGACATGGTCGCGTCCCGAGGCATGTGCCATCTCGGCCAGGAAGCTTTGCTGCGCGAAGACCTGGGCGTTGTCGCCCGGCGCGCGCCATGGTCCGGTGGGAATCATCAGCGGCATCATGGTGACGCCCCGGCGCAGGTTCGGCGCCTTGGTCGAATATTCCAGATAGTCGGAATAGTTTCCGCCCGAGACCGGCTTCTTGCCGTCGGCGGTGAAGGTGATGAAATGTTCCTGCCAGGCGTCGAGCTTGCCGTTTTTGTCGAGGGCGCCCTTGAAGGCGTGATAGCCGGCGGGACGGAAGAAGTCGTGCGTGAAATCGTCTTCGCGGCTCCATTGCACCTTGACCGGGCCGTTGACGCGTTTGGCGATGACCGCAGCTTCGACCATATAGTCGTTCATCAGGCGCCGGCCGAAGCCGCCACCCGCGCGCGTCTGATGGATCACGACTTTGTCTTCGGGAATGCCCAGTGCCGCCTGCACCAGTGGCTGGCCGCGATTGGGCTGCTGGGTGGGCGACCAGATCTCGACCAACCCGTCATGCCAATGCGCCGTGGTGTTCATCGGCTCCATGGTGGCATGCGAAGCGAAGGGATACTCGTAATAAGCCTCGACCGTCTTGCCGGCATTGGCGAAGGATTTGTCCACGTCTCCGACATTGCTGTCGGCTTCGGCGGGAAACTTCTTGGCGAATTCCTTCGCCTGCGCCGAGAATCGGGTGGTGGAATCTTTCGATGCTTCGCTTTCGTCCCACTGGACGTTCAGCTTCTTGCGCGCTTCGAAGGCGGACCAGGTATTCTTGGCGATGATGGCGACGCCCGGCATGCATTCGGTGGGCTTGCCGGTGCCTTCCACGGCGAAGCAATCGACGATGCCGGGCATCGCCTTGATCTCCGCGTAATTGGCGGACTTCACCTTGCCGCCGACCGCCGGGCATTTGGCGTAGTTGCAATAGAGCATGCCGGGCAATTGCACATCGATGCCGAACAAGGGCTTGCCGCTGACGATCTTGGGATCGTCGACGCCGCGGTGACGCCGGCCCAGCAGCCGGTATTGCGCGCGGGTCTTGAACACGAGCGACTTGGAGTCGGGTACCGGCATTTTGGCGGCGGCGTTGGCGAACTGGCCATAGGTGCCGGTCTTGCCGCTGGCGGCGTGCGTCAGCCGGGAATTTTGCGCCACGATTTCAGACGGCTTTACGTTCCACTGCTTGGCCGCCGCGGCGATCAGCATCGTCTTGGCGGCGGCGCCCGCTTCGCGCAACTGGTCCCAGGCCCGTGGAATGGAGGTCGAGCCGCCGGCGCCCTGATAGCCATACACTTTGGGATTGTAGTCGGCCTGTTCGACCACGACATGATTCCAGTCGGCGTCGAGTTCTTCGGCGATGATCAGCCCGAAAGCGGTTTTGATGCCTTGGCCGATTTCCGGCGCCTTGGAATAGACCGTGACCTTGTTGTCCGGCGCGATGCGGACGAAGGCGTTGATGGACGGGTCCTTGCTGGCTTCGCTTGCCATCTGGGGCGTCTCGGTGGCGGCCATCGCCTTGCCGGGCACATGGAACCCGATCATCAGGCCGGCGCCGCCCGCCCCCGCCAGTTTCAGGAAGGAGCGCCGCTTCAGCGGCAGGGCACCAGCGGTCCGCGGCTCGGGCATGGCGCGGGCTTCGCGCATCAATTCGCGGACATAGGTATCGGATTCGGCGAATTTCGAGAGGGTCTGGGCCGGCATGTGTGCCTCCGGAATAGGTCTTGTGTCACGCGGGAGCTGAGATTGAACCCCCGGGCTTTGGCATTCAAGCCGGGCTTCCCGGCCGATGGGGGATTTGGCGCAAAAATGAGCCGGCTTTGACGGTTAGGGAAGCTCCCGGGCCAGGTCGATTCGTCTGGTGCGCCCCTTAAAAGCGGAAAGCCCGGCCGCCGCTTTCGCGGGCAACCGGGCTTTCTTTCGTCTGTAGAGGATAGGCGGGACTTAGAAGTCCATATCGCCCATGCCGCCCATGCCGCCGCCGCCCGGCATCGGGGGCGACTTCTTCTCGGGACGGTCGGTGATCATCGCCTCGGTGGTGATGAGCAGACCGGCGACCGACGCTGCGTTCTGCAGCGCCACGCGCACCACCTTGGTGGGATCCACGATGCCGGCATCGATGAAGTCGACATACTTCTCGTTCTGGGCGTCATAGCCGTAGGTGCCCGACTTCTGTTCGAGCAGCTTGCCGACGATGATCGAGGCTTCCTGACCGGCATTCTGGACGATCATGCGGATCGGGTACTGGATCGCACGGCGCACGATGGCAACGCCCTGGGTCTGATCGTCATTATCGCCGGTGAGGTTGGCGAGGTTCTTGGAGGCATAGAGCAGGGCCGTGCCGCCACCCGGGATGATGCCCTCCTCGACCGCCGCCTTGGTGGCATTGAGCGCGTCATCGACGCGATCCTTGCGCTCCTTGACTTCGACTTCCGTGGCGCCGCCGACGCGGATCACCGCAACGCCGCCGGCGAGCTTGGCCAGACGTTCCTGCAGCTTTTCCTTGTCATAGTCGCTGGTGGTTTCTTCGATCTGGGCCTTGATCTGGCCGACGCGGGCCTGGATGTTGGCCTTCTTGCCGGCGCCATCGACGATGGTGGTGTTTTCCTTGTCGATGCGAACCTTCTTGGCGGAGCCCAGCATGTCCATTTTGACATTCTCGAGCTTGATGCCGATGTCTTCGCTGATGACCTGACCGCCGGTGACGATGGCGATGTCTTCCAGCATGGCCTTGCGGCGATCGCCGAAGCCCGGCGCCTTCACCGCCGCGACCTTGAGGCCGCCGCGCAGCTTGTTGACCACGAGGGTCGCCAAGGCTTCGCCTTCGACGTCTTCGGAGATGATGACCAGCGGCTTGCCGGACTGCACCACGGCCTCGAGGACCGGGAGCATCGCCTGCAGGCTCGAGAGCTTCTTCTCGTGCAGCAGGATGTACGGGCTTTCCAGCTCGGTGATCATCTTCTCGGCATTGG
>CAYWWT010000038.1:0-15897 GCA_964461855.1 uncultured Rhizobium sp. | reverse complement strand
CGCACACCATCTTCCCGCATCCGACCTTGTCGGAAATGATGCACGAAGCCGTGCTCGACGCGGACAAGAAAGCGCTGCACATCTGAAAAGCCCGCGCAACTTGACGTTCTCGAAGTTGGTCAATATATAGCTATATGGCTATATTGATGACCTGGAATATATGAAGCCGAATCTCGACCTGGTTTTTTCCGCGCTGGCCGACCCGACGCGCCGCAGGATTGTCGCGCGACTGGCGCGGGGAGAGGCCACGGTCATGGATCTGGCAGCGCCCTTCAAACTCGCCCAGCCGACTGTGTCCAAACACATCAAGGTGCTGGAACGCGCAGGTTTGATTTCGCGAAGCAGGGTAGCCCAGACCAGACCTTGCCGTCTGGAACCCGTTGTCCTTCGCGCTGCGATGGAATGGGTCGGCAGCTATCGCAGGCTGTGGGAAGACAGCTTCGACCGGCTGGGCGAATTCCTGGATGAAAGCCCGCAGGCACAAAGAAGGATTGGAAAATGAGCACTCGCGGCCAAACACCTGTCTTCGAAATTACGCGCAAATTTTCTCGCCCGCGCAGTGCGGTCTGGAAGGCCTGGAGCGAGCGCGATCAGTTGGAAAAATGGTGGGGACCGAAAGGCTGCATGGTCCGCGCCCTGCGCTTTGAGTTCCGGCCCGGCGGGTTTTTCCACTATAGCATGGAGGCCGGAACGGCCCCCGCGATGTGGGGCCGTTTCAATTTCCGCGAAATTTCCGCGCCGGACCGTATCGTCTGGCTCAATTCCTTCGCGAACAGTGAGTGCGGCATGGCGCGGGCGCCTTTCAGCGACAAATGCCCCCTGGAAATTCTCAATGTCGTGAGTTTTTCCGAAACGGCGGAAGGCACGACGCAATTTCTACGGGCGGAACCTTTCGGCGCCGGTCCGGAAGAAAAGCTGTTTTTTGAAGAGCTATGCTCTTCCGGCAGCCTGGCCCACGGCTTCGGCGGCACGTTCGACCAGCTTTCCCATCATCTGGGATGATGTTCAGCGCAGCAACTTTTCGACGTCTTGCGCCATCCCGTTCACATCCGTGGTGTCGGTGGTCACCAGCCGCACGCGTCCGGTCTTGTCGAAAAAGAACACCGCGTTGGAATGCATCACCGTGTAGGGCGGCGCGGGATCGACCGAGTACGCCACCCGATAGCGCCGCGCGACATCGGCAAGCTGATTGTCCGTGCCGCGCAGTCCTTCGATCTGGGGCGAAAAGGCTCGCGCGTATTCGGCCAGCGCCGGCAGGCCGTCGCGCTTGGGATCCACGGTGACGAACAAAATCTGGACGTCCCGGCTTTTCACCTTGGCCAGCATGCCGGTGAGATTGGCCAAGGTAGCGGGGCACACATCCGGGCAATTGGTGTAGCCGAAATAGAGCAGGGTGACCTTGCCGCGATAGGTCTCGCCGCTCACCGGCTGGCCGTCGCTCGCCCGCGTCAGGTGAAAATCCAGCCGCGGCATGGCGCCCGAAATATCGGTCATATGGAAATCGGAGCGGCCACAGGCCGCGAGCATCAGGGCCAGGAAAAGTGCCGCATACCGCATAACCCGCGTCCATATCACGCTTTGGCGGCTCGCCGAACCGCGCGTAAGGTCGCTGCCCATGACGCGGATTTCTCGTACGATTTCGGGCGCGATTTCTCCCTGGGCCTGGTACGGCGTGCTGCTGGCGGCTGGCGCTGTGCTCTGGACCATCGTCCGTCTGTTTCCGGCGGGGTTGCCGGTATTTCTGCCCTGGGAATTTCACTGGGGCGAGTTTCTCGCTACCTTCCTGGCGCTCGCCTGGTTTTGGCGTGGGCTTTCCCTTCTGCCCGCGGCCCAAAGGCCTGCGCCCTGGCGCCAGGCGTGCTTTGTTCTGGGCGTGCTGTCCTTCTATGTCGTGCTGCAGACCCGCATCGATTATTACGCCCAGCATCTTTTCTTCGCGCATCGCTGGGCGCATTTCGTCCTGCATCATGCCGGCGCGTTCCTGGTTGCGATGGGCATGGGCGGGCCCGCTTTGTTTGCGGGCATGCCGGATTTCCTGAAGCCGCTGGTCGCATCGCGCCCCGTCCGCGCGGTGATGAATTTTCTCCAGCATCCCGCCATCGCCCCGATGCTGTTCGTAGGGCTGCTCTATTTCTGGCTGATCCCGGCGATCCATACCCGGGTGATGCTCGACGAGAACCTCTACATGGTCATGAACTGGACCATGGCGATCAATGGCGTGATGTTCTGGTCGCTTGTCCTGGACAGCCGGCCAAAGCCGCCCGCCCGGCTTTCGCACCTGATGCGGGGGCTGATGATCCTTCTGATCGAGCTGCCGCAGATGGTGTTGGGCGCGATCCTGTCCCTGTCGATGACCGACTTTTATCCCGTCTACAATATCTGTGGCCGGGTGGTGGAGATGACCCCGCTCAACGATCAGCATTATGGCGGCCTGATCATCTGGCTTCCGGGAACGCTCACCAGTTTCGCCGCCATGATCGTGGTGCTGGTGACCATGCGGCTGAGTGAAGAGAAGGCCGAGCGGGAGAAGGCAGCTGCCTGATCCGGTCGGCGTTATGGGCAGACCATGAAGATCGTCATCATCGGCGGCGGCGTGGCCGGTTTGGCGATCGGCTGGCGGCTGGCGGAGACGGGACAGGACGTCACATTGCTGGAGCGGGGGCAGCCCGGCAGCGGTGCGACGGGCGCTTCGGCCGGCATGTTGGCGGTGACCGCAGAGCTTCGAAATTCCTCCGATCAGGAGCTGGCTTTCGCGAGATATTCAAATGACTTGTGGCCGGATTTTGCGAAAAAACTTGAAACTGTAAGTGGGCGCAAGATCGGCTACGCCGCGAAGGGGGCCTTGCTCCTGGCGGACGATAGGGCTGCGCTCGCGCGGCTGGGTGAGCAAGCCGGGCAGCCGGGATTGGAATTGGTGAGCGCCGAACGGGTCCGGGCCATCGCGCCATTGCTAATGGGTGATATCGCGGGCGGTTTGTGGTCCGTGAACGAGGCCCAGGTCGACAACCGGGCTTTGGGTTTGGCGCTGGCACTGGCGCTGCAGCGGGCGGGCGGGCGCGTTCTGGCCAACGAAGCGGTGATCCGGATGGAGCGCGCACCCGGCGGGCGCGTGGCTGTCGCCCATACAGCCTTCGGACGATATTCCGCCGACGTCTTCATCCTGGCGGCGGGTGCCTGGAGCGGCCTGCTCGATGCGGCGGCAAAGCCGGTCACGCCGGTGAAGGGGCAGATGATCCTGCTGGCACCGCCTGCGGGCCAGGCACCGCCGGGTCCGGTGATCTGGGGCAATGGTATTTATGCGGTGTCCCGAACAGAGGGGCTCATGATCGGCGCGACGGTGGAGGATGTCGGATTCAATACCGGCGTGACGACCGAAGCGCGCGACCGGTTGCGGCAGGCGGCAGAAGGATTGATGCCCGCTTTGCGCGATTGGACTTTGGCGGAGCATTGGGCAGGCCTGCGTCCCCGCGCACCCGACGGACTGCCCATGCTGGGGCCGACCTTAGTGGAGGGCCTCTGGCTCGCCAGCGGTCAATACCGCAATGGTATCTTATTCGCGCCCGCTGTGGCGGAAACCGTGGCCGATCAGATTCTGGGCCGCACCTCTGTCATCCCCGCCTTCGATCCACGTAGGTTCGCGGTATGATTGATTTCGCGCTTCATCCCCGGCTCGCAGCGGACACGGTTTTCGTCGCCGATTGGCCGCTCAGCCGGGTGCTGTTGATGGAAGATGCCCGCTATCCCTGGCTGGTGTTGGTGCCGCGCCTGGCCGGTCTTGTCGAATTTACCGACCTGGCGGCGCCGGACCGTGTCCGGCTGATGGAGGAGGTGGCGCGGGCTGCTGAAGCGGTGCGCGGGCTGCCGAATGTCGCCAAACTGAATATCGGAGCCCTGGGCAATCTGGTGCCGCAGCTTCACGTCCATGTAGTGGGTCGAAATCCGGGTGACCCGGCCTGGCCGGGACCGGTCTGGGGCCACAGTCCGTCCGTACCTTATCAAGCGCCCGTCCGGACCATGCTGGTCGATTTGGTAAGGTCTCTTTAACCATAAGCGGCAATCTTGGCGCGATGCAGGTTGGCGCCACCGATACCACTAACGTTGTTGCCGCGCTCCGGAACGCGGCCGCCGCCACCGGTTCGGATTTCCATTATCTGCTTGGCACCGCCATGCGGGAATCGAGCCTGAAGGCCAACGCCCAATCCAGCACCTCCTCGGCGGGCGGCCTGTTCCAGTTCATCGACCAGACCTGGCTGGGGCTGGTGAAGACCCACGGCGCCAAATATGGCCTTGGCACTTTGGCCGATGCGATCAATGTGCGTCCCGACGGAAAATACCGCGCCGCCAATGATGCCGACCGCCAGACCATCGTGGCGCTGAAAAAAGACCCGAGGATTTCCGCCCTGATGGCGGGGGAGTATGCCCGCTCGGCGCAAGGCGCGATGGAAACCTCGTTGGGCCGGCCGGTTTGTGGCGGCGAACTCTATGCCGCGCATTTTCTGGGGCCCGAAGGCGCGTGCAAACTGATCAAGGCCAGCCAGACATCGCCTGGGTTTGCCGCGCCGGACCTTTTTCCGTTGGCGGCCTCCGCCAATCGCGCGGTGTTCTTTCACGCCGATGGCAGCGCCAAGAGCGTGCGGGAGATCTATGACTGGGCGATGCAACAGCCCGGCGCGCGGAGTGTGCCAACCGCTGCTGTGCCCGCGCCCACGGAAACATCTGTTGAAGCGCCCATGGAAAAGACCGGCGCCCGCACGGTCGCGGCGCGGGCTATCGATGCGAATATCGAAGCGCTTCTGGCGGGTGTGATGAACTGGCAGCCGAAAGGTTTCTTCGGGACTCAAGGGACGGCGCCCTTGTCGTTCGGCTCGAGTTTGCTCGAGTTGTTTTCGTCCTCGCGCAGCCGTCTCTAGCCGAGAATTTCCGCGACGCGCGCTTCGAGTTCTTGCGCCAACGCCAGCGCAACCTTGTTGGACAAATCCATCACCTTGTCGCGATAGATGACATGGATGGCGTTGACATGGGCGTCCACAAGGCCGAGCGCGAGAGGCACCTCTTGCGGCAGGTCGTGGATCAAATGCGACAGGGATCCGGCCACGCGTGCGATCAAGGGATAATTGAAGGTCGCGGCCTGGCCTTTCATGTCGTGCGCGGCCCGCAGCAAGCCAGCACGCGTCATGGTATCGGGGTTGGCGGCGAAAGCATCGCGTGCCGCCACCAGGCGGCGGACATCGTCCTGCGCCCAATTCGCGAACTCGCTTTTCAACGCTTCCATCGCGCCTTCGGCGCGATTGATCGCAGCCATGTCCAGCCCAACAAAGCTGCCGCCGACTTTCGCCTTCAACATGTTGGGCGGCATGAAAAGCTCGATCGGCTGCTGTCGGGACATGCCTATTCCTATTCCGCGGCCTGGGCAGCAGTTTCCGTGCGGCGTTCGGGCCCCCGATATTCGGGATTGCCCCGGCGGCGGCGGCAGGGCCCGAAATAACTCTTTGTACGGACGAATGGCCTGGGATTTTCGATCACCGACATCAGCCGGCTCATCATGGTCTTGACCGAGACCGGCTTGGCGATGAATTCGTTGATGCCGGCGTCGCGCGCCTGGCGCACCCGGTCGATATGGGTATGGCCGGTCAACATGATCACGGGCACGAAGGGGTTGGGGGTCTGCGGATCGGTGCGGATCATCTTGACCACATCCAGCCCGGAAAGGCCTTCCATCATCCAGTCCAGCACCACCACATCGGGGTTGGATTCGCGCAGGATCGCCCAGGCGCGCTCGCCGCTCTCGGCTTCGAAAATCTGGATGACGCCGAACGCCTGCAGGATGGTCACGACGAGCTTGCGCATATGGACGTTGTCGTCCACCACAAGGATCTTCAGCCTGTCGAAGCGATACCCGCTCATCCCGGATTCCGGCCCGCCACGGCCCTGAACTGGGGTGCGGTCCCGGTATTTCTAGCTTAATGGGCGTTAATGACGGGTGAAGCGGGCAGGGCTTTCCCGGAAAAAACGCGCGCGCATACGGGAGCTCAGTCCGAGAATTGCTCCGCCAGGATGCGCTCATCCAGATTGTGGCCAGCGTCATACAGCATGGTCATGGCGATCGAACGGTCTTCGGCAATATCGACCGCGCTGACATCGCGAACTTCGAGATCGTCGGCAACAGCGCTGACCGGGCGCTTGGCGCTTTCCCGGATCTCGAAACGCACTTTGGCGCGGTGGGGCAGGAGGGCGCCGCGCCAGCGCCGTGGCCGGAACGCACTGATCGGCGTCAGCGCCAACAGCGCCGCGTCTATGGGCAGGATCGGTCCGTGTGCGGACAAATTATAGGCGGTGGAACCGGCCGGTGTGGAGACCAGCACCCCGTCGCAGATCAGTTCCGCGATGCGGACCTTGTCGTCCACCGAGATCGCGATCTTGGCGGCCTGCCGGGTTTCGCGCAGCAGCGAGACTTCGTTGAAGGCAAGCGCTTCGATCTTGCCCCCGGCACTGTGCGCCGTCATGCGCAACGGATGGACGACGGCATGTTCCGCCGCCGCAAGCCGCTCGATCAGATCGCCGGGGCGGTATTCGTTCATCAGAAAGCCGACCGAACCCAGATTCATGCCGTAGATCGGTTTTCCCGTGGCCAGGAATGCGTGCAACGTCTGCAGCATGAATCCGTCACCGCCCAGCGCGACGACAATGTCCGCATTTTCGGCGCCGGCATCCTTGTGGCGGCGGCGCATCTCGGACAGCGCCTCGGCGGCTTCGGGCGCCGCGGTGAAATGAAGGGCGGGCATGGCGCGCGCGTCAGCCCCCGGTCAGCGACATGGGGCGGGCCAGGGCTGGCGAAGCCGTCCGCCGGTCGATCACGAAATCATGGCCGCGCGGTTTGCTGCGCATCGCCGCTTCGATGGCGGCATGGAGCGGCGCATCGTCGCTTGCGGCACGCAGAGGCGTCCGCAGATCGGCGCTGTCGTCCTGCCCCAGACACATATAGAGCGTGCCGGTGCAGGTGAGGCGGACCCGGTTGCAGCTTTCGCAGAAATTGTGGGTGAGAGGCGTGATCAGGCCCAGCCGCCCGCCGGTCTCCGCTACGTCGAAATAGCGCGCCGGCCCGCCGGTGCGATGGGTGCTGGGCGTGAGCGTCATTTCGCGCTCCAGCCTGGCGCGCACCAGCGACAGGGGCAGATAGCGGTCGGCGCGATCTTCTTCCACTTCGCCGAGCGGCATGGTTTCGATCAAGGTGAAGTCGAAGCCTTCCGCGTGCGACCAACGCATCAGATCCGGAATTTCATCTTCGTTGAGGCCCTTCAGGGCCACCGTGTTGATCTTGATCCGAAGCCCGGCCTTCTGCGCGGCCTCGATGCCTTTGAGCACCTTGTCGAGATCGCCCCAACGGGTGACACGGCGGAAAAGATCCGGATCGCGCGTGTCGAGCGAGACGTTCACCCGCCGCACCCCGGCATCGTACAACCCTTTTGCATAGTGCGGAAGCTGGCTGCCATTGGTCGTCAGGGTGAGTTCTTTCAAGTCCTTTCCAAGACGCGCGCCCAGGCGCTCGAACAAGGTCATCACATTCTTGCGTACCAGGGGCTCGCCGCCGGTAATGCGCAGCCGTTCCACGCCCTTGTCGATAAAAACGCCGCAGAGCCGCTCCAATTCCTCCAGCGACAGCATTTCCGCCTTGGGCAGAAAGGTCATGTGCTCGCTCATGCAATAGACGCAGCGGAAATCGCAGCGGTCTGTCACGGAGACGCGCAGATAGGTGATGGTGCGGCCGAAGCTGTCCTGCATCGGGTCAGGATAGCATGTTTTGATGCGCCCTAAAGCGGGGCGGTCTGCAGCTCTTCCAGAGCCGAAACGCGGGTGAAACGGGCGAAAACCGCATCCGCTTCCTCGATATCGGCGCGTCCCAGGCTGACGGCTTCCCGGCGGGCCTGGCGCGACAAATTGAACACCGTGGCGAAGGCGGCTTTGTCGATGCCTGCGGCACGGCAGGCCAACGCCACCGGTTTCACGCCTTGGGCGTAGAAGAGGTGACGAAAGCGGGGCAGGTCGACGCGAAGAAGGCGCGCGAAAGCGAGATCGAAAAGGTCGATCTGGCCCTGGCTCAAGACCCGCATCAGAAAGCCGGCTTTGAGCTGCCCGGACGCCGCCAGCTTTTCGATCAGCTTCTGGGCGCTGTCGGCAGGCGGATCCTTGGCCGCCGGCGGATGGTTGAGCATCTCCACTGCTTCGGACAGGGCCGTATCCACGCGCTTTGATGCGATCGCATAATGGGTCGCGATGTGGCGCTTGAGCGCCTCGGAAACCCAGCTGGACATGGTGTTGGCGAGTTCGACCGGCAGGTCGGCGCGCTGCACCAGAGGCTCCTGCAACCCGATGATGGTACGCGACCGTTCCACCAGGGTCCGGAACGCGGTCTCCGATATGCGGGCGGTGGCGTTGCGCGTCAGCGTGACCAGCACGGAGTCCGCATCGCATTTCACCAAAGCGTCGGTCACCGCCACGCCGATATGGGCGCGCCCTGCCACAGCTTCCTGATGGGCGGTGCCGCCATCCGCGACCAGCCGCAGTGCGTCTCTTTCGGTGAGGAGAGGGCTGCGCAGAATAACAGGCCGCGCCACTTCGATCGTGTCGTCCACCAGAAGCAGGATCAAATCATGCGGTGCGGTGGCGTCGTCGGCCAGACGTTCGGCCAATGCGATGCGGATCGCCATCTCCACATCGCGCGTCAGGCGATGCAGAATTTCGCGCATCAACGCGCGTTCGCGATCGTTGAGGCCTGTGCCTTGAATGCGGTAGAGCGATGCGACCGCGAGATAGATTTCCTCGCGGCTGGCGCCGTCCCTGGGATTCATCGCGAGATGGGCCAGCCGGCCCATGTCGCTCATATCCTGCGCGGTAAGCCCCAAGCGCTCCCCCGAAATGCGTCCGCCTTGGCCGGATGGCCGGCCAAAATCTCGCCTCTACGCTAGCGATCGGCCCTTAACAGCATGTTAAGTACGGGAGGGGGTGCCTGGAAATTGTTGAAATATCAAGCTTTTCCAGAAACGGGGGAAAAAACCGTCTATGGGCCAGTCTATGGCGTCCATAAATACGCCTGAAACAGCGTGGAATTGCGGTTTTCTTTTGCACTGCGGTGTGCGCTGCGACCAAAGGCGGCACCGTTCGTGCTCTCAGTTGACTTCGCTCTCCACATACCGAAAGTCGCCGTCATGGACAGCGCCGCTGTAAACACCGCCGAAGCCAGCAACCGCCGCGCGCGGCGCAAACCCGAAAGCCTTTCCAAGATCAAAGGCGCGGCGCGCAAACTTTTTGTCGAGCGCGGCTATGACGCCACCCGCCCGCAAGACATTGCGCGCGAGGCCGGGCTTGGACACGGCACCTTTTATCTGCATTACCCGGACAAGCGCGCCTGCTTCCTCGCCTTTGTTGACGAAGCGCGGCAGGAACTGGATGTCTATCTGCGTGGAGCACGCCATTCGGGCCAGGATCTGGAGCAGGCGATCGCGGCCACGCTCAATGCGATCTATGATTATTGCGACGCCCATCCCGGCGTGCTGCGTACGGCGATGACCGATGCGTCGGTCATCGACGCCGGCGGCAACACCGGCGTCCCCCTGATGGCCCAGTGGGGCGAGGAATGGGGTGAGATCATCCGGGCTTCCATGGCGTCGGGCACGGTCTGCGATTCCTACAATGTCGCCATCATCGGCCAGGCGATCGCAGGGGCCTTGCATCAGGCCGCTCGCGAATGCGCCCGCAGCCAGCAATGCCGCAAGGCGCTGGCCGACAATATCACCCGCTTCCTGGTTCGGGCGCTGCGCCCGAACGACTGACATCCGGGTGCCGCGATTTGGCACAGGCTTGGCCGCAATCACGATAAGCGTTTCGCAAGCGATTCATTTCGAATTGCAGGGAATTTTCCAGACCGTTGGTAATCTTCCCCGGCTAGCTTTGCTGCGGTTTTGTGGGGCCGTACGGTGGCTGGGAATAAGAGTGACGCGGAAATCCGCGCGGCTTTGATCGCGGCGGCGCGCGCCCAGATCGGGCGCGACGAGGCCTCTCATTTCGACATCCAGGCGCTTTGCGAAGAGGCGGGGATCGACCGCGCCGAATTCCGCCGCTTTTTTCCGGGCCGGGAAGCCTTGGTCGCTGCCGTGTTGGATGAGGATGTCGAGCAGCTCCACGCGATCGCAGGGGCGACTGCGGAGCCACGGGTCACGCTTGCGGTCGCCAATGGCGCGCCGGTTGCTGCTGCCGCGCCACCGCCGCAGGATGCCTGGCTGGAACGGCGCTTGCGCGTTTTCGAGCGTTCGCTTGCCGGGCTGGAAGCGCGCCAGGAAAAAACCGAACAGCTGCTCACGCGCAGCGTCGCGCTGATCGAGGAAAAGATTGCCCAGCCGGCAGCGGAGCCTTCGCCGCCGGCTTTGGCCGCTCCCGAACAGAAGCGGCGCGAGCCGCAGGACCCCGTTCCAGTGCAGGTTTCGGCGCCAATCCCGATGCCCGCGTTGGAACCAGATCCGCTGCCCGTCTCGCCCAAGGAGATGGACGATCTTCTCGCCAATGCCCGCCGCGTGGCGCGGGAGGCGGCGGCCGAAACGCCTGCGCCCAAGCGCAAGCGGATGTCACGCCTGATGCCTTGGGCCGCGGCTGGCGGGCTGGCGTTGATGGCGCTCACAGCGGCCGTGATTGCGACGTTCGCGGGCGCGACGGCGAACCGCAATGGCGACAGTCATCGCCAGGTCGCAACGCCGGCGGCACAAGTCGCGGCATTGGCGGCAAGCGGAGACGCGCGAAGCCAGACCGAACTGGCCTATGCCTATCTCAATGGCCGGGACGGTGCGGCCGATCCGGTCGCGGCGTTGCGTTGGGGATTGGCCGCCGCACGCCAGGGCGTTCCGATGGCGCAATATCTTGTCGCCACGCTCTATCACGACGGCAGCGGTGCGGTAGCGGATTCCCGCCAGGCCTTTCGATGGCTCGAAGCGGCGGCGCTTCGGGGCAACGTGAAGGCGATGCACGATCTGGCCATCGCCTATGCCGAAGGCCAGGGGACCGCGCATGACGCGTCCCGTGCTGCGGCCTGGTTCAATCGCGCTGCCGGGCAGGGTTATGTCGATTCCCAATTCGACCTGGCGGTGCTGTACGAGCGGGGCGATGGGGTACGGCAGAACGCGGTCAGCGCGTTGAAATGGTATTTGATCGCCGCCGCATCCGGGGACGCGCCCGCCAAGCTTCGCGCCGCGCAGCTTGCACGCGAGATGTCGTCCGCCGATGTCGCGCGCGCCAAGGGTCTGGCGCAGGCCTTTGCGCCCACCGAGCGCGATCAGGCGGCCAATACGCTCTAGTCCAGCCGCTGGCTGCCATAATGCTGCGCCCAGACCTTGGTGAATTCCGCGCCGAGCAGGAAGACTTGCGCCGAATAATAGGCCCAGACCAGCAGCACGATTACCCCGCCCGCCGCGCCATAGATGCTCGCCACCAGAAGGCGTGACAGATAGAGCGAGATCAGCGCCTGGCCTGCCTCGAACAGCAGCGCCGTTCCCAGGGCACCCAGAAGCACGTCTCGCCAGTAAAGCCGTTTGTTGGGCATCATCTTGAAGATGATCGCAAACAGAAACGCGATAAGAAAAAATGACAGGCCGGAGTTGATGACGGTCACCACGGCATCTCCGATCGCGGTACTGCGATCGAGCAGGCGTCCCAATATGCCGATGCCCGAAGCGATCACCAACGACACCATGAACAGAAAGCCCATGAAAACTACCAGGATGAGGCTCATGACACGGCCTCTGACGAGTTGGTGCAGATAGGGTTCTGTGCGGGGCGCCTTCCAGATCACGTTCAAAGCGTCTTCCATCTCGGTGAAGACACCCGAGGCTGTAATGATCAACGCGAGCAGGCCGATCAAACTTCCCTGAAGAGAGTGATGCACGCCCCGGACATGAACGATAGCGCCCTGGACCAAGGTGGCGCTTTCCGGACTCATCAATTGCAGAAGTTGGTAGCGCACGGCGCTGGATGCGGCGTCCGGGCCCAGGAATATCCCTGCGATGGCGCTGGCGATGAACAGGACGGGCGCGATCGCCGTTACGGCATAGAACGCGATCGCGGCGCCGCGGGTGAGCGCATTGTCTTCGACAAAGGCCGCAAACCCTTCGCAGAGCAGCTGCCAGGGATGGATGCCCCAGATTCTCAAACGCGTGTTCCCGTCAAGCTCCCCACAGGAACGCTTGGGAACTTGCCGTGTTTCCCCGTTTTTCGTGAAGCCCAATCCCGGCTCGGGCGTTTGGTTGCTATGTCCTTGTCGCATCATATGGAAATGGCCCGGATGCGGGCTTTGTGGCACGACCGGATTCTGGCGGATTTCCGCGACTTCCGTGTTACCTGGGCAGGTTTCTGGCGCTGGTCCGGGATCGTGCTGGCGGCGCTGCTGATTGCCTGCATCGTCACGCTTTATTTTCTCGATTGGAACGAAATGCGGGGCCCGATTTCCCGCTACGCCTCGCATCATTTCGGCCGCACGGTGCGGATCGATGGCGATCTGGACGTCAAGCTCTTCCGGCGCCAGCCACATATCTCGATCGGCGGATTGTTCGTCGGAAATCCGGAATGGGAGCCCCGGCCGCAAGGCCTTCTCATCGCGCAGACCGATATCGAATTTCGCCTGTGGCCGGCATTGTTCGGGCGCATCGTTCTTCCGCTCGTCTCACTCGACCGGCCGGAGCTTCTGCTGGTGCGCAGGCAGGACGGCCAGACCAATTGGGACAGCGGTTCCAAGTCCAGCACGGGTTGGAAGCTCCCGCCGATCCAGCGCTTTCTGGTGAAGGACGGGCATCTGGACATCGAAGACGCGGTGCGGCACCTGAAATTTCTGGGTTCGATTTCATCGCAAGAAGAAGCGGGCGGGACGGGGGCGGCCTTTCAATTGAAAGGCGACGGGACCTTGAACGGGAACAAGTTTGTCGCCGATGTGCATGGCGGGCCGCTGATCAATGTCGATCAGAGCAAGCCCTACCAATTCAACGCCGATGTCACGGCCGGGCCCACCCATGTGGTTGTGGATGGGCAGATCACGCATCCCTTCCAATTGGGCCAGTTCGATGCCCGGATTTCCGCCACCGGGAAAACCTTGTCGGAGCTTTATTACCTCACCGGTGTCGCGTTGCCCGGCACCGCGCCGTATGAATTGAAAGGCGCGCTAAAACGCGATGGCGGGCTTTACAGCCTCACTGATTTGTCCGGCACCATCGGGTCATCCGACCTGCAGGGCTATCTCTCCGTCGATGTCTCCGGAGAGATTCCAAATCTCAAGGGGCATCTGTCTTCCAAAAGCCTGAGTCTTGACGATCTTGGTCCAATCTTGCGCGGCGGCAAAAGCTTGGCGGAGACCGGCGGGTATCTTCTGCCGGATGTGACCCTGCACACCGAACGCCTTCGGCAAGTGAATGGCGAGGTGGATTATGATGCAGGCTCCATCAAAAGCCGCGATTTCCCGCTGCGCGGGCTGACTACCCATATCAGCATCCAGAATGGCGTCCTGCGCCTGAAGCCGCTGGCGTTCGCTTTCGTGGCCGGCAAATTGTCGGGTTCTCTTGCCATCGACGCGCGCAAGTCCGTACCGGTTACCGACGTCGATGCCCGCATCACGGATATTCATACTGAGCATTTCATCAAAGGTGCAGAGAAGCCGCTGTCCGGCATTGTCGAAGCCCGCGCCAAGCTCAGCGGCAGCGGCACTTCTGTTCACAAGGTGGCCGCAAGCGCCAATGGCATAGTGACCGCGGTGATGCCCCACGGGCAGATGCGCAAATCGCTGGCGGAATGGATGGGGATCAACGTCTTGAGCGCCCTGGGCCTCAATTTGTCCGGCGATCAAAGCAGCACCGATCTGCGCTGTGCGGTGTTGAGCTTCGATGCGCGGAACGGTGTGTTGGGGTCGCAGCGGATCGTGCTCGACACCGATCCGACGCGTGTGGATGGAAATGGCAGCATCAATCTCAAAGATGAGACGATGAACTTGACCATGAAGGGCCAGCCCAAGCATTTTGAGCTTCTGCATCTGCGGGCGCCAATTACCGTGTCCGGCAAGCTGGGTTCTCCCACGGTCGGTGTGGACGCCAAATCGGCAGTGGCCCAGGGGGTCGTCGGGGCGGGGTTGGGTCTGCTGTCGCCGCTGGCTTCATTGTTTGCGTTCATCGACCCCGGCCTGGCCAAGGACGCCAATTGTGCCGGCATCCTGGCGGACGCCCGCAACCAGGGCGCGCCGGTGAAATCCTCCGCGGTAAAAGGCGCCCAGACGGCGCAGCCGGCCAAATAAGGTCAAAAGCAAGGACAAAATTTTGGCACCAGCGTCTTGCGGTTCCCGCTGGGTTCCCCATCTTTGCGGCGTGGGTTTAGGAGGGCATTTGCCCATGAAAATGTCTGGGATTTTTCCCAAGCTCTTTGTCGCGCTGGGCCTCACGCTGGTCCTGGCGGGCTGTGGCGTCAATTCCATACCGACCAAGGACGAAACGGTAAAGGCACGTTTGGGCGACGTTCAGGCAGCGTACCAGCGCCGCAGCGACCTCATTCCAAACCTGGTCTCGACAGTGCAGGGCTATGCCGCACAGGAGAAGTCCGTTCTCACGGCCGTCACGGAAGCGCGTGCAAACGCGACGCATGTCTCCATCGATGCTTCGACCGTTACCGATCCGGCAGCTTTCCAGAAGTTTCAGCAGGCGCAGGACCAATTGTCGGGGGTCCTGGGGCGGCTCTTGTCCATCACAGAAAATTATCCCGACCTGAAATCGAACCAGAACTTCCTGGCGCTCCAATCGCAACTGGAAGGCACAGAGAACCGGATCGAGATCGCGCGTCGCGACTACAATGCGGCGGTGCAGGATTATAATACCGAACTGCGCACATTCCCGGGTGTGCTGTGGGCGAACACAATCTATAAGAACCAGAAGCCGGCGCAGCAATTCGCCGCCAGCGCGGCGGCACAATCCGCTCCGGTGGTAAACTTCAACACGGCTGCGCCGCAACCCGCTACGCAACCGCCGCCCGCCAATCCATAGATGCGATTTGCCACTGTTCTGATTGCGTTTCTATTCTCGGCGCTGCCTGCTTTGGCGGCGCCGAGTTTTCCCGCGCTCTCCGGACGGGTGGTGGATGATGCGCATATCCTGTCGCAGCAGACGCGCGATGATCTCGACCAGAAGCTGGCGAATCTGGAATCGCGCACCTCGCGCCAATTGGTGGTGGTGACGCTGCCTTCGCTGCAAGGCTATGAGATTTCCGATTACGGCTATCAGCTTGGGCGGGCCTGGGGTATCGGTCAGGCCAAGCTGAACAATGGCGTGCTCTTCATCGTCGCGCCGAAAGAGCGCAAGGTCCGAATCGAGGTCGGTTATGGGCTGGAACCCATCCTGACCGATGCGCTTTCGGAAATCATTATCCAGCAGGCTGTTCTGCCGCGGTTCCGGTCGGGCGATTTCGATGGCGGCACGCAAGCGGGCGTAGCAGCACTCATGCAACAGCTTTCCCTTGATCCCTCGGCGGCAGAAGCCCGGGCGGCGGCGGCGCAGAAGCAACTGCAGAAGAGCGACAGCGGCAATGCCAATCCGCTTTCGATCCTGATCATTATTATCTTCGTCGCGATCGCCTTCAGCCGAATCTTTGGCGGCTTCGGCTTCTGGCCGTTGTTGTTCCTGGGCGGACCGCGAATTGGCGGTGGCCGCGGTTTCGGCGGTGGCGGTTTTGGCGGCGGCAGCGGTGGAGGCTGGAGCGGCGGCGGTGGCGGCAGCTTCGGCGGCGGCGGCGCTTCGGGAAGTTGGTGATGCTGAGCGAAGACGATCATCGGCGCATCCGCGCCGCGATCACGGAGGCCGAAGGCAAGACGGCGGGCGAAGTCTTTTGCGTCCT
>CAYWWT010000037.1:0-15964 GCA_964461855.1 uncultured Rhizobium sp. | reverse complement strand
GAGTCGAAGGAGAGCAGATCCGGCAGCCGCAGTTTCAGCAGGATCGCGGCGCCGGTATCGAAGAATTGCTCGGCTGCTGGGTTGGCGTAGAGAATTTCCTGCGCCTGCCCGATCACCAGAATGGGTGACGGTAGTGTGTTGGCGATGGGAAATTCTGTGGGAGAACGGCGCAGAAAGCCCGGCTGCACGACATGCCTATTTTTTAGACAAAAATTCCTTTGGTGACATTATAGGCAAACCCTCGGCTTGCAAACATGTATCGCAAGGGCGAGCCGCCAATGTTAGGCAGGCGCAAAGAGGGGTTTCATGTCACGCATCGCCGTCCTGATCGTCGCCGCCGGAAAAGGGAAACGCACCGGCCGGGCCGGACCCAAGCAATATGAAGCGCTGCTGGGCCGCCCCATGGTGCGCCGGACAATGGATGCCTTCGCGGGTTGGCCAGTCCGGGTGGTGATCGGTCCGGGCCAGGAAGCGCTTTATGCCAAGGCCGCTGGTCCGGATGCTCCTGCCCCGATCATCGGCGGCGACCGGCGCCAGGATTCCGTGCGCATGGGTCTGGAAGCGCTGGCAGCGGACGCACCCGACTATGTTCTGATCCATGACGCGGCACGGCCGCTGGTCTCCCGCGCGGCGATCGCGCGGGTGATCGCCGCATTGGAAAAGGGTGCCCTCGGCGCCGTCCCGATGCTGGATGTGGCCGACACGCTCCGGCGTCAGCAGGATGGCCAATGGATCACCGTCGCTCGGGATGGCCTTCAGCGCGCCCAGACCCCGCAAGGGTTTCGCTTCGCGGATATTCTGGAAGCACATCGCACGCACGCACAGGCGGACGCGACCGACGATGTCGCGATTGCCGGGCTGGCGGGCCTTGCGGTGGAAGCGGTGGCGGGCGAGGAAGAGAATCTGAAAGTGACGACGGAAAAGGACTTCGCTTTGGCCGAACGCCTCCTCATGGGAGAAACCCGCAGCGCCATGGGCTATGACGCCCACCGCTTCACGCAAGGCGATCATGTCTGGCTCTGTGGCGTGAAAGTGCCGCACGACCATGGCCTGGAAGGGCATTCCGATGCCGATGCAGGCCTACATGCTCTCACCGACGCGGTGTTGGGTTGCATAGCCGCGGGCGATATCGGCCAGCATTTCCCGCCGACCGATGAACGCTGGAAAGGCGCCCCATCGTGGAAATTCCTGGATCACGCGAACAGCCTGGTGAAACAGAAAGGCGGCGCAGTGATTCATTGCGACGTCACGCTGATCTGCGAGCGGCCCAAGATCGGGCCGTACCGTGACGCCATGCGCGCCCGCATCGCGGAGATCCTGGCGCTCGACATCGACCGCGTCAGCGTCAAAGCCACCACCACCGAGGGCATGGGCTATACCGGCCGCCGCGAAGGCCTGGCGGCGCAAGCCGTCGCAACCGTAAGACTGCCTTCAAGCAGCGAAGGGCAAGGATAAAGCCATGAGAATTTCTTCCACCATCGCCTCGGTGTTCGGTATCGGCTATTTCCCGATCGCATCGGGCACGGTGATGAGCATCGTTGCGGTGCCGTTCGCGATCTATATCGCCCGGCATTTCGGCGGCGGGCCTGGCGTGATTGCCGCCAGCTTGATCGCCTTCGGCATTGGCGTCTGGGCCTGCGGCGCGCATGTGCGTGCGACCGGTCGCGAAGATCCGTCCGAATGCGTCATCGATGAGCTGGCCGGGCAATGGCTCGCCTGCGCCGGTGTCTGCTTTAATTTCGCTCCGGCTTCGGCGGCGCAGTTTGCGCTGGCTTTCCTGCTGTTCCGCCTGTTCGACATCTTGAAGCCCTGGCCGATCTCAGCGGCGGAGAAATTACCGGGCGGCATGGGTGTGATGGCCGACGATATGCTGGCAGGCCTCGCTGCCGCGATCATCGCGGGCGCCGTCCAGTATAGCGGCGCGATCTGATGTTTCCGGAAGCGCTTTTGTCCGAAGCAAAGGCGCTGCTTTCCCTGGCGCGGGAAAGAGATGTTCGCATCGCGACGGCGGAAAGCTGCACCGGCGGACTGATCGCCGCCTTGCTCACGGAAATTCCGGGGTCTTCCGACGTGGTCGAACGCGGCTTCGTCAGTTATTCCAATCGGGCCAAGGAAGAGCTTCTCGGTGTGCCGCATGAGCTTATCGCGGAACATGGCGCGGTTTCCGCCCCGGTGGGGCGCGCCATGGCAGAGGGCGCGCTGAGAAATTCCCGCGCGCAGTTGAGCGTCGCGGTGACCGGCATCGCAGGTCCCGGCGGCGGCAGCGCCGAAAAACCCGTGGGGCTCGTCTATATCGCCACGGCGCGCACGTCCGGCGATACCATCGTGCAGGAACATCGCTTCGGCGATATCGGCCGCGACGCCGTTCGCATGGCAACGGTCAAAGAAGCGCTCATGCTGCTGCGTGAGCGCTTCTGATTCAGTTCATTGCCAGCTTGACGCCCCGCGAGGTCAGCTCGTCATGCGCGACTTGCTCCAGCGCCGTTATCTGTGCGCGTGAAAGCCCCAGGTCCATCGCGACATGCTCACGCTCGCCCAGGGATAGCGGATCGCGACCGGTCAGCTGTCCGAAGATCACAAGGCTGGCGAGGATGTATCCGGCCGAGCTGCCATGCTGGGAGTCATAGGTCCACAGATTGAGCTTGTTCGGACCGATACCGTCGGTGGGATCGCTGTCCGCCACGCCCGTTGCCCAGGCGCGGTTCCAGGCCATGCCGACCGGAATAATCCCCACCACATCCGGCGATGCCGCGCGGGCTTTCTCGAAGCCGGCATAGACATCCTTGGCCATCTGGTCGATCGGCTTGCCCTTCCAGGGTGCGATCTCGGGCGAGGAATAGTCGGCGCGCGACCAGGTGGCATTGAACCAGACCTGCACATTCGGGTTTTTGGCGTGGAACGCCTTATCGAGCTTGGCGCCATATTCGGTGACAATCGCCGGATCGCCCGGATGGTCCTTGTTCAGTTGGGAATAGCTCTGCATCACAACGATATCCCAGGGGCGGTCTATCGCCGCCAGGCGCTCGTTGTAATGGAAGTCGAAATTGCGCCCGCCCACCGCCTCGATGCTCACATCGTAATCGAGACCGGCCTCCTTGGTGAATTCCTTGAAGACGGCGGCAACGCCGCCCAAAGTCTGCCCGCGGTCGTTGGGCGGATTGAGATCATGCACGGTGTTCGCCTGATAGGTATGCACCGGAGAGCCGGAGCCCATGGTGAAGCTGTTGCCGATGAAAAGAATGGTCCTGGCGGACGCCGTGCCCGCCGACAGCGCAAGCGTGGCCACCGACAACAGCAACAGCTTTTTCATCAACGCCTCCCCCGATTTTGGGAAAGACTATAGCCTCAGGACTGAGGCGCCGAAAGACTGGCGGCCCGCGCCGCAAACGCGTCGGTCATCTTGAACAAAACTTTTCCGAACGCCTGCCCCGCGGCCGCCTGCAGCAGCCGGTTCGAAAATTCGAACGCGACACGGAAATCGACCCGCGTGCCATCCGCTTCGGGGGTGAAGCGCCAGTGGTTTTCCAGGCGATGAAATGGCCCCTCCACGGCCACGACATCGATGGTGCGAGCACCTGGATCGAGAACCACGCGGCTGGTGTAGCGTTCCCGCAGCGCGCGGTAACCGACAGCCATTTCCGCCATCAGGATTTCGCGGCCCTCGTCTCGCGATCGCGATTTGATCCTGAGCGCAACCACCCAGGGCAGAAATTCGGGATAACGCCCGACGTCCGCAACGACGGCGTACATCAGATCGGCCGTATACGGAACGATCCGGCTTTCGGTGTGCTCGGTCATTTTGGCCGCGCTCGCGGACGAAAAACCGCTTCACATTTTTTCTGCGAGCGCTCCGTCACTTAACTTGCGCGCGCGCCGCCTTGAGCGCAGCGAAATCGCTGTCGGCGTGATAGGAAGAGCGCGTCAGCGGCGATGCCGACACCATCAGGAAACCTTTGGCGCGGGCGACCTGTTCCAGGCCGGCGAACTCCTGCGGCGTCCAGAAGCGGTCCAGCTTGGCGTGCTTGCGGGTGGGCTGGAGATATTGGCCGATGGTGAGAAAATCGACCTTCGCCGCGCGCAGATCGTCCATCACCTGCATGATCTCTTCGCGGCTTTCGCCCAGGCCCACCATCAGACCGGATTTGGTGAAGCCTTCCGGATAAAGCTCCTTGGCGCGTTCCAGCAGGCGCAGCGAAGCGTAATAGCGCGCGCCCGGACGCACGGTGAGATAGAGCCGCGGCACGGTTTCCAGATTGTGATTGAAGACTTCGGGCTTCGCCGTCATCACCACTTCGACCGCGCCATCCTTGCGCAGGAAATCCGGGGTCAGCACTTCCACGCTGGTCCCTGGACTGGCGGTGTGGGTCGCCTCGATCACCTCCGCGAAATGGCGGGCGCCGCCATCAGCCAGGTCGTCACGATCAACCGATGTGATCACGACATGGCGCAGGCCCAGCTTCTTCACCGCGGCGGCGACATTGCCGGGCTCGGCGGGATCGAGTGGCAACGGCAAGCCGGTCTTGACGTTGCAGAAGGCGCAGGCACGCGGGCAGGCATCGCCCATGATCATCATGGTGGCGTGCGCCTTGGTCCAGCATTCCCCGATATTGGGACAGGCCGCTTCCTCGCACACCGTGTGCAGCTTGTATTCGCGCACCACATCGCGGGTAGCGGCATACTCGCGCGAGACCGGCGCCTTCACCCGAATCCAGTCCGGCTTTCTGGGAATATCCTGGTCGGGGCGGTGCGCCTTTTCGGGATGGCGCGGGGTCAGGCGATCGATCACAACGGTCATGAGGGAGATATAGAGGCGGTCCGGTGAAAAAGCATCCATTCCGGACGCGCGAGGGCCATGCAAAATAAGAATTAATTCCCAATATTATACTTCCCGTACCAGCGAATAGGTCTATAAAGCACCAAAGCCCGCGTCGCCTTGGGCGTGGACGATGAAATCCGCGCCGTGAAGGCTCTCAAGGGCGTGATCGGCAAGCGGCTGACCTACGAAACAGTTGGTAGCGCGAATGGCTGATAAGAAACCTTAGGCCAAGAAGCCGAAGGGATATGCAAAGCTAAGTCAGAAAGAGAAATTCATCGCGGCGGCGAAAGCGGCCAATGTAGACGAGACGGGCGAGACATTTCTGCGCTCGTTCAAAGCCATCGCTAAGGCGAAACCCATTAAGCGGTCTTAATTGCTTGCGCTGCTCTAATAAGACTGCGGTACCCCATGAGTGAAGGTGGCGACTCCCAGCGATCCATCTCGCCGTTGAGCGACCTGCCAACCGTAATGGGTTTGGAGATAATAGTTCACGCAAGCCCCATAACGAGAGCTAGATGGCCCTTCGTTTTTGGCTTCGCACACGGTCCTGGCCTCAGCGGCCTGGTGGAGCCGCAACTGACCGGCATCCGATGCTGCGTAAGCTGGGAGAGGAAGGACCAGGAACAAAAGAGCGAGCTTTTTCATCTGTAACTCCTCCTGCCAATCATGACTGATATACGCCCGTATTTGCGGGCTTCAAAGCCTGCCCTGGTACGGCATCTATAATATTGGGAACTAATTCCTCGGCTTGAACCTTTCCACCGCCGGAACGTTGCCCAAAGGCTTGCTGAAAAGGTTCACGCCATGGCCACCCGCCGCTCCGCTACCCGCCGCCACATGCCCGCCAGCCGCTTTCTCAGTCCCGCCGCCCTCGGCGCCATGGGCGCGATCGGGGCTCTTGGCCTGATGGGCCTGGCGGTTGCCTTGTTCGGACCCAGGCGGTTTCAGCGGGAGATTGTCCAGCCGGTTCAGGATGCGCTGACGGACAGGGCCGAAAAGCTCTGGACCGAAGCCAAGCGCCTGCGCGCCTGATCAACGTCCGACATCGTTGCCGGTATGGCGAATGAGGCGCGGAGCGAAATCGTAATTTCGCAGCAGCTTCAATTCGGCTTCCAGTTCGGCCTTCACCGCCGCCCGTGACGTCTGCGCCGCGTGCAGCATCTCCTTGGTGTTCAACATCAACGACGCTCCCTGATGGCCAGGCGGCCCGGGAATGCCGAGCATGAGCGGGAGATTGCCCTGTATGCCGGTCGCAACGAAATCGAGAAACCAGGGCTGGCGGACGATTTTGAGCGGATTGCCCACCAGCACCAGACTGATCGCGGTTTGGTCTTCATAAGGCTCGAGTTCGACAAAGACGCCGGAACGGTCGGGCCGCCAGCTGTCGTCCAGAATCGGCAATTGCCGCCAGCCGCAATGATATTCGCGGCACAGCGATGGACGCGTGTCATAGATCGCACAACCCGTTTGAGTGCAGTGCCGGCAGGTCACGCCCGCTTCTTTCTGGATCTCCGGCCTGTCAATCGCCATCGCCGTGCAGCAGACGGTGCAGCCGCCGCAGTCGCGTCCCGGCACAAGCGCGAGTTTATAATCCATGCGTCACGGCGCGTTCGGCAACAGCCCGGCTTCCACCAAAACAGGCGGGTGGCGATGGTGGGTTGCCTGTTCAAAGCCATAGGCGATTCCCAAGAGATCGCCGTCGCGCCAGGGACGGCCGGAGAATTCCAATCCCACCGGCAACCCGCCGGAATAGAAGCCGCCCGACACCACAACAGCGGGCACACCCAGCATGTTGACCCAACCCGTATCCGAGTGCGGGCCGTCGCTTACCTCTCCATTCTGCGGCAAGGTTTCATCCGGCGGCGGCATCTGGATCGGCGGATAGACATAGGCATCGAGTTTCAAACGATCCATGGTTTCCAGATACATCGCCATGGCTTTGCGGCGCGGGCCATACACATTCGCTTCGGCTTCAGGATCGTTGTTCAGACCGCGCTGATACAGCGTGACCCCGCCGATATGCGAACTGCCCACACCCTCCCCGATCACATTGGCGCCGATGGGCTGGCCCACGGCCTTCATATAGTCCTCGATCGAACGGTATTGCGGCGGACCGAAATCCTTCAGGAATCGTTGCATGCCATCGCGCACATAGGGGTAGGTCCCGATGCGGCTTGTCAGGGTCACGAATTCATCCGGCAACACCGTATCGTCCATCACGATGGTGGCTCCCGCCGCACGCAGCTCATCCAGATTTTTCAGGAACGCGATGCGTGTCGGTTCTTCCAGGGGGAGAAAGCGATCGGCAATGCGTTTGCGGGCCGCCCATTCGGGCACATTGGCGGGCGTGCCATGGAACGGTGTCGATGTGCCTTTCAACAGAAAGGCCGGCACGCCGAAACGCTTGCCCTTCAGTGAACCGGGCTTGAGAAAAGACGTGTAAGGGCCGCGCTGCGCATTGGCGGGCGCTTTGGCGGTGACAGGATCCAGCGGATCGGATCCCTGCATCACGGACAGGGCGATAGCGGCATCCGTGACGGTGCGGGCGATAGGGCCGGTGTTGTCGAGCATCCAATCCAGCGGCGCGATGCCGGCGATGCTGACCAGGCCGCGGGTGGGAAATACGCCGACCACGGCACTGGTCGCTGCCGGCATGCGGATGGAGTTGGCGGTGTCGGTGCCGGTGCCCAGCATGGCCATGTTCGCGGTCACCGCCGTCACCGTGCCGCTGGAAGAGCCGCCGGGCGAAAAGCGCACATCATAGGCATTGCCGGTGCGGCCGAAGGAAGAAGACCGGCTGCCATCGGAATTGGCGAAGTCCGGCATGTTGGTATGGCCGATGATGATCGCGCCCGCCGCCTTCAACTTGGCCACCACCTGGGCGTCGCGCGGCGCGATCAATTCCTCGCCCGGCCGCGTAAAGCCCGACCAGCCATCCGTCGTCACCTGACCTTGGATGCTGGTGTTGGCTTTAATGACAATGGGTACGCCCCAGAGCGGGCCATGCGGGCTGCTTTCGGCATCCTCGCGCGTAGCCGCGGCCAGCGCTTCCTTGCGCATCACGGTTTCGACGGCGCGGTAGATACCGTCATAGCGCGCGATCCGGTCCAGATACCACTGGGTTACCTGGGCGACGGTGTATTTGTGCTCTGCATAAAGGCGTTGCAGACCCGGAACCGTCACCTCGATCAAGTCGCGGTCCATAGCCGGCTGGGCAGGCTGGGCCGCGCAAAGCGAGGGCAAAAGAAGACCCAAGGCGAGCGGCACGGCTTTGATGAGCCCAGTATTCATGGAATTGAACATCGCGTCCCCGATTTCCTGCGATCCCGGCCGGTTGTAACAGATTCCACGCCATCGGCCTCGATGCCTAGACTGTTTCGTTAAGCCGTCATGTTACAATGGAATCATGGAGAGCGCCCTCAGAGCCAATCCGTCCGGCCGTCCCACGCGCCAGCCGTTTGACCCGCGTCGCTTGCGCGGAACGATCTTTCAGAGCTTTCTGGATGCACGGGCGGAATTCGGCGGCAAGACGCCGGCTCTGGTCGATGTCGACGGCCGCGTCCTGACCTACAACGATCTGGCACGGGCAAGCTTCGCGCTCGGCCATGCGCTGAAGCGCGGAACCGGGCGCGGAGAGAATGTGGGCGTTCTGCTGCCCACCGGCGCGGGTGCCGTAATCGCCTTTCTGGCGCTCAGCGCCTTCGGCCGCGTTCCCACCATGCTCAATTTCACCTCCGGCCCGGCCGACCTGCAAAGCGCGGTCCGCACGGCGCAGATCCGGCGCGTCGTCACCGCGCGCCGCTTCATCGAACTGGGCAAGCTGGAGACCGCCGCCGCGGCCATCGGCAAAGTGGCCGAACTGGTCTTTCTGGAAGATGTGCGCGCGAAAATTTCCCTGACCGACAAGCTCACTGCGCTGGCCGGCGGCATCGCGCCTGGGCTGGTGACGCATGCGTCGAGAAACGACAAGCCGGCGGCGATCCTTTTCACCTCCGGCACCGAAGGCCAGCCCAAGGGCGTGGCGCTCAGCCATGCCAATATCGTCAGCAATATCGCCCAGGTGCGGGCCCATATCGACCTTTATGACGAGGATGTGCTGTTCAATCCCCTTCCCGCTTTTCACTGCTTCGGACTGACGGTCGGGCTTTTGCTGCCGCTGGTCGCCGGCGTGAAAGTCGTTTGTCATCCCACCCCGCTACAACCGCATGAGATCGTAAAGCGCATCCGCGAAATGGGCGCCACCATCCTTTTGTCGACCGATACTTTCATTACGCAATATGCGCGCGCGGGCGAAAGCGGTGATCTGAACAGCTTGCGGCTTGCCGTCTGCGGCGCCGAGCGGGTGCGCGACGAAACCCGCGCCCTGTTCCGCCGCAAATACGGCATGGAGATTCTGGAAGGCTATGGTGTCACGGAAGCCGCGCCCGTAATCGCCGCCAACCAGATCGAAGCCAACCGGCCGGGCACGGTGGGACGATTGATGGCGGGCATGGAAGCCCGGCTCGATCCCGTCGAAGGCATTCCCAATGCGGGCCTTCTGGTGGTGAAGGGTCCCAATGTCATGCTGGGCTATATCAAGCCTGACGCGCCGGGCGTGATCGTGCCGCCGGACGATGGCTGGTACGACACCGGCGATGTCGCCAGCATCGACGAGGACGGCTTTATCGCCATTCGCGGGCGGGTCAAACGCTTTGCCAAGATCGGCGGCGAGACGGTCTCGCTGGCTGTGGTGGAAAATGTCGCCGCCGCTGCCTGGCCCGATCATCACCATGCCGCGGTGGCGGTGAAAGACCGCGCCAAGGGCGAGCAGATCGTGTTGGTGACCGACAAGGCTGAAGCCAAACGCCTGGATCTGGTGGCATGGGCGCAAAATCACGGGGTGTCGGAATTGTCGGTGCCCCGCCGGATTGTGACGGTCGAAGCGCTCCCGGTCCTGGGGACCGGCAAGACCGATTATGTCAGGGTACAGACCCTGGCCGGGCCGGAAAACCCGCCCCAACCCTGACATTGACAATCACTCGCAACTAATCTATATACTGGAGCCGTCAGAAGGTTTCCTTTCATGATCGTCTGCGTCTGCAATAGGCTGAATGAAGACCGAATCCGCACCGCCATCGACAGCGGCGCCTGCTGTTCGGAAGACGTTTATGCGCGCTGCGGCGTGAGAAAGAATTGCGGACGATGCCAGGAAACAATCGAGGGAATGCTGGACGAAAAACCCGTTCTGGTGGCGGCCGCGTAGTTCCCGCCGAAGCCCCGGGCCCCAGCCCGCACGCCTCCCTGCCCGGCGATCCCACCACCATCAAATTCCTCAACATCGTTCTCAAGAACGAACTTACCGCGATCAATCAGTATTTCCTGCATTCGCGCATGCTGGCCGATTGGGGCCTCAGCGAATTCGCGCGCAAGGAATATGAGGAATCGATCGACGAAATGAAGCATGCCGATGCGCTCATCAAGCGCATCCTGTTCCTGGGCGGCCTGCCCAATCTGCAGCATCTGGGCAAGCTGATGATCGGCGAGAATGTGCGCGAACTGATCGATTGCGATCTATCGCTCGAGACCCGCGCCCTGCCCGACTTGAAAATGGCGATCAGTCATTGCGAGAACATCAAGGATTATGTCAGCCGCGAATTGTTCACGCATATTCTGGAGAGCGAAGAAGAGCATATCGACTGGCTCCAAACCCAGATCCGGCTGATCGAGCAGATGGGCATCCAGAATTTCGTCCAGCTCCAGACCCGGGCGAACCAGAGCGGCGCGTCTTAACGCAAAATCCTTTCGCACTGCAGCATAAATTGCGCTAGGCTGCTGGAATCCGGGGCGTTCCGAGGGCTTGCGCATGCTGTTGTACGACGCGTATCAGGCGCAGGCGGATTTTCTGTCCACTGGCCGGGCCTTTGCGGGCCTCACCCATGTTCTGTTCGACAACAGCCGCATCGGCCCTGGCGGCAACATGTTCTTTCGCGGCTTGACGGCGGCAGCCGAGCTTTTGTCCCGCGCGGGTCTCAGCCACGACCGGCCGGACTATGAGATCGGCAGCGTGACGATCGATGGACGCGAGGTCGGCGTCCACGAAGAGATCGCGCACGAAACGCCATTCGCCCGCCTTCTGCATTTTCGCAAAGACATCGGCACGGCGCAGCCGCGTGTGCTGATCGTGGCGCCCATGGCGGGTCATTTCGCCACCCTGCTGCGCCATACCGCACGCACCATGCTGGCGGATCACGACGTCTTCATCACCGACTGGAAAAATGCGCGCGACATTCCGGCCAGCGCGGGGCGCTTCGGCACTGACGAATATGTCGCGCATCTCATTCGCTTTCTGGAAGAGATCGGCCCCGGCGCGCATGCCGTCGCGGTGTGCCAGCCCTGCGCCGCGCTTTTGGCGGCCGTGGCCGTGATGGCGAAACATGAAAATCCTGCTATCCCGCGCGGCATGATTTTGATGGCGGGTCCGGTGGATGCCAGCATCAATCCCACCGAGGTCAACCGGTTCGCCACCAGCCATCCCTTGTCCTGGTTCGAGAATAATCTGATCGCGCGCGTGCCGGCGCGTTTTGCGGGTGCGGGCCGGCCGGTCTATCCCGGCTTCATTCAGGTCGGAGCCTTTCTTTCGATGAATCCCGCCCGGCATATTCGCGCCCAATGGGACATGATCGGTCATGTCTTGCGCGGGCATGAGCGCGAGGCCGCCGCCAATCGCCGCTTCTATGACGATTACCTGGCGGTCGCAGACCTTCCGGCGGAGTTTTACCTCGAGACGGTGCGCAACGTGTTCCAGGAATTCCGTCTGGCGCGCGGTACGTTGGCCTATCACGGCGAGCGGGTCGATCCGGAATTGATCCAGCAAACATGGCTGCTGACCATCGAAGGCGAGAAAGACGACATCTGCTCCGTGGGACAGACCAGCGCGGCGCTGGCGCTCTGCCCGAACGCGCCGCAAAAGCGCAACCATATTCAACCCGGCGCCGGGCATTATGGCGTTTTTTCGGGCCGCCGCTGGCAGGACGAAATCTATCCTATCCTGCATGAAACGATCGCGGCTAGCGATAAATCCGGTTGAGGATTGCTGCCAGCCTGAGACCCGCGCGCTGCAACTGCAAGCGCACCACGGCGCGCTCCCGCGCCGCATAATCGCGCGGCAGCCGGGCCGGACCGGACCTGGGAAAACGCGCATAGATTTCCCGCGATGCCAGCCGGAAGCTTTCATTCGCCCAATCCGCCGGCGTCCCTGCCGCGATCCTGGCTTTATCCTGCGGCGTCGTTTCCGCCTGGATGCTTCCCGCCACTATCATCGCGTCCGGGCCGAGAGCCGCAACCACATCCTGGTCCCAGACCCGGTGCAAACTCGTGCGCCGCCGGCCTTGATAAACCACCATGGCGTTGCCGCCCTTGTCGTACCGGTCGGCCGCGTGCAGTGGTTGATGCAGGTCGCCCACGAAATGAATTAGAAAGCGGAACGCTTCGAGCCGCGCCTCGCGGGATGAACGCGGATCGCGCAGCAACCCGATCTCACGCTCGATCTGGCGCACCACACAATTGTCGCGCGGACAATCGCGGCGTGGATTGTAGCCCCTGCTGCCGATTTCGATATTGACGAAATGCCAAGCGGCGGTCTCGGGCCGGTCGCTGCGGATTTCATCCGCCCAGTTGGATTCCAGAACCATCAACGGCGGTGGGTCGCCGCCCAGCAACTGCGCGATGTGCAGGCGCGCCGCGGGCGTGAGATTATGCCCAGCAAGGTGAGCGATGATCTCATGCCCTTCCGGCCCCCAGGCCCAGGCCTGGGCCGGAAAAAACAGGAAAAAGATCAGCAGGAATCGAACCGCCGGGTGCATGCCTCTGCTTTAGCAGGCCGGACCGCTCCGCGTCATGCCTGCGGCATTTATAGAATCTCTCAAGCGGAACAGGCTGTTGATGGCAAAAACGCTTGACGGCCCTGGCAGCGGTAGGGCTTATTCACCGCGTCGCGCGTCGGGGCGGGTCTCGCGGTTGATTGGGCTGGGCTCGGCGCTTTGCCGCCGTTGCCACACATCACAGGACCGAAATGATCGAGGGACACGGAGCGCGGCGCTCCCGGCTGGCACTGGACCATATGCGACGCGTCGGCGTCGCCTTGAGCACCACCGACGGGCGCTGGACGCTGGTTTCCGCCACGCTCTCACTTCTGGTTGCCGGATCCGTCACTTTGATGGCCATCGGCACCCTGCCGGTTTCCGGTCCGCTGGTCGGCAAGCCCAGCCGTACGCCGGTGGCCTACGAACTTTTCATGAAGCTGGTACGCGCGGGCGGCGCGGATCAGTTCGCCGCCTTCCTGCCGCAGAAAGGTCAGGCCGCCACAGGCGACGAAGACCAGGACAACAACCCGGGCGAAGAGACACGCACTGTGGCGCTGGACCAGGGCGATACGCTGGGCGGCGCGCTGGAGGATCAGGGCATATCGGCGAACGATGCCGCCGCCGCCATTGCCGCCATGGGCAAGGAATTCAATCCGCATACCTTGAAACCCGGCATGACCATCGACCTTACCTATGCGGTGGCGCCCAATGCCGCGAAGAACGCTTCGGCGAAAACCACAATCGTGATGGTCAACAAAAAGCCGGTAACGGTTCCGGTTTCCGACGACAGCGAGGCCGGTGCCACGCCGGCGACGTCCCAGGCGATTTCACGGCTTCTGTCGCTGCATTTTTCGCCGACGATTGAACAGGACATCACGATTACACGGACGACCGATGGCGGGTTCACGGCCGACATCGCCAAGAAGCAGCTTGAAGTCCACCGTCATCGGGCCGGCGCCACCATCGATTCCAGCCTCTATCTCGCCGGGATGCAGGCCGGCATCCCCGCCGATATCGTGATCGAGATGATCCGGATGTTCTCCTACAAGGTGGACTTCCAGCGTGATCTGCATCCGGGCGACAGTTTCGAAGTCTATTACGATTATTATTACACGCCGGAAGGACAGCCGGCGAAGACCGGCAATATCAACTACGCGCGCATGCGGCTCGACGGGAAGGACATCACGCTCTACCGCTACCAGAGCGATCCCGACCAGTCGGCCGACTATTTCGACGCCAAGGGCCAATCCGCCAAAGGCCTGCTGATGAAGACGCCGGTGGACGGCGCGCGGATTTCATCCGGTTTCGGCTCGCGCTTCCACCCGGTGCTGGGATACACGCGGATGCACAAGGGGGTGGACTTTGCGGTTCCCCGCGGCACGCCGGTGATGGCGGCGGGCGCCGGCCAGATATCCTTCATGGGCACCGCCCGCGGCTATGGCAATTTCGTCATGATCAATCACGGCAATGGCTACACCACGGCTTATGGGCATCTCTCGCGTTTCGCGCCCGGCATGCGGCGCGGCGGGCGGGTTCGCCAGGGCCAGGTCTTCGCCTATAGCGGCATGACCGGGTTGGCGACCGGCCCCCACCTGCATTACGAAATCCGGATCAACGGCTCTCAGGTCAATCCGCTGACCGTCAAGATCGCGGAAGGCCGCACGCTTTCGGGCAAGGAATTGCGCGAATTCCTGGATCACAGGCTCAAGACCGACGCGATCATCGCCGGATTGCCGCTGGAGACCAAAGTCGCCGACATCTCGACCGATCTGCGTCAGGCCAAGGCGAAATGACCTGACGCGAAACCGTGCTCAGTTGAGCGCGGTTCCCGCCGGTGCCGCATCGATCAGTTCGTCCGCGGATGCTGTGAATTCCTGACCGTTGAGCGTCAACCCCGTCTTGCTGGCACCGACCCTGATGTTCGCACCGTCGGCGATCCGCCCTTCCAGAATCATCTGCGCCAGCGGATCCTGCAGCCGCCGCTGAATGACGCGTTTGAGCGGACGCGCGCCATAGACTGGATCGTAACCTGCCTGCGCCAGCCATTCGGTTGCCTTATGGTCAAGGGCGATCGTGATCTTGCGATCCGCCAGAAGTCGCGAAAGCCGCCCGATCTGAATGTCCACGATCTTGTCCATATTCGCCCGGCTCAGCCGGTGGAACAGGATGATCCCGTCCAGCCGGTTGAGAAATTCCGGCCGGAAGTGAGACCGAACCGCAGCCATCACCTGGGCGCGTGCGTGCTTCTGGTCGCCGCCCTCGTCCACCGAAAGAAACTCGGTGCCGAGATTGGAAGTCAGAATGATCACCGTGTTGCGGAAATCGACCGTGCGGCCCTGGCCATCCGTCAGGCGGCCATCGTCCAGAACCTGGAGCAGCACGTTGAACACGTCGCTATGGGCCTTCTCGACTTCGTCGAAGAGAATGACCTGATAAGGCCGGCGGCGAACCGCTTCGGTCAAGACACCGCCCTCCTCATAACCGACATAGCCGGGCGGCGCCCCGATCAGCCGGGCCACAGCATGTTTCTCCATGAACTCGCTCATATCGATGCGCACCATCGCGGTGTCATCGTCGAACAGGAAAGACGCCAGGGCCTTGGTCAACTCGGTCTTGCCCACGCCCGTGGGGCCCAGGAACAGGAAGGAGCCGATCGGGCGATTGGGATCCTGGAGTCCCGCCCGCGCACGGCGCACCGCATTGGAAATGGCGCGTACGGCCTCATCCTGGCCGACGACGCGGTTTTCCAATGACGCTTCCATATGCAGGAGCCTTTCGCGCTCGCCTTCCAGCATCTTGTCGACCGGAATGCCGGTCCAACGCGACACGATCTGCGCGATATTTTCGGGCGTGACCGCCTCATTCACCAGCGCGGCATTGTTCTTCTCGTCGATGTCCCGGATACGCTTCTCGAGCGTCGGGATCTCGCCATAGGTGAGTTCGCCCGCGCGCGCGAAATCGCCGCGACGCTGCGCGATCTCCACTTCCTGCCGGGCATTATCCAGCCGCTCTTTCAGGCCCTGAACATCGGCGACGGATTTCTTCTCTTCCTGCCATTTGGCGGTGAGCGAGGCGGATTTGTCCTCCAGTTCGCCCAAATCATGCTCCAGCGTGGCGAGCCGATCCTGGGAGGCTTTGTCGTTCTCCTTCTTCAGCGCCTCGCGCTCGATCTTCATCTGCACGATGCGCCGGTCGAGTTCGTCCAGCGCCTCGGGCTTGGAATCCACCTGCATGCGCAGGCGCGAACCGGCCTCGTCCATCAGGTCGATGGCCTTGTCGGGCAGGAAGCGGTCGGTGATGTAGCGGT